>JBBWZS010000125.1:0-6345 GCA_039649175.1 Acidimicrobiaceae bacterium
GCATGGCGAAGTAGTCGCGCCGGGCCTCCTCGACCTGGGGCCGGTAGCGGGCGATGTCGTCGCGCCACCGTTGGGCGGCCAGGTCGAGCAGCCCCTGGCGGGTGTGGGGCACCGGGTTGTCGGCGGCCGGGTCGGTGAAGGTGGCCAGCACGTCGTGCACCAGGGTGCCGAGCGCAGCCTGGGGCCCCGCCTCGCCGCGTACCCCCAGGCCGTACTCGTAGGCGTAGCGGAGGGGGCAGTCGTCGTAGGTGGACAGCTGGCTGGCCGACAGGCGCAGGTGGCCGTCGGGAAAGACCGGGGTGGCGCTCTCCGTGGGAGCAAGGGTGACGAAGTCGGCCCCAGGGGCCAGTGGCAAGCGCACCGCGGCCGTCGGCCAGCCCTCGACGAAGCGGCTGAGGAGCACACCCGGCTCGGGGGCGGCGGTGGCCACCAGGCGATTCCGGGCTCTCGACACCGCCGTGGAGAAGAGGATGCGCTCGTCGGCCAGGACGAGGCGGCGGCGCTCGGCTCCATCAGGCGGAGTGGCGTCGGCGTCGGCGGTGCCGCCCGTGGTCGGGCCCGCGGAGACGGCGTGGCGGTCGAAGAACCGGGCCCTGGTGGCCACCCGGGGAAGCTCGCCCTCGACGCACCCTGCCACCACCACGGTGTGCCAGTGGCGGCCGGCGGCGCCGGTGATGGACACGATGGCGACCTCGTCACCGGAGGACTCCCCCGGCTCCCACGCGTCGGCGTCGACACCCTCGTTTGCATAGCGATCCACGAACTCGGAGAGTCGTTCGTGGGGGCGACGCTGGGCTCTGCGCCCAAGGGCGTCGACCATGGCGACGAGGGTGTCGAGTGACCGGTCGTCACCCCCACCCTCGTCTCCACCACCGCCGCCGCCGTCGACCAGATGACCGAGGCACTGGCGCCACACCTCGAAGGCCAGGTCGGCCGGCGTGGCCGTCGCTGCCCGGGCCACCAGGTCGGCGCGCAACCGGGCCAGGGCCGCCACCCGGGGATGAGCCTCGAGAGGGATGCCCATGGCGGCCGCCTCCCGTCGCACCGAACGGACCTCGGCGGGGTCGAGGGCGGCCACCGGTGAGGCCAGCACCCGGTCGAGGGCGGCGGTGTCTCCGGCCACCCAGGCCAGGACGTCGAGGACGCCCCGGACCACCGGCTCGTCGCCGCCCACCCCGGTGACGGCGCCGGTGGGGACGTCGTGGCGGGCCAGGGCACGGGCGATGGCGCGGGCCCGGGCGCCACGGGCACTGCGGACGAGGACGGCCATGTCGGACCAGGCCACGCCCTCGCGATGGGCGGCGAGGAGCTCGCCGACGACGGCTTCGGCCTCCACCGAAGGGTGACCGCAGGTGACGAGCTCGACCACCGCCGGCGCCACGAAGGTCGTGGTCAACCGGCTCGGTGCGGCGCCCTCGGCCAACAGGCCGGCCCACGGGTCGATGGTGGAGACGGCGGCGCCCAGGTCGGTGGCCACGGTGACGCTGGCGCCGGTTGCCGCCAGACGCCTGACCAGGTGAGCGGTGGCGGGCACACTGAGATGGGCGTCGTCGACCAGGACGTGCGTGAACCGGCCCGTGCGCGCGTGTTCGCCCGACGGCTCGGACCGGTCGAGCACCTCGGTGGCCGCCACCAGCAGCCCGGCTCCGTCGACCATGCCCTGTCCGGCGAGGGCCGCACGGTATCGGCCGGTGAACCCCACCAGGTCGGCCCAGCGAGCCCGCTGGCCGATGGCCTCGGCCCGCGCCAGCACCTCGCCGTCGGTCAGCATCGACGACTCGAGGTCGATCACCGCCCCCGCCACCTCGGCGGCGAACGCCCGCCGCCCCACCAGGCCGGCGGCCGACGGCCACCGGCCGGGGCCGTCGGCGGCCAGCAGGCGGGCGACCTCCTCGCGCTGGTCGGCGCCGGTGAGCAGCACCGGCGCGGCGTCGTGGCGGGCCAGCACGTCGTAGGCCAGACCCCACGCCGTGGTGACGGGGAGGGCGTCGAACCCGCCGGCCAGCGCCGGAAGCACCATGTCGACGAAGCGCTCGGCGGCCCGGCGGGTGGCACACAGCACCAGCACCTCCGAGGCCGGGTGCTCGGCCACCAGGCGCAGGTAGCGGGCCACCAGGGTGACGGTCTTGCCCGTGCCCGCCGTGCCGGCGACGTACTGGCGGTCGCCGCCGCCGTCGACGATGACCTGCTGCTCGGCCGTGAGGCACACCCCGATGTCCACTGCTGGCAGGCTACCGACGGGGTGAGACGGTGGCCCCGGTCAGGCCGGCCACTGGTCCCGGGCCTGGAGCACCTCCTTCAACACCGCGGGGCGGTCGGTCATGATCCCGTCCACGCCGAGATCGAGAAGACGCTCCATCTCCGCCGCCTCGTCGATGGTCCACACGTGGACCTGCAGGCCCCGGCGCCGGCAGGCGTTGATGAAGGCGGCGTCGACGATGCGGACCCGCCCGAACCGCACCGGCACCTGGGCGCAGGCCGCCGCCGGGTGCCGGTTGGCCGGGCCGAACGAGGCCAGGCGCAGGCGGGCGATCTCACCGGGGCCGGCGGCGGTGCAGACCCCCCCGCCGGTGAGCCGCCGGAACCGGGCCAGGCGGCGATCCGAGAAGGCGGCCACGCACACCCGGTCGTGGGCGCGGGCACCTTCGATGACACCGACGAGGGGCTCCACCGCGCCGTCGTGCTTGGCGTCGATGTTGACCCGCACGTGGGGCCAGGCCTCGAGGATGTCGGACAGCAGGGGGATGGCCTGACCGTCCACCCGGGCGGCGCCCACCTCCGACCAGGGCAGGTCGGCAATGCGGCCTCGACGGTCGGTGACCCGGTCGAGCACGTCGTCGTGAAAGGCCACCAGGATGCCGTCGGCGGTGACGTGCACGTCGGTCTCCAGATAGGTGTACCCAAGGCCGACGGCGTGCTCGAAGGCGGCCATGGTGTTCTCCGGCCAGTCGCCGGCGCCCCCGCGGTGGGCGAAGGCCAGGGGCCCGGGGTGGTCGAGGAACGGCCACGCGCCGGCGGGCACGGTCAGCTCGGGCCGGTCTCGGTTGCGGCGTGGTCCACCGGGCCCTGTCGGGGCGGCGGTGAGGTGAAGATGACCTGGCGGTAGTAGGCCAGCTCGGCGATGCTCTCGCGGATGTCGTCGAGGGCCCGGTGGGACCCGGCCTTGCGGGGCGCGCCGGCGTAGGCCTCGGGGTACCAGCGACGGCACAGCTCCTTCACCGTCGACACGTCGACCGACCGGTAGTGCAACCACCTGTCGATCTCCGGCAGGTAGGCGGCGAGGAACCGCCGGTCGGTGGCGATGGAGTTGCCGCACAGCGGTACCGTCGCCGCCTCGGGCACGTGAGCTTTGATGAACGCCAGCGTGGCGGCACCGGCATCGGCCAACGACAGGGAGGACGCGGCCACGGCCTCGGTGAGACCGCTGTGGGCATGCATCTTCGTCACCACGTCGTCCATGACCGCCATGGCCTCGGCGGGCTGGTGGACGACGAGGTCGGGCCCTTCGGCCACGATCGCCAGGTCGTCGTCGGTGACCATGGTGGCGATCTCGACGATCACGTTGGTGGCCGGGTCGAGTCCGGTCATCTCCAGGTCCATCCACACGAGCACGACCGGCGATCGTAGGGGATCCTCGGGGCGACGACGATCTCATCGTCGCCGCCTGGGACCGGCGGCTGCAGGCCGGCGTCCTGGCTGCGCGCCTCGGTGTCGCCCCTGCGACGCTCGACTCCTGATCACACCCCGTTCGACGGCGCCGTGCCGATACGAGAGGCTGCTCGGACATGCTCGACCTCCCCCTGGTGCGACTCGACCCTGATCTGGCCCTCCCCGCCTACGCACGGCCCGGCGACGCCGGGGCCGACCTGGTGGCCCGCGAGGACGTGGGCCTGGCTGCCGGCGGTGGCCGGGCGCTCGTGCCCACCGGGGTCGCCGTGGCCATTCCGGTGGGATGGGCCGGCTTCGTCCTCCCCCGCAGCGGGCTGGCCCTGCGCCACGGGGTCACCTGCCTGAACACGCCGGGCCTGATCGACGCCGGCTACCGCGACGAGTTGCGCGTCCTGCTGGTCAACACCGACCCGGCGGCCCACTACCAGGTGCGTCGAGGCGACCGCATCGCCCAGTTGGTGCTCATGCGCGTCGAGCAGGCCCGCTTCGGCGTGGTGGGTGCGATGGACGATCTCCCCGCTTCGGAGCGGGGCGGCGGAGGGTTCGGCCACACCGGCCGTTGACCCCGGGCGTCCCGAGGGTGGCCGCTGACCCGACCAGACGACCACGGCGCCAGCGTCAGCGTCGGAGCAGGTCCGATGGCACGCACCGGAACAGCCTCACAAGTGGCGGCGATCGGAGCCCGCTCGGTCAGGCGCGACACTGGCCACCATGCCGCTGCGCCTGCGCCTTCCCGCTCTGCTCGGCGTCTTCGGGCTCGCCCTGAGCGGATGCGGGGCCTCGACCAAGTCCGGCGATGGGCAGGCGGCGGCCAAGTCGGCGGGTACCTCCGGCGCCGCCGGCCGGGTGTTCGCCGACCCCCGTTTCCCGTTCACCTTCAGCTATCCCAAGGACTGGGGATCGGGCAACTTCACCTACGACGCCAGCCGCACCGCCGGTGCCGAGCCGGCGGCCAGCGCCGCCATCGGGATCGACGCCGACAACTCGGTGCTGCTCACCCGGTACAACCTCAGCCCGGCGGTGGCATCCCTGGCGCTCCGCGACCAGCTGCCCGAGCTGAACAGCGTGATCAGCCGGTTCGCCGGACGACCGTATTACGGCCAGATCACCGAGGTCGGGGGTCACCCCGCCGTCCGCTACGAGGCGTTCGTCCTGGCCGACGACGCCGCCAGGCGCAACAGCCGGGTGATCTACCTGTACGAGGGCGCCGCCCAGTACGAGCTGAACTGCCAGTTCACACCGGACAAGCGCGAGACGATGAGCTCGGGCTGCGACCAGATGGTGTCGACCCTGCGGATGCGGTGATGGGCGTCGCCGGCCCCGCAGTCGTTGCTAAGCTGGGGTCACTGCGGACGTGGCTCAGCTGGTAGAGCATCACCTTGCCAAGGTGAGGGTCGCGGGTTCGAATCCCGTCGTCCGCTCCATCCAGAGCACAGAAGAACAGAGGCCCCGTTTGACGGGGCCTCTGTCGCACCAGAAGAGCTGAGCCGAGTTCCTCGGCAGGCCCGTTCCCGTGACTTGGTAGGATTTTGGTCACCACGGCGATGGGCCTGAGGCGCAGGCCAGTCGATTGGCGGATTTTCATGGACCGACCAGGCGTCATGCGCCGAGTTGACGGCATCAGTCGCGCGATCACCAGTCACCAGGCTCGCGTTCACACGAGGATCGCACTGGCCGTCATCGGCCTCGCCACGCTCGGGCTTGCATCTGTGGGCCTGGCCCTGAATGGGGCGGGCGCGGCCCAAGGTGCCATCGATCTCGGCACCGCGAACACCTTCGCTGTCCTCGCCGGCTCCACCGTCACCAACACCGGGCCGAGTGTCGTCAGTGGGGACCTCGGCGTGTCCCCGGGAAGCGCCGTGACCGGCTTCACCGGGCCTCCGAACGGGACGATCGTGAACGGGACGCTTCACGCCACCGATGGTCCGGCTCAGACCGCCCAGAGCGACCTCACGACCGCCTACAACGCAGCCGCTGCCCTGACCCCCTGCACGGATGAGACCGGCAAGGTCCTCGGCCAGGACATCGGGACGGTTGCCACCCCGCTCCTCCCCGGGGTCTACTGCTTTTCCAGCTCGGCCCAGTTGACGGGGAGCCTCCACCTCAGCGGCGCCGGGACCTACGTGTTTCAGATCGGCACCACGCTCACGACGGCACCGGGGTCGAGCGTCGTGTTGGACAGCAACGCATCGTCATGTGACGTCTTCTGGCAGGTCGGGAGCTCGGCGACGATCGACACGACGACCCAATTCGTGGGCACCGTCATGGCCAACGCCAGCATCAGCGTGAACAACGGAGCGGTCATCGACGGTCGCCTTCTGGCCCGGACGGGCCAGGTGTCGTTGATCAACGACACCATCACCGCGCCGACGTGCGCCGCCACCACAACCACCAGCAGCACCACGATCCCCGGAGCGACGACCACCGTGCCGGGAGCGACGACCACCGTGCCGGGAGCAACGACCACCGTGCCCGGCGTGACGACCACGGTCCCGGGGGCGACGACGACGGTCCCGGGAGCAACCACCACCGTGCCGGGAGCGACGACCACCCTCCCCGGGGCCGGTACCACCGTGCCCGGTGCCACGACGACGGTACCGGGAGCGACCACGACCGTACCGGGGGCCACCACCACCCTGCCCGCGAATACAACGACCACCACCGCCAACAATCGCT
>JBBWZS010000149.1:0-3971 GCA_039649175.1 Acidimicrobiaceae bacterium
GCCCAGAACAGCAGCGCCTCGGCGTCGTCGACGATCTCGGCCCGGCCTTCGACCAGGACGTATGAGAACGGCGGCCGGTCGTCGTCGACACAGAGGGCGACCCTCGGCTCGGCCAGGATGGACCGTCCCTTGACCGACGAGGCCCCGGTCATGAAGACGATGGTGTCGTCGTCGTCGAGGGCGAACCAGATCGGCGCCACGTGGGGGCGGCCATCGGCCCGGACGGTCGCCAGCTTGGCCGTTCTGACCGGCTCGGTGAGGAAGGCCCGCCACTCGTCGCGTGTCATCTCGGCCATCGGCGGAGCCTATGTCCGGTGCGGTCCCTACTCGGCGGCCTCGCCGTCGTCGAACCACTCGACCTCGCAGCGCAGGTCGCACCGCTGCTCGCCCTGCTGGCCACGGAGCCGACGGGTCATGTCGCCGACCAGGACCAGCAGGTTGTGAGCGACGACCCGCCCCCAGGCGTAGCGGTGCGAGCCGTTGGCCCGGATGACCAGGGGAGAGATCTCGTCGACGTGGGCCGAGACCCGGGTGCCGTGGACCAGCACGTGCAGGCTGTCGGTGGCCGAGAGCTCACGGAACGACGTGCGCCCCGGGTGGAGGATCCCGCCGAGGAACGTGTCCCGCCGGAACCGGGCGTCGGCCTCCAGGGCCTTGACGAGGTCGCACCCGGCGATCCCGCCCAGGCCGAGCGCTTCTTGGACTTCGACAACGGTCTTCATTCGGCCACCTCGTGGGCGATCACGGCTCTGATCTGTTCTACGGAGCCGCCGGTCTGATCGGACGGGAGGCGTACTGGGCAAGAACAGTAACGGGACCGACCGACACGAGGAGCGCGGGTGCGATTTCGCCAAGGGGCAGAGCTGGATGCGTCGCAGGTGTCCGACCGGCGGGGCGCCGGGCCCGCCGTGCTGGGCGGCGGAGGTCTGATCGGCCTCATCGTGCTCATCGTGTCCCTGTTGAACGGCGGAGGCGGGGGTGGCGGCGTGTCGAACCCGCCCGCCGGCAACCTCAAGTCGGACCTGTCGGCCAGCTGCCGGACCGGCGCCGACGCCAACCAGCAGGAGGACTGCCGGATCGTGGGCGTGGTCAACAGCGTGCAGGCGTACTGGGGCCAGCACCAGCCCGGCTACGAGAAGGCGTCGACGGTCTTCTTCACCGGCAGCACGTCCACCGGCTGTGGCTCGGCGACGTCCGAGGTCGGTCCCTTCTACTGCCCGCTCGACACGCACGTCTACATCGACCTGGGCTTCTACGACGAGCTCCGGAGCCGCTTCGGCGCCACCGGCGGCCCCTTCGCCGAGGCGTACGTCATCGCCCACGAGTACGGCCACCACATCCAGGACGAGCGCGGGGTGCTGGACAAGGCCCGGGGCACGGCCACCGGGCCCCAGAGCGCGGGGGTGCGGGTGGAGCTCCAGGCCGACTGCTATGCGGGCATGTGGGCCAAGGGAGCGGTCGACACCGGATTCATCGAGGACCTGACCGACGCCGACATCGCCGACGGGCTGAACGCGGCCTCCTCGATCGGCGACGACCGCATCCAGCAGCAGGCCCAGGGCCAGGTGAGCCCGGAGTCGTGGACCCACGGCTCCTCGGAGCAGCGCCAGCGCTGGTTCCTGAACGGCTACCGGGCCACCGACCAGAACGGCTGCGACACGTTCACGCCCAAGACGGTGTGAGCCGGGCGCGGTTTCGTCACGGGAGGCGACGGTGACAACTCCACCATGCTCCTGCTGATACTGCTGGTCATTCTGATCGTCGTGGCTTTTGGCGGCGGTCTCGGATACGGCGGAGGGAGGTACCGGGGCGGCGGCATCGGCCTCGGCGGGATACTGCTGATCATCCTCCTCGTCCTGCTGCTGACGGGGAACGTGACCTGAGCTCTCCCGCCGCCGGGCGCCGGCTCAGTCCGACGCCGAGGCGGCCTTGAGGCGGCGGAGCCGGCGGGTGGCGATGGCCAGGCCGACCGCGGCCACCACGGCCAGGCGCCCGACCGCGGCCCAGCCGTGGGGAATGCCCTTTCGCTGCAGGTCGACGGAGGCGTGGGTGAGGCCGACCAGCACCTCCTGGGCCAGCCATCCCGGTGAGAGCTGGGCGATGCCGGCCAGGCCGGCGCCCAGCAGCCGTTCGACCAGGATGACCAGGGCCAGCGACCAGACGACCGGTCGCTGGAACGTGGCCCCGACGGCCACGAACAGGGCCAGGTAGGCGGCGGCCCCCGCGACGGCGGCGATCACCGCGGCGGCTGCGCTCCCGGGCGCACCGGCGACCAGGGCGCCGGCGGCGACGGCGGGAGCGAGGATGGCGGTGGCGATCAGGCACCCACCGATCCACCGGCCGACGACGATGGTCCAGAAGCGGACCGGGCTGAGCCAGGTGAAGGCGAAGATCCCGGAACGGATCTCGGCGCCCAGCAGGGCGTCGCCGACGACCAGGCAGGTGATGGGCAGGATTAGCGTGTGCACCGCCGAGCCGCCGACCCGGGCGAAGGCGTCCGTCGCCGGCTCGTCGGAGATGCGCGACAACAGGCCGAACAGGACGGCACCGGCGAGGGGTAGGAACAGCAGCACCCGCTGGCGGGGCACGCAGACCCGCAGCGTGTAGCGGATCACGGCCGACAGCGGTGCGCTGGACCGCGAGGGGGGCGCCGGCGTGCTCAGCGGACCAGTTCCCGGAACAGGCTCTCCAGCGAGTCGTCCAGGGGCCGGACCTCGCGCAGGCGGACCTTGAGCGTGCGGGCCACCGGGGCCACGGCCACGGCCAGGTCGCCGGCCCGGTTGGTGGTCACCACCAGCCCGGCGTCGGTGAGGCTGACCCCGACGACCGTGTCGACGTCGAGGAGGGCGGCGGCCAGGCGGCGGGTGTCGTCGGCCCGGACCAGGACGTGGCGGGGGCGGTCGTCCATGGCGTCGCGGATGGCCCGGTGGTTGCCGGCGGCGGCGAGCCGTCCGTGGATGAGCACCAGCACCCGGTCGGCGAGCCGTTCCACCTCGGACAGGACATGGGAGCTGACGATGACCGTCCGACCCTCGGCTCCCAAGCGCCGGAACAGGTCGATGAGGTGGACCCGTTGGACCGGGTCGGCGCCGTTCAGCGGCTCGTCGAGCACCAGGACCGACGGGTCGGTGACGAGGGCGGCGGCCACCTTGGCCCGCTGGCGCATGCCTTTGCTGAACCCGCTGAGCCGGCGGTCGGCCGCGGGGAGCATGTCCACCGCGGCCAGCGCCTGTTCCGCGGCGTCGGCGTCGCGGACACCGTGGAGGTCGGCGACGTAGCGGACCAGCTCCCGGGCGGTGAGCGCGCCCGGCACCGCTTCGTCCTCGGGCACCAGGGCGATGCGACGGTGGACGTCCCTGTCGCGCCGGGGATCCCGTCCGTCGACCGTCACCGAGCCGGCGTTGACCCCCACCAGCCCGGTCACGGCCCGCATGAGGGTGCTCTTGCCCGCGCCGTTGGGCCCGAGCAGCCCGGCCACGCCGGGCCCGAACGAGCAGGCCAGCTCGGACAGGGCCACTTTCTGGCCGAACCACACAGAGGCGTCCTCGACGACGACGGTGGCGTCGTCGACGAAGGCGGGGTCGCCCGGCTCGGTCACATCTCCACCGAGCGGTAGCGGTAGAGGACGATGGCGATGCAGCCCACGACGACGGCGGTGTAACAGGCCACGGACAGCGCCCCGGCGCCGGCCACGCCGGACAAGGGGGAGTCGCGGGCGATGTGGCCCAGGAACACCAGATCGCGGATCTTGAGGGGCAGGGCCAGGATGTTGAGCAGCGCCGCCGGGTGGCCTCCACCGCCGTTCCCCGGCCGGCCCCTGTCGTTGGCGTGGATCAGGATGGCGGACACCGTCGAGGACACCAGGGTGATGCCCAGCAGGGACGCTCCGGCCACGATGCGCCGCCCGGTCAGCGAGGCCACGGCCACGCCCAGCACGGCGTAGAACAGGGCCAGCAGCGCGGCGGCCAGCG
>JBBWZS010000158.1:0-3045 GCA_039649175.1 Acidimicrobiaceae bacterium
TCGGCGTCGAGGGTGAGGGTCCAGCCCCGCTCGAGTTGACGGGTGGGGTCGAAGGCGACCAGCACCCGCCGGGTGCCGGCCTGGTCGCGCTCCTCGTCGGCCACGGCGCGCCGGGCGCTGGTGGTCACCCGCCCGGCGGCGGCACGCAGGCGGTGCTCGCTGGTGCCGAGACCGGCCATGGCCTCCCGACCTACCGTCTCGGCCTGCTGGCGGAGCCGGGCGGCCCGCCCGTCGACGGCGGCATGAGCCAACCCGGGGAGGCGGCCGGCCGACGACGCCACCGAGCGACCGGCGGTGGTCAGGGCTCGACCGGCGGCGAGCTGGAGGGCGGTGGCCCGGTGGGCGGCGGCGTCACCGTGGCGTCCGAGCTGGGCGGTGGCGCTGCGGGCCAGCGACGTCCGCCGCCGGTCGAGCATCTCGCGCCCGGCCTGGTCGGCCCGCCCCGCCAGCTCCTGGAGCCGCCGGGCGCGCTCGCACAGCGCCGTATCGAACCGGGCCAGGTGGGACACGATCGCCTGGGCGCACGCCGTCGGGGTGGGGTAGCTGGCGGCGGCCACGTCGTCGGCCAGGCAGCGGTCGCCGGTGTGGCCCAGACCCGTCCAGACCGGCACCCCGGCGCCGGCCACCGCTCGAGCCACCACCTCGGAGTCGAAAGCGTCGAGATCGGTGCGGGCGCCTCCGCCTCGCACCACGGCGACGAGGTCGACGGTCGTGGCCCCCGCCCTCGCCCCCGCGAGGGAGGTGATGGCGGCGGCCACCACGGCGGGGGCACCGGCGCCCTGGACCACGACCGGTCTCTCCACCACGACGAAGGCGTAGCCCGATGCGCCGAGGACGTTGCGGAAGTCCTGGTAGCCCTGGCTGTGATGGCTGGCGACCAGGCCGATGCGCAGGGGCGCGGGACCGAGGGGAAGACGGCGGTTGGCGTCGAGCAGCCCCTCGGCCGCCAGGGTCCGGCGCAGGGCCAGGCGCCGGGCCGCCAGCTCGCCCAGGAGGGCGTCGGTGTCGAGGGCCGAGCAGTCGAGTTGCAGCCGGCCCGTGCCCGGGCGCAGCGCCACCACGCCTCGCAACGAGACGGTCATGCCCACGCGCAGGGCCAGGCCCCGGTCTTCCAGCTGGGCGGCGATGCGGGCCCAGGCGGTGCGCCAGATCACCACGTCGAGGGTGGCGTCGTTCTCGGTGGTGTCGCGCGCCGCCTCCACCATGGTGAGGAAGCACCAACTGTTCTGCTGGCGCAAGCCGCTGATCTCGGCCCTGACCCACACCGGGCCCCGCAGGCCTTTGGCGATGGCCACCGAGACCTTGCGGTAGAGATCGCGGATGCCCGGCGTCTCGGCTCCTCCGGTGGGAAAGAGTGTCAGCGTCAGGCCTTCAGCAGCGACCGGCAGGCGTCGGCGATGAGGGGGGGACCGACCATCACCGCCGCTTCCGCGGGCATGGCGTAGGGAGCCGCCGGGACATCCGCCATGGCCAGGCGGCGGACGGGCGCGTCGAGGTCGTAGAAGGCCTCCTCGGCCACGATGGCGGCCACCTCGGCGCCCACGCCGAAGCTCACGTTGTCCTCGTGCACCACCAGCAGGCGGCCGGTGCGGGCCACCGAGGCGAGCACGGTGTCGCGGTCAAGGGGCGAGATGGTGCGCAGGTC
Organism: Acidimicrobiaceae bacterium; assembly: GCA_039649175.1. Classification (GTDB taxonomy): domain Bacteria; phylum Actinomycetota; class Acidimicrobiia; order Acidimicrobiales; family AC-14; genus DATAQC01. Next base: position 1,646 of record JBBWZS010000158.1, read on the forward strand.
GACCACCTCGACCGAGAAGCCCTCGCCCGCCAGTTCCTCGGCCGCCGCCAGGCAGTGGTGACGGTGGACGCCGTAGGTGACCACGGTGAGGTCGTCACCGGACCGGGCGATGTCGGCCACCCCGATGGGCACGCGCCAGTCGCCCTCGGGCACCAGGCCCCTGATCCGGCGGTAGGTCTTCTTGTGCTCCAGGAACAGGACGGGGTCGGGATCTTCCACCGCCGAGCGCAGCAGGCCGGCCACGTCGGCCGGCGTGGACGGCACCACCACCTTGAGCCCGGCCACGTGGGCGTAGAACGCCTCCACCGCCTGCGAGTGGTAGATGGCCCGGTGGGTGCCGCCACCCCAGGGGGCGCGGACCACCATGGGCACGTTGAAGTCGCCGTTGGAGCGGTAGTGGATCTTGGCCGCCTCGCTCACCAGCTGGTCGAAGCACGAGTGCAAGAAGTCGGCGAACTGGATCTCGGCCACCGGGCGCAGCCCGTCGAGGGCCATGCCGATGGCGATGCCGGCGATCGACGACTCGGCCAGGGGCGTGTCGATCACCCGGTTGGGCCCGAACCGGCGCTGGAGGCCCTCGGTGGCGCGGAACACCCCACCGAGCAGGCCCACGTCCTCACCCAGGACCACGACGTCGTCGTCGCCGGCCATCAGCTCGTGCAGGGTGTGGCGCACGGTCTCCAGCACATTGCGCTCGACGCCTCCGTCGGGCACGGGGGACACCCCTGACGGGAACGAGATGCCGTCCGACGCCGACGCCGGTGCGCCGGGGATGGGGCGCAGCGGGCGGGCGTAGACCTTGGTGAAGGCCATCTCGGCGGTGGCCGGGGCCGCCGCTTCGGCGCGCCGGGTGGCCTCGTCGACCTCGGCGCCGACCTCGTCGTGGAGGCGGGCGTCGTCCTCGTCGCCGAGGATGCCACCGTCGAGCAGGTACCGGCGCATCCGGGGGATCGGGTCTCGCCCCCGCCATATCGCCACCTCCTCGGCCGACCGGTAGGCCTTGTCGTCGTCGTCGGAGGTGTGGGGTAGCAGGCGGTAGGTCTTGCACTCCACGAGGGTGGGCCCCCCACCTTCCCGGGCGAGCTGGACCGCGTCCCTGGTGGCGCCGTAGACGGCGAGGGCGTCGTTGCCGTCGACCACCACACCGTCGAAGCCGTAGGACCGGGCATGGGTGGCCACGTCGTCGACGGCCGACTGCACGCCCATAGGGACCGAGATGGCGTAGAGGTTGTTCTCGCACACGAACACCACCGGCAGGCGGTGGATGCCGGCAAAGTTGAGGGCCTCGTGGAAATCGCCCTTGGAGGCGGTGGCCTCACCGAAGTAGCAGACGGTGACCCTGTCGTCGCCCCGGATCTGCGACGACTTGGCCAGCCCGGCGGCGTGGGGGAGCTGGGTGC
>JBBWZS010000178.1:0-5560 GCA_039649175.1 Acidimicrobiaceae bacterium
TCCTGCGGGTGCCGGCACGACCGGACGGCACCCTGCCCTGCGCGCGCCTGCTCCTCTCGGCACCCGAGCCCCGGGCCGTCGAGGTCATGTCCGGCGAGCGGCAGACGACTCTCACCGTCGGTCCCGAGGCCGCTTGGTTCGACGTGGAGCTGGGCGGCCAGCCCGTCGACGTGATCAACAACGTCGGGTCGGTGTTGCTCGACGGCGGCTACGGCGCCGATCGGGGCTACCTCGGGCGCGACGACGGCCAGTACTGCGAGGTCGAGGAGGTGTTCGCCTGGTGCGGGGCGGCGGTGGTGCTCTCCCGCCGTTACCTCGACGCCGTCGGCCACTTCGACGAGAGCTACTTCCTCTACTACGAGGACTTCGACCTGTCGTGGCGGGGACGGGCCCAGGGGTGGCGCTACCTCTACGTGCCCGGGGCGCCTGTCCGTCACGTGCACAGCGCATCGGCGGTCGAGGGGTCGCGACTCCACCATCACTTCACCGAGCGCAACCGCCTGCTCACCCTGACGCGCAACGCACCAGCGCCCATGGCCCTGGCCGCCGCCGGCCACCATCTGCTGGTGACGGCCTCCTATGCCCGTCGCGACGTGCTCCAGCCCCTCGTCCGGCGCCAGGCCCCGTCGTGGGAGACGGTGCGCCGGCGGTCGGTGGCCTTCGCCTCGTTCACCGCCGCCCTGCCCCGTGCCATGGTCCGGCGCCGGGAGCTGCGCCATCGACGCCAGGTCGACGATGGCGACGTCCTCCGTTGGGCCTCGGCCCCGGGCCGGTAGCGTTGTCGACGATGGACGTGCCGCCCTACGCCGATCCCGGCGCCGGCGCCGCCGCTGCCGGTCCGTCGTCCGGGCCCTCGCCGGTCGACGCCGCCACCGCCGGGCTGGCTCGCCGCCTCGATGCCGTCGAAGCCGCCCTGGGCCGCCTCAGCGGTCGCCTCGAGGCACTGGCGGTGTCTCTGGAGTCCAGCTTCGAGGCGGTGGTGGCCACCGAGGTGCAGGCGGCCGCCGCCGAGCTGCGGCACACGGTGAGCGAGCTCGGTCGCATCCTCGTGCGCGACCTGGGCACGTTGCCCCAGATGCTGTCCCAGCACCGCCAAGCCATCATCGCCGAGCTGCGCGCCAGCCGGGGGCCGGAGGTGGCTCCCGTGCCGGTGCCGATGCCGGACCCGGCGGCGGGCGACGAGGCCACGCCCGGCCCCGGGCCCGGGCCGGCCGTCGCCACCGGCGACGACCACGAACCCGGCGTGGTGGTGGTCGACGAGGCCCCTGGTGCTGACCCTGACACCGAGCCCGACTCTGATGTCGGAGCCGACCCCGGCGGCGGTGAGGGCGACCGGAAGCGGCGCGGTCACCTGCGCCGGCACCGCCAGGCCTAGTGCCGAGTCGCATCGGGTTCGACGGCACTCCCCTCCTCGGGCCCAAGACCGGTGTCGGGTGGTACACCCACGAGCTCATCGACGCCGTGGCTCGCCGCTCGCCCGAGGACGACATCTTGGTGTTCCCCATCTCGTGGCGCACGGCCCGGATGCTCCATCTCGACCCGCCCCACCGCCCCAACGTGAGCGTCACCCGGCGCATGGCACCGGCCCGGCCACTGTGGGCGGTGTGGGACCGGGTGCCGTTCCCTCCCGTCGAGTGGCTGGTGAAGTGCGACGTCTTCCACGCCACCAACTTCATCTGCCCACCGTCGTCCAAGGTGCCCACGGTGGTCACCGTCCACGACATCGGCTTCGTCCACCATCCCGAGTCGGTGTCGCCGTCGATCCGGCGCATGGCCAACCTGCTTCCCGCCGTGCTGCGGCGCGCGTCGATCGTCATCGCCGTGTCCAACTTCACCCGCGACGAGCTGGCCACCTGGCTCCCCGACGTGGCCGACCGTATCGTCGTCATCCCCAACGGCAGCCACCGTCGCTCGGCGGCGCCGTCCGACCCCGGTCTGGACCCGGGCCCGCCCTACGCCCTCATGCTGGGCACGCTGGAGCCGAGGAAGAACGTGGCCCTCGCCCTCGACGCCATGCAGATCCTGCGGGATCGGGGCGTGGAGCTGCGCCTGGTGCTGGCCGGCAGCGCCAGTCCCCGGTTCGACCTGGCCTCCAACCTGGCCGATCGGGGCCTTGGGCCGCCGGAGATCGTGAACACCGGCTACATCGACGACGCCCGCATGGCGGCCCTCATGAACGGGGCCTGCATGCTCGCCTTCCCGTCGCTCTACGAGGGCTTCGGCATGCCCATCATCGAAGCCATGGAATCGGGGGTGCCCGTGGTCGGGGTGAAGGCGGGCGCCACGCCCGAGATCGCCGGCGACGCCGCCATGCTCGTCGACCCCGGCGACGCCGAGGCCTTCGCCGACGCCATGACGCGGGTGGCCGCCGACGAGGAACTGCGGGCCCGGCTGATCACCGAGGGCCGGGCGCGGGCGACGCAGTTCTCGTGGGACAAGGCCGCCGACAGCGCCCTGCGCCTCTATCACAGCCTCGCCCGCTGAGGTCGTGCCCGCCGGCGATGCGCTCCTGGGATCTTCACCGACGGCCCACCCGTTAGCCTGACCGGATGCGCGCACGGACCTTGCTGGTCGTCGTCGTGGCCATGGTCATGGTCGGCGTGGCCTCGCTGTCGGCAGGGGCCGGTGCCCAGACAGGGCCGGCACGGCCAGGGCCGGCCGACGAGAACGAGGCGGCCGCCGCCGGCCGCCAGGCCCGGGCCGGGGCCGGGCTTTCCAAGGCCGCCGGCTTCGCCGCCGCCACCCCCGCCTCGGTGGGGCCCCAGCAGTTCACCAGCGCGCGCGTCTTCGCCACCCAGTACAACCCCACCCCTCCCGGCAGCTTCGACGTAGCTCTGCCCGACAAGTGCGCCAAGTTCGCCGCCCTCGGCCTCACCAGCACCCTGAGTGCCACCGGATGCCCTCCCGGCTACGCCGTCGGTCTCGACTACCGGGTGGTGGTCACCCGCGACAACGGCCAGAGCGCCGTCATCCCCCTGAAGGACTCGGGCCCCTGGAACATCGACGACAACTACTGGGACTACGGGCCCAACACACCCCGGCCCCGCCGCTTCGCCGCCGACCTGCCGCCGGGAGTGCCCGAGACCCAGGCGGCGTTCTCCAACGGCTACCACTCGTCGGCCAACTGCCTCGACCTGAACGGCCAGCCCACGGGACACGCCGGCGGCACCGACCAGTTCGGCCGGTGCGTCCTCAACCCGGCCGGCATCGACCTGTCGCGCGCGGCCGCCTCCCAGTTGGGCATCGCCGGCAACGACTGGGTGACGGTCACGTTCTTGTGGGAGCCGCTGCGCAACAACATGGTCTCGATGAGCAGCGGGAAGCTGATCGACGTCGCCGGCGCGTCCCGGGCCCCCGGCGCCCCGGTCATCCAGTGGTCGGCCAACGGCGGGGTCAACCAGCAGTGGCGGTTCCTGCGCCTCAGCGCCGACATCTTCGTGATCCAGTCGGTCAACAGCGGTGAGGTGCTCGACGTGGCCGGCGCCTCCACCGCCGACGGGGCCCAGGTCATCCAGTGGCCGTGGAACGGCGGGGCCAACCAGTGGTGGCGGTTCGAGCCGGTCGGCACCGCGTACAGGATGGTGTCGATGAGCAGCGGCAAGGTCATCGACGTGGCCGGCGCCAGCTCGGCCGAAGGCGGCACCGTCATCCAGTGGCCGTGGAACGGCGGGCCCAACCAGCAGTGGCGGCTGTCGCCCACCGGCAACGGCTGATGGCCACCCACGCCGACACCGGCACAGGCACCGGCACCGACGGGATGAGCGTCCACGAGCTTTGAGGAACGGCGCGCCGCCCTGTTGGGCGACGGCGAGCTGCGAGGAACAGACTTCGCCCGGGCCTACACCGCCCTCGCCGACGAGTGGCTGGGCGAGCTCCTCGGCGACGAGCCGGGCGTCACCCTGGTGGCCCTCGGCGGGTACGGCCGGGGGGAGCTGTGCCCCCACAGCGATCTCGACGTCCTGCTCGTCCACGACGGGCGCGGCGATCTGGGCGAGCTCGCCAACCGGGTCTGGTACCCGATCTGGGATGCCGGGGTGCGCCTCGACCACAGCGCCCGGACGCCACGGGAGACGATGCGCCTGGCCCGATCCGATCTCAAGGTGGCCATAGGCCTGCTCGACGCCCGACCGGTGGCGGGAGCGGCGGCGGTGGCCCACGAGCTGCGGGAGTCGGCCACCAACCAGTGGCAGGAACATGGCCGGCGGTTCCTCGCCGAGCTGGTCCGGTCCACGCGCCGGCGTCACGAGTCCTTCGGCGACCTGGCGTTCCTCCTGGAGCCCAACCTCAAAGAGGCCAAGGGTGGCCTGCGCGACATCACCGCCCTGCGGGCGGCGGCGGTGGCGGCGCCGTTCATCTCCCAGGGCGACGGGATGGATGCCGCCGGCGAGGTCCTCCTGTCCGCCCGGATCGAGTTGCACCGGGGCGGGGCCAGGGTCAACGAGCGCCTCCTGCTCCAGGACCAGGACGACGTGGCCGCCCGGCTCGACTATCGCGACGCCGACGAGCTCATGGCCGCCATCGCCGGCGCCGCCCGGCGCGTGGCGTGGCTCGGCGACGAGGAGTGGCGCCGCGTCGACGCCTGGTTGGAAGGGCCCCGCGGGTCCCGGGCCGCGCGCGACAGGGACGTGGGGCCGGGGCTGGTGGTGCGCGATGGCGAGTTGCGCCTCACCGAACCGCTGGCCGGCCACGACGACGGCTTCGCCCTGCAGGCGGCGGCAGCGGCCGCCACCAACGACGTCCGTCTCAGCCACGACAGCCTCGCCCTCCTCGGCGGCCTGGCGCCGCTCGGCGACCCCTGGCCGGCCGAGGCGCGCCAGGCCCTGGTCGCGCTGTTGGGTAGTGGCGACCCACTGATCGGGCTGTTCGAGGCCCTCGACCACCACGGCGTGTGGAGCCGCCTGTTCCCGGAGTGGGAGCCGGTGCGCAGCCGCCCCCAGCGCAACGCCTACCACCGCTTCACCGTCGACCGCCATCTGGTCGAGGCCACCCGCAACGCCGCCGCCATCCGCGACCGGGTGGAGCGTCCCGACCTGCTCCTGGTGGGTGCCCTGCTCCACGACATCGGCAAGGGGTACCCGGGCGACCACTCCGAGGTCGGAGCCGACCTGGCCGCCACCATGACCACCCGGATGGGGTTCCCTGCTGCCGACGTCGAGCAGGTGCAGCGCATGGTCCGGTTGCACCTGCTGCTGCCCGACGTCGCCGCCCGCCGTGACCTCGACGACGAGGGGACCATCGACTCGGTGGCCACCAAGGTCGTCGATCTCCCGACCCTCGAGTTGCTCGGCGCCCTCAGCGAGTCCGACGGCCAGGCCACCGGGGAGTCGGCCTGGACCCCCTGGCGGCGCACCCTGCTGGGCGAGCTGGTCGAGCGGGTCCGGCTCCGGCTCGAGGGCCGGCCTCACCGCCCACCGGCCGATGCCGGTCGCGACGACGAGCTGCTGGGCCGGGCCGGCGGCGACCTGCTGGTGGTCGGCGAGGACCGCAGCGTGAAGGTGGTCGCCCCCGACCGACCGGGCCTGCTCAGCGCCATCGCCGGGGTCCTCAGCCTCAACGGCCT
>JBBWZS010000045.1:0-31806 GCA_039649175.1 Acidimicrobiaceae bacterium
GGCGACAGCACGTCGACTTCAGGCACGGGCGCCCCGCCTTCGTCGATCACCCACACCTACTCGACACCCGGCACCTTCAGGGCCGTCCTCACGGTGACCCAGAGCGACGGCCAGACCGACACCGCCAGCGTCAACATCACCGTCACCTCGCCGGCGCCCACCGCCCGCCTGAGTGCCAACCCCGCCTCGGGCACCGCACCGCTCACCGTCACCTTCGACGGCTCCACCAGCACGCCGGGCGTGGGCGCCACCCTGACCAGCTGGACCCTCGACTTTGGCGACAGCACGTCGACTTCAGGCACGGGCGCCCCACCGTCGTCGATCACGCACACCTATTCGACACCCGGCACCTTCAGGGCCGTCCTCACGGTGACCCAGAGCGACGGCCAGACCGACACCGCCAGCGTCACGGTCACCGTCACCTCACCGCCGCCACCGACGACCACACCGCCCACCACCACACCGCCCACGACCACACCGCCCACGACGACTCCACCAACGACCACACCGCCCACGACGGCCCCGCCCACCACCACGACCGCTCCGACCACGACCCAGCCGGTTGCGGTGTTGGGCGAGGTGTCACCGCCGCTGCAGGTGGTTCCGCCGACTCCGCCGCCGGCGGTGCCCCCGGTGCCGACCACCACGCCACCCACCACCACGCCGCCGGCTACCACCACGCCGACGACCACCCCCCCGACGACGACGCCGCCGCCGACCACGACACTGCCGCCCCCTCCGCCTCCCGGCGCCCTGATCGTGGACCCCCACGCCGTGCAACCGGGTGCCGAGTTGGTCGTGGCCGGTGCCGGCTGTGACTCGGGGGCACCCGTGACCCTGACGCTCGAAGGTCAGGTCGTCGGCACGACCGTCGCCGATGCCGCCGGCACTTTCAGGACCCCGATCTCCGTCGGCAACGCCAGCGTGGGCCGGCACGTGTTGACGGCGCAGTGCGGACCGACGCTCACGACGACGATCGATGTTGTCCTCGCCAGCAAGGTGATCCAGGGGGCGTCCGCCTCCATCGTGATCATCCTGTTCCTTCTGGTGGCCTTGGGCTTCGTCATCGCCCAGTTCGGCTCCGGCCGCGAGGTCTGAGCCCTGATGGCAGGAGATGCCAGATGATCGTCAAAAGAGCCCGGCTCACGGCACTGACCGCCCTGGGAGCGATCCTGGTGATCGTCGTGACTGCCGGCGCCAGCGCCGGCCAGAACGGGCTGAGCCTGGCGACGACCATCGGAGGCAAGTCGATGGCGGGCTCGTCGAACGGCCACCCCCTGCCCATGTCGCCGGGGGCCACCGAGATCGATCTCCGGCTCACCAATGCAGGCACGTCGCCCATCGTGGCGACCACGGTGCGGCTCTCGTCGACCGTGTTGGGCCTCGACTTCTTCGCCTACGAGACGGCCGTCGAGATCCGTGTCGCCCCCGGCGCCACCGAGGATCGGCGCTTCACCCTGGACCTGAGCGCGCTGAAGGGCCAGGCCACCGGGCTCCTCCCGGCGACGGTCAGCGTGCTGGACGCCAAACGTCACTCCCTGGCCACCCAGCAGGGCACCGTCGACGTACACGGCTCGAAGCACTCCGTCTATGCCATCTTCGGCCTGGTGCTGTTCCTCCTCACCGCCGTCGGTCTCGTCGAGGTCATCCTCGCCCTCAGCCGCCACGGACTGTCGTCGAACCGGTTTGCCCGGGGCTTCCGGTTCCTGCTGCCGGGCATCGGCTTGGGCCTGGTGCTGGTGATCGGCTCGTCGGTGTTCTCCGTCTTCGCACCTCGCCCCAGCCTCTGGGTCCCCATCGTGGCCGTCACCGCCCTTGCCATGTTCGCCGTCGGGTACCTCAGCCCGACTCCGGAGACTGACCGCGACCACGACGAGCCCCCGCTGGGGGAGGGCGGTGCACGGGCCGATGCCATGGCCGGGCCCGCGGCAGCCGGTGCCCGGGGTGCCCCCGCCACCCTTCCGCCCCGACGGGCACCGGGCACGTTGCCACCGGGCTCGGTTCCGCCGAGCTGAGCTCGGCCGGTGGGTGAACGGCGACGACCTCGTCAGGTCGTCGCCGGGCGACGGTATGCTCGGGTCGAACCCCCCACCCGTCGCAGAGCCGCTCCAAGGCGCAACGTTTCCGTATGCACGAGTTCCCCCTTGCATTTCTGGTCGTCGATCCCGGCTCGCCCGAGGAGCGGGTGCTGCCGATCCACGACCGGTTGTTCATCGGGCGGGAGTGTCCGGGCGTCGAGCGCGACCGCAAGCTGCTCGTCGACGATGACAGTGTCTCTCGCAACCACCTCGAGATCCGTCTGGACGTCGACCAGGACAGCGCCTACGTGGTCGACACCAGCACCAACGGCAGCCGGGTGAACGGTACTCGTATCGAGCGGGCCGTGCCTGTGCCGGTCCGGCCCGGCGACCGGATCCGCGTGGGCCCTCAGGAGCTGGAGTTCCGCTCCGACCGGTTCCTGGGCGGCTCCGGGCTCGACCAGAAGATGACGGTCAGGAACGTCTCGCTGACCCACATGGCGATGGTCGTCGGCGACATCATCCAGTACTCGACGATCTCGGAGTACACCTCGACCGAGGTGCTGATGGAGAGCCTCGAGCGGTTGTACGGCAAGCTCCACCAACTGCTGACCCGGCACAAGGGCACCTTGAGCAACTACGTCGGCGACGCCTTCTTCGCCACCTGGGAGCTCGACCAGGACCCGTCGGGGGTGGAGGACGCCATGGCCTTCACGCTGGCCGCCGACCAGTTGGTGAACGAGTTGAGCCCGAGCCTCAAGCTCCGCGACCCCGAAGGGGCACCGATACGGATGGGATGGGCGGTGGCCAAGGGCCCGGTGGCGGTGAGCTCGATGACCGGGATGCTGGTCTCGGTGCTCGGTGATGCCACCAACCTGGTCTTCCGCATCTCGGGCCTGGCCGGACGTGATGGTCGGTCCGACGTGCTCGTCACCGAGGCCGTGCGCGATGCCACCCAGCACCGGTTCCATTTCGACAACCCCCAGGACGTCACCGTGAAGGGCCGGAAGGCCAGCGAGCGCATCTACGCGGCCGGAGCCGCGGTCGGCCGCGTCTGACTCCTCCTCCTGCCCGTCGGTGCTGGTCTCTTGACCCGTGGCCGGACCGGTGCAAGCATCCCTGGACGGCGCTTGGCTCAGGCTGGGGACCGCAGAGCAAACCCTTCGATCAAAGGACGGTAGCCATGTCAAAGTTGCGCGCGTCGCTTTCGGCGTTGACGATCTCCGCGGTCGGCGTCGGGGGCCTCGTGCTCTGGACCGCCCCGGCGGGCGCAGGAATCCCCGCCGGCACGACGACGCTCTCCTGTGTTCCGGGCACGAGTGGCAGCGGTGCGCCGCTCGACGTGTGCACCCTCAACGACCCTGACGGGATCCGGACCGTGCTGGTCAATGACTCCGCAGCCAACCAACGGCAGGTCGGCGCAGGGTTCGACTGCTCGCCCACCCCGACGACCTCGTTCGAGTTCAGGGTGCCGGCCAACAAGAAGTACAAGGTGTTCGTCTCCGACTGCTCCACGCCTCGAATCAAGACGACCTTCGTGATCCACCCCGACGGCAGCGTGACCACGGTCGGCACACCCGCCTGATCCAAGATTGGGCAAAACCAGACGGGGTGGCGCTTCGGCGCCACCCCGTCTGATCGTTGCGGTACGGAAGCCGAACAGGCTACGTCCCGACGTTCACCCCACCGTTGGGGCGGATGGAGAAGGTCTTCTTGTTCCGTGCCGGGGCGCAGTCGGTGACGAACACCTTGTACTTCGTACCGGCGGGGACGCTGAAGTTGATGGACGTGGGTGCCGTGGCGCAGTTGAACGGTCCGAAGGTGACCTGCTGAAGGCCCGTGGCCGAGTTCTTGACCTGGACGGAGCGGATCCCGTCGACATCGGTGACGGTGCAGACGTCGAGGGGCGCACCGCCGCCACTCGTGCCCGGCCGGCAGGTCAGTGCACTGGTGGTGGGCTGGACGGTCACGGCGTGCACGGCAAAGCACTTGTGGAAGTTGGCCGTATCGGACGCGTTGCTGCAGCTCGGGTCGGGCGTGACGAGTGGCAGGTACGTCTGGGTCCCGAAGCCATCGATGATCCCGAGGTCTCCAGCCTCTTTCATGGCGACGAACACGGTGTCACCACTGCCATCGAGGGTGTCGGGGGCGCCTCGCGGCGAGCCGGGCAGGGTGGCGACCTTGGGGTCGACGAGAGGCAGGATGTTGTCGGTTGTCGTACCCAGCAGCATCTGGTGGAGGTTACCGAGGTCCCGGTCCGAGCCGTAGACGGTGTTGGCGGGATCGTTGGTGGGGGCGTCGACCGGCTGAAGCCCGACGGGCCAGTTGTCGTGGAGGTTGGCGGCGGGGATCGGCGACGGCGGCGGCTCGGTGACCGCTCCGGTGATGGCGTTGATCAGGTGGACGTGGCCGAGCCCTGGAGTGGCGGGGGCCCCGTTGTCGGTGACGACGATGGTGGGCGTCCCGTTGAGGAGGATGGGATTGTGGATGCCACATTGCGGGTCGCCCGCGGTCGTGAACAACGGTGTGGACACCAAGGTGACCGGGTCCACGGTCAGGACCCCGAGGAAGGTCGACAGCGAGCTGTCGACATAGGCAACGGAGCTGTCAGGCTTGAACGAGGTACAGGCGGGGCCGACGCCGGCGGGCTGGACCGCCTGCTGGGCGACCGTCCAGGTGCGGGCGGCCTCGTTGACGTTCACCCTGGTGAGGACGCCGGGGGGCCCGATCTCGGTGACGATCAGGAAGGTGCCGTCGGGCGAGGACTTGGCCTGGGTGACCCTGGTCGCGGAGCTCGCGGTGGGCTGGTTGGACGGGATGGTGATGACCGTCTGGACGGTGCGGGTGGCCGTGTCGATGACGGCCACCTTGCCCGGATTGGTGCCCTGGAACGAGACGTAGGCAAACCGTCCGTCAGGGGAGAACTCGATGAGGTGGGGCTTGGGCGACGGGATCCCCAACGCCGGGGTGTTCGGCCCGACACCGGTGATCACCGGCGTGCCCGCCGGCGTGCCGTTCACGAAGTCGAACGTCTGCAGCACGGTCGTGCCCTGGGTGACGAAGACCTGGCCCGTGTCCTGCCCGGAAACCCAGACGATCGGTCGGGAGGGCGCCACGGTGCCGGCGCTTGCTGCGGTGAGTGCGGGGCCGATGGGACCCAGCAGGATGAGCGCGAGACAGCTGGACAGTAACCACGTTGAGCGACGCATAGCTCCCCCTCTGTGCCAGGCCCGAACGACCCTGGGCGTCGGCAGCCTATAGCTGCCACTCCGACAGAGCTACCGATAGGCAGAAAAATACCCACAGGGTGACGAGCGCTCATCTTCACGCCGTCGCCGGTCAGTCGAGGCGGTCGGCCCTGATGACGTGCATCACCGCGTTGATGAGGGCCAGGTGGGTGAAGGCCTGGGGGAAGTTCCCGAGGTGGCGGCCCGACCCGGCGTCGATCTCCTCGGCGTACAGACCGAGCGGGCTGGCGTAGGAGAGGAGCTTCTCGCACAGGGCCCGTGCCCGCCGACCCTCGCCGATCTCGGCCAGCGCCGCCACCAGCCAGAACGAGCAGATGACAAACGTACCCTCCTCGCCGGACAGCCCGTCGTCGGTCTCGTCGACCAGGTAGCGCAGCACCAGGCCGTCGACGGTGAGCTCGTCGGCGATGGCCAGCACCGTCGCCCGGACGCGGGGGTCGTCCCCTCGGAGGAAGCGGACGAGAGGCATCAACAACAGCGAGGCGTCGAGGCTCTTGGTGCCGTAGTGCTGGGTGAACACGCCCCGCTCGTCGATCCCGTTGGCGCAGATGTCGTCGTGGATCTCCTGGGCCGCCTTCTTCCAACGCTGCGACGTCTCGTGGTCGCCCCGCATGGCGGCCAGGCGGGAGCCGCGGTCGACGGCCACCCAGCACATCACCTTGGAGGAGGTGAAGTGCTGGGGCTCGCCCCGGACCTCCCAGATGCCCCGGTCGGGATCCCGCCAGTTCTCCAGGGCGGTCTCCACCTGGCGGACCAGGATGGGCCAGACCCGTTCGGGCAGGTGGTCGCGCGACTTGGTGTGCAGGTAGACCGAATCGAGCACCGCGCCCCACACGTCGTGCTGGCGGTGGAGATAGGCGGCGTTGCCGATGCGGACGGGCTGGGCGCCTTCGTACCCGGACAGGTGCTCGAGGAGGTGCTCGTCGAGCTTGGTCTCTCCCCCGACGCCGTACATGACCTGGAGCTCGGATGCCTCGCACAGGTCGGCGACGAAGTAGAAGAAGTCGTTGGCCTCCCAGTCGAAGCCGAGCGTGTAGAGGGCCCACAACATGAACGTCGAGTCGCGGATCCAGCTGAAGCGGTAGTCCCAGTTTCGCTCGCCACCGGGCGTCTCGGGCAGCGAGGTGGTGGCGGCGGCGAGGAGGGCGCCGGTGGGGGCGTAGGAGAGCCCTTTGAGCACCAGCGCGCTGCGCTGGAGGTGGGTCCGCCACGGGTGGTCGGGGAAGTTGCCGTAGCTCAGCCAGCGGCGCCAGAACTGGATGGTCTGGTCCATGCGGGCGGCGGCCTCGTCGAACTCACGGGGCGGGGCCTGGTCGGACCACGAGAGGGCGACGAAGGCGTGCTGGCCCTCCCGCAGCACCGCTCGGGCGCTGGCGCGGGATCCTTCGAACCCCAACCGGAGGTCGGTGGTGAGCCGCAGCGGCAGCGTGGGATCACCCTCGGCCACGGCCTCGCCGTAACCGTCGCCCACATAGGACCACTGCGCCGGGCTGCGGGCGTAGTCGAACATCGGCTCACAATCGAGGCTGACGGCCACACTGCCGGTGACGCATTCGATGGTGCGCAGCAGTGTGCACTCGGCGTCGTAGTCGGCCGGCACCCGGCGATGGATGGGGGACCGCTCCCGCTCGTAGTACCAGCGGCGGATGATGAGGGCGTCGCGCACGATGAGCCAGCCGTTGGCGGTCTGCCAGGTCGTCTCCAGCACGTTGGTGCCCGGCACGTAGCGACGCCCGGCCGGCACCCTTGCCGCGGCGGGGCCCACTCGGAACGTCCCTGCCGACCGGTCGAGAATGGCGCCGAAGACGCTGGGGGAGTCCGGCCGGGGCAGGCACAGCCATTCGACGTTCCCGCTCGGGGCGATGAGGGCGTTTACCTGGCAGTCGGACAGGAAGCCGTAGTCGGCGATGGGGGGGAAGGGGCTGGTGCCGAGGTCGGCGTCGGCGACGAACGCCCCCAGGCGTTGGCGGCTGGACCCATCGGATGCCGTGGCGCCGGATGCCGGTGCCGTCACGGCGCCAGTTTCATGCCCGTTACCAGGGCCTCCCGGTAGACGTCGTCGTCGCCTGTGCGGGTGAGGGCGTCGGCCAGGGCGCGAGCCGGCCACCGGTCGCGCATGCGCAGCGTCTGGGTCCACGATGGGCCCGACTCCAGCTCCACCTCGGCCACCAGCGCCCGCTCGTCGGCCGGGCGCCGCACGGTGAACTGGCCGTGCCTGGCACCGGACGTGGCGGTGAGACGGATCGACATGTGGGTGGCGTCTTCGAGGGTGACGGCTTCGGGTGCCAGCCCGAGGCGGGAACAGACCCAACCGGCCATCAGACGGCTGGGGGCGAAATGACCGGCCACATGGACGTGGTCGACGCCCTTCAGGAACGGCTCGTTGACCTGGCCCTGGAACAGCCCCGACAACTGCTGGCGCCACGGGGCCAGCCGCAACCACGACAGGTCGGTGACCGGCACCAGGCGCAGGAGCTTGACCACCTGGGCCAGTGCCCTCTCGGGACTGGTCACCGCCCGGGTGTCCACCAGGAGGCGGTCACAGATGCCCAACATGGGATCACCGAGGGTGGGCACCTGGACGGGCATCCAGATGAACACGGGCAGGTCGGGCAGGGTCAGGGGCCGGATGATGGAGTCGACGTGGAACCGGGCCGGCCCCCGCACGCGCAGGACCACCAGCTCGTGGCACACCGCCCGACTGTCGATCTCCACCACCTGCACCGAGGCGGTGGCGTCGATCCGCTGCTCGCCGTCGCCGTCGTCGGTGATCACGACCAGGGTCCGGGCCGGCCGCCGGGGCCCGAGCTCGTGAATGGTGGCCAGGGCCTGATCGGCGGTGGCCTGGTCGGGCACCACGCAGCCGAGAGTCAGGACGCCCGTGCGCACCGCCGCCTGCTGTTCATGGCGGCGCAGGTCGCTGAGGGCGCGCTCGACCTCGGCGACGCTGACGGCATCGGCCGACCACGACCCCAACGTGGTGATCAGAGGATTCGCCACTGGCGGTCCTCGCTCTCCAGGAGCTCGTCGGCTTCTTTGGGGCCCCAGGTGCCCGCTTCGTAACCGGCCAGAGGAGCGCGGCCCTCGTCCCAGGCCGTCAGGATCGGATCGCAGATCCGCCACGCGTGCTCCACCTCGTCGCTGCGGATGAACAGTGTGGGGTCGCCCAGTAGGGCGTCGAGGATGAGCCGCTCGTAGGCCTCGGGCGTCTCCTCCAGGAAGGCCGCCCCGTAGAAGAAGTCCATGGACACCGAGCGCACCCGGAAGCTCTGGCCGGGCACCTTGGCTCCGAAGCGCAGTGTGATCCCCTCGTCGGGCTGGATGCGCAGCACGAGGGCATCCGGGGCCAGCTTCTCCGGTAGGTCGAAGGGCAGGTGGGGCACCGAATGGAACTGCATGGCCACCTCGGTGGCCCGCTTGGGTAGGCACTTGCCGGTGCGGAGGTAGAAGGGAACCCCCGCCCACCGCCAGTTGTCGACCCGGAGCCTCATGGCCACGTAGGTCTCGGTCTGGCTGTGGGGCGACACCCCCTCCTCGTCGCGGTAGCCCGGCATCTCCACGCCCCCGGACCACCCTCGCTGGTACTGGGCCCGCACCACGTCTTTGGCCACGTCGTCGGCGCCGACCACCTCGACGGCACGGAGGGCCTTGACCTTCTCGTCGCGGATGCCCTGGGCATCGAAGGAGGCCGGAGGCTCCATGGCGGTGAGGGCCAGCACCTGCATGACGTGGTTCTGCACGATGTCGCGCAATGCACCGGCACCTTCGTAGAACCCGCCTCGGTGGCCCACGCCCAGTGACTCGGCCACGGTGATCTGGACGTGGTCGACGTAGCGCCGGTTCCAGATGGGCTCGAAGATGGCGTTGGCGAACCGCAGGGCGAGGACGTTCTGGACCGTTTCCTTCCCGAGGTAGTGGTCGATCCGGTAGACCTGGCTCTCGTCGAACACAGAGTGCACGGTGGCGTCGAGCTCGGCGGCGCTCTGCTGGTCGTGCCCGTAGGGCTTCTCGATCACGATCCGCACGAAGGCGCCGTCGTTGACGGGCCGGTTCAGCCCCGCCCCGGCCAAGCCGGTGGCGATGACCGGGAACTGGGTCGACGGGGTGGCCAGGTAGTACAGGCGGTTCCCCGCCGTGCCCCGGTCACGGTCGAGCTCTTCGAGCACGGTGCGCAGCCGGGCGAAGGTGTCGGGGTCGCCATAGGACCCGGCGACATAGCGGAAGCCGCCCTGGAAGGCGTCCCAGACGTGCTTGGCCTGTTCACCACCGCCACCCGCCTTCTCGACGAGGGCGTGCGTGCGTTCCATGAACTCGTCGTCGCTCATCGGTGTACGAGCGACGCCGACGACCGAGAAGCCCCCCGGAAGGAGGCGTCGCAGGGCAAGCGCCTCGATGGCGGGTATGAGCTTGCGGCTGGTGAGGTCGCCGGAGGCGCCGAACACCACGAACACCGCGGGCGGCGCGGCACGGGTCTCGTCGCCGTCGGAGAGGAGGCCCGTCGGGTCCGTCATGCTCGGTTCCACATCAAGCACCTGCCTCTCGTCCGGGGAATGAGCGAACGCGTGCCGAGACTCGATGCCGATGGTGGCCCTCCGACGCTCAAGGCCGAACTGTAACGTCAAGCCGCGATGGCTGCTCAGGAGCGGCGGCGCCGGCCCGGGGCCGGTGAGACGGGCGGGGCGGGGTCAGCGGTGGGCGGAACCTGCCCGACGGGTGGCCACATAGGACTCCACCGACGTCTCGTCATCAGGCAGGACCCGGACGATGGGGCTCGTCTCGCACATCCCGATGCGACTCACCCGGCCGGTCTGGGCGATGACCCAGAAGAAGCGCACCGGCTCGCCGGGGTCGGGCTCGGTCATGCGGTGGAAGGGAAACCACCGGCCCACGGGGAACTCGACATCGGCGGGACCGAACTCGTGGATCCGGCGAAAGCGCTTCTCGTCCCGGCGGACCTCGTAGATGCTGTTGGTGGTCTCGATGATCATGGGTACCCCCGAGCGGCCGACTGGCGCTCTCTGTCTCCAGCCCTACCCGAACCGCTCCGCCCGTACTCCTCGACCCACCCGCTCCTCTGGTGGCCGACGTCACCTCCTCTTCTGCTGATGCTTCTTCGGCTTCTTCTTCTTGGCGGTGGCCTTCGGCCGGTTGGCCCCGGTGCGGGAGGGTGGACGCCGGCCCGACGGCGCCGAGGCGTGACGGGCCCGGAGTCGCCGGTAGATCGGGGGCCCCAGGCCGAACAGCAGGGCGAGGGCGACGACCACGATGACCACGACGACCACGCCGCCGTTGCTGCCGCTTCCCTGTCGCTGGGGCGGCACCGTCGTTGCCCCGGTCGTTCCCAGGAAGTAGCCGATGCGAGAGTCGGTGGCCGGCCCGTTGTTGGCACTCTTCGCCAACGGCTCCCAGGCGCGGCCGTCGGGGGCGTAGAGGAGCACCTGGAACGGTTCGGGCATCCCGAACACGAGGTTGCCAGGCTTGGCGAATCGGTCGACGGCCGTGCCCGATGGCTGGTAGGTGGCCTGGATGCGATAGGCGTTGCCGTTGGGTCGCCCATCGGGGACACCACCGACTGTGGCCGGGTCGAGCGGCGTGATGGACAGGACCACCTTGGTGTCGCCGGCGCGTGGCGCCACCGCTCCCGCCGGCAGGTTGACGACCACTTGGCCGTCGGGGGTGGAGAACCCGAGGGGCTTGGTGCCGGCGTCGTCCAACTCGATGTCGGTGGTCGCCGGTTCGGGTTTGACGTTGCTGGCGGCGAACTCGGGCGGTGGGGCGACCCAGCGGTAGGGCGATGTCGGTCCGACGCCTTCGAACAGCGGACGAAGTGCATGTCCGGTCATGCGCAAGGTGAGGGCGCCGGCCAGCGCGTAGACGACGAGGACGGCGACGCCGAGGCGACGGACCGCCGGCTTCGGCGGCGTCACCGGCTGATGGGCAGGGCGGCGACGGGACCGGTGGCGTAGGCGGGCGGCCAGACGACGGCGCGCGTCCGGGGGGCGGTCCACTCCCAGATCACTCCCGCGGCGTTGCGGTTCTCGCCGGCGTCGGGCGCCCCCGCAGGGCCGAGGGCGAACCCGCCGCCGTTGGCCAGGCTCCCCTCGGGCAGCGTGACCGTGGACGCCGCTCGGGCCAGGTCGGCGGGGCGCAGACTCCGGGCTGCGGGCAGGACGTGGACGACCACGGCATAGGCGTTCGAGAACCCCGACAGGGCGGGGGAGCTCATCGCTTCGTGGTACAGGTCCTGATAGCGGGTCTTCACCCACTGCAGGGCGGCCCTGCCCTCGGGGTTGAGCGCTTCGGGGCGGACGTCGGCGGCGTCGGGTTTGTCGGATGCGAACAGGCCGACAGCGTCGTCGCCCAGGCGATCGCCGAAGACCGGCTGGCAGTAGCTCGAGCTCGTGCCGATGCTGGCCTTGAGCGGGAGGTGGGCGGCGACGGTGGCTTGGCGCAGGGACACGCCGTCGTCGATGTAGGCGGCGACGAACAGCACGTCAGGCCGGGCCTGGGCCAGCCGGGCGACGAGGGGCCCGAAGTCGGTCGTGTCGGGGGCATAGGGGAACGTCCCGACCGACGTCTGGCCGGTCCGCTCGATCCGGTCGGCTGCGCCCATGCCCACCGCCCTTCCGTAGGCATCGTCGATGTAGGCCACGGCATAGCGCAGCGGGGCGGGCGGCGAGGAAGAGGTGGGCAGTCTGGCGGCCAGCTCGTTGCTCACGAAGTCGATGGCCGCCCCGCCCAGGTTGGCGCCCATCGGAGCAAGGCGGAAGAAGTTGCGCCCCGACGCCACCTCGGGCGGGACCTCGCCGACCGCTCCGGTCTCCCACAACGTCATGTCCTGGCGGGTGGCGTCCTGGGCGGCGGCGGCCGACACGGCCGAGCCGTGGCTGCCGATGACGACGCTGACACCCCTGGCCTTGAGGGAGGCCATCGCCGCCGGCACGCTCTCGGGCCGGTCGACGTCGGCCGTCTCGACGCCAAGCTGGCGCCCCCGCAGGCCACCGTGGTCGTTGGCCCAGTCGATGGCCAGCCGAGCGCCCCGTGCCTCCTGGGTGCCGCCCAGGGCCTGCGTTCCCGATGTCGGGTACAGCAGGCCCACGACCGGGGCACCGGAGCTGCGGACGCCGCTGGTTCGCCCACAGCCGCTGACCAGCGCCGCCAGCGCGAGCACCACTCCGAGGGTCCTGCGCATCTCAGATCACCACCAGGAGGTTGGCCACCACATGGGTGATGGCGGGGGGCAGCCACGAGCCGGTTGCCCACCGCTGCCAGCCGAGGAGCAACCCGGCGGCCAGGTCGAGGGGCAGCACCCAGACGCCGTAGACGGGGACGTGGACGACGGCGAACAGCGCCGCCGATGCGACCACGGCGACGAGGGCGCCACCGGGAAGAAAGACGTCGTACAGGAACCGGCGGAAGAACGCCTCCTCGGCCACCGCCGCCAGGGTGTTGAGGGCGATGACGCGCATGGCCAGCGGCCCGGGCGCCTGGCCGCCGCCCACCAGGCGGCCCACGGCGAACGCGGTTACACCGCCGACCACGACCCACCTGGTGGTGGACGCGCCCGACGACGCCGAGGCGGCCACCGGCCAGCCCAGCGCCACGCCGAGGAGGGCCGCGAACACCAGCACGAGCACCACGACGGGGTCTTGGGTTGCCCGCAGCAGCGGCGGTCGGACGGCGAGGGCGGCGCAACCGATCGTCGCCGCCACCAGGGCCAGATGGGGTCGGGTGAGGGTGTGGTTCACGGCCCCACCGTGAACAGCGCAGCCGCCACCACCCGGTTCTTGAACGCAGCGTGGTCGGTGGCCACGAACTCCGCCTGCACCATGTGGGAGCCGGGCGTGAGCCCGGTGAGGGGCTGCTCGGTGCCATAGGCCATGGACACGAGCTTGCCGTCGACGCTCACGTGGATGTGGCCCTCGCTGGGCGACAGCGGACCGGTCGTCTGGGGGACGATCCGGGCACCGATGAGGTCGAGCTTCAGATCGACGTTCGGGCCGGTCACCTCGTTGGCCGCCGGCGACACGATCTGCAGGCGGGCCGTCGTCGTGGGCCTCGCTGCGGCCGGCTTCGACGAGCTGCCGCACGCAGCCAACGTCACCAGTGCGGCTACCAGTATCCCCAGCGCGAGCGGGCGGGGCGTCCGGTGTGGAGTAGTGCGCATCGTGTTCTCCAGGGGAGCGAGGGCGGGAGAGTCAGAAGTCCTGTTCTGGTGTGGTCGATGTGGTGGTTCCCGCCGCCGGGGGTCTCCGGCGAGCGGCGACGCCCACGGCAGCCATGGCGACGGCAGCGGCGACAATGGCGATCGCCAGCGCGGCATTGGCCTTGCCCGATCCGCTCGACGTCGAGGTTGCCGCTTCTCTAGCACTGTTCGCAGGGGCGACGACAGTCGTGGCCGTTGCGGCCGAGGTGGCCTCGGGGGCGACGGCGTTGATGACCACGTCGGACTGCTCGGTCTGCCCGTCGGCGAAGCCCAGGGTCACCTTGTACTGGAGCGGCCCGGGTTGGTCGGCTCCGTCCACCTCGAAGCCCCACTGCTCGAAGCCATGGGGCTTCACCGTGCCGCCCGACCAGGTGACCGTGCCGTCGCCGTGCTCGGCGCCCCAGCCCTGTGGCGGGCGGGTGCTCTCACCGGGGGGAGCACCGGCCGGCCCGGCGAGGGTGATCTTCACCAGGTCGACCTCCTTCTCGTTGGCCGCCGTCAGGGTCAAGAAGACGGGCTTGCCGGAGGGGAAGCTCGACGGGGTGATCTCCTCGTGGGCCCAGGCCGGGCCGGCGCCGAGGACCAAGGCGGTCGCCAGGAGCAGGGCGGCAGTGGCGAGTCGGCGTCGCATGAGGATTCCTTTCAGCCGGCCGTGGCCGGGGCGTTCAGTCGGAAGCGGAACGTGGTGGACAGGGGCGACGTCGCACCGGAGCCGTTCACGGCCAGGCTCCAGGGGCCGCGAGTCGCCAGGTCGGCATCGCTCACGAAGTGCCCGGGGGCGATGAGGCGAAGAGCGAGCGGGTGGGCCACCCCGTCGGCGCCGGTGAGGGCCGCAGTGGCGTTGACGACCTCGGCGGCACCCAGGCCCTGGGGGTCGACGAAGGTCACATGAACCTCGTTGGGGCCGGGCGCACTGGGATCGACGAGGAGCTGGACGGTATAGGTACCCGCCCGCTGGCTCTGGTTCACCGGCCCCCTCGCGGCCAGCGCGAGTGACCGGCCGGGGACGAGGACGACGAGGATGGCCGCCAGCCCGACGGCGCCGGCCAGCACCGCCGCCTCGAGGGCGCTGGTACGGCCGAACGACCGGGCACCGCCGGTGGCGGTGTCCCCGTCCAGGCGACGGGGTAGGCGCAGGTGCCGCCAGCCCAGGGCCAGGGCGACGAGGAGAAGGGCGATCTTGAGGCCCAGGATCCGGCCATAGGCCACCTGCCACAGGTCGGCGACGCGGTCGAGGTTGGCGAAGCTGTTGATGACGCCGGTGGCCACCACGGCGGCGACCGCCCCGATGGCCAGGCGCGAGAAGCGAGGCACGGCGAGTCTCAGCAGGCTCACCCGCTCGCCGGCATCGAGGCGACGGGCCGAAGGCAGCCCCACGCCGACCAGGGCCCCCAGCCCTCCGACCCACAGGCCCAGCGCGAACAGGTGCAAGGCGATGGACACGATGGCGAGGGCCGGCCAGGCGTCGGTACGAGCGTGGCCGTTGAACGCGGCGGCGACACAGACGCCGGCGGCCAGCACGCCACCCAGTCCGATCCACACGTCGGGACGAACGCCGCCCACCCCGCGCCGGCGGGCCAGCCCCGCCACCGGGAGGATCAGGGCGATGCTGAGCGCGGTCTGCACGAGCCATGCGCGGCCATAGGTGGTCTTGAACAACTCGCGCAGCACCGACGGCTTCGCCGACGAGACGAGGGACAGGCCCGAGACGGTGGCCGCCTGGAACACCAGCGCCACCAGTCCGGCGATCAGGAGCACGGCTAGGGCGACCGGCAGGACGACCGAGAACCGTCGCCGGAACCGTTGGGCCGCAGCCGACGACGACAGGCCACCGGTTCGGACCGCGGGTGTCCACACCCAACGGCGCACCGCCACCGTCCCGATGAGTGCGAACAGGGCCAGGAACCAGGTGAACCGCAGGACCCCGAACCCCCAGGTGGTCGTGGTGGGGGCTTTGGCCAGCTGGCCCACCGGCACCGCCGAGATCGACGACGGCGCACCGACATAGAACTGGAACCCGCCGCTCACGGGATGACCGTCGTCGGACACGGCACGCCACGTGACCGTGTAGGTGCCGTCGTTCAGGCGGGGCAGGGCGACGGACACCTGGCGGTTCCCCTGGGCGCGCCGGACCGGCCCGCCGTCCACGGCCGTGCCGTCGACGTCGAACACCCTGACGGCGCCGAAGGCGACCTCGACCGGCTCGGAGAAGTCGAGTCGCACGGCGGCCGGCGCCGACGACAGCGTTGTCTGGGGGGACGGCTCGGTGCGCAGGAGGATCGCGTGTGCGCCTGCCGGCGAGGCCGGCACGACCACGATGGCGATCAACGCCACCACGGTCGCCGCCCAGCGCGTCACCCGCACGACAGCACCTCCCTGTTGGAGGGCCCGCACACCGCGCGCCCAGGCAGCTAGAGCCGAACGCGGGGCCACGCCACGACCGCCGAGCCTAGGCGGGTTGGCGCCGGAAACGCCATCGCCCGGGGCGACCGCTCGGTTCCCTGATGTCCCGGCGTTCGCCGGGTTGACGATCTCTTCGCGGGGTAGGACGAACAGCTCGAAAGGAGGTTCGTTGAGGTCTCTCGTCGTCGGAGGCGCCGGCTACATCGGCAGCGTGGTGGCCCGTCACCTGGTGGAAGCCGGTCATCCCGTCACGGTCCTCGACGACCTCTCCAAAGGCCACGATTGGGCGGTGCCCGATGGCGCCGCCCTCCGGCGGGCCGACCTTCTCGATCCCGTCCGTGTCTCGGAGGTGGTGGCCGAGGGCTTCGACGCGGTGTTGCACTTCGCCGCCCTCTCCCTCGTGGGCGAGTCGGTGGCCCAGCCCGTCAAGTACTTCCGGACCAACGTGGGCGGGACCCTCAACCTGCTCGACGCCATGCGCGCCGCCGGGGTGACCCGGCTGGTGTTCTCGTCGACCGCGGCTGTCTACGGTGAGCCCGAGTCGGTGCCGATCGACGAGGCAGCGCCCACCCGGCCGACCAATCCGTACGGCGCCTCGAAGTGGGCGGTCGATCAGGCGATCGGGTACGAGGCGGCGGCATCAGGGCTGGGAGCGGTGAGCCTGCGGTACTTCAACGTCGCCGGAGCATCGGGCCGCCAGGGCGAGCTCCACGACCCCGAGACGCACCTCATCCCGTCGGTCCTGAAAGTCGCCCTGGGCGAGAAGGAGGCGGTGCAGATCTTCGGCACCGACTACCCCACACCCGATGGCACGGCGATACGGGACTACATCCACGTCGACGACCTGGCCCGGGCCCATCTGCTGGCGATCGACGCGACGACACCGGGAACCCACCGCATCTTCAACCTGGGCAACGGCGCCGGCTTCTCGGTCCGCGAGGTCGTCGACGCCGCCCGCCTGGTGACCGGTTGCCAGATCCCCACGGTGGAGACGGCGCGCCGCTCGGGAGACCCAGCCGTGCTGGTGGCGTCCAGCGCACGCATCCGCTCCGAGCTCGGCTGGGTGCCGGAGAAGCCGGCCTTGGAGGACATGGTCGGCGACGCCTGGCACTGGATGCGGACGCGACCCGATCGTGGTTTTCCCGCTGGAGGCGCTGGGTAGATCGGGCAGCGGTTGAGCAACCAGCCAGGCCGAAGGAGTGGCCGGCTGCCGCTTGGCGAACCGACGCTCCCCGGCGCCCCGAACCACACGATGCGACCGCAAGGAGTGGGATGGCCAACGGGTTGACCGCCGAGAACAGAGTCGACGTTCCCACCGCCCAGCTGGGCTCGACCCCGTTGCAGATCACCCGGGTCGGGTTCGGAGCGTGGGCCGTCGGAGGCGGCGACTGGCAGGGCGGCTGGGGCCCCCAGGACGACGACGAGTCCGTCGCCGCCATCCACCACGCCGTCGACCTGGGCATCAACTGGATCGACACCGCCCCCGCCTACGGGCTGGGCCATGCCGAGGAGGTGGTCGGGCGGGCCCTGAGGCAGCTTCCCGAGGCAGACCGCCCCTATGTGTTCACCAAGTGCGGCCTGGTCTGGGCCGAGGGGGCACGCAGCGTCACCAACGTGCTCGCCCCGGAGTCCATCCGCCGCGAGTGCGAGGCGTCACTTCGTCGGCTGGGCCTCGAGCGCCTCGACCTTCTCCAGATCCACTGGCCGGCCGACGACGGCACGCCGCTCGAAGAGAGCTGGGCCACCCTCGCCGCCCTGGTCGAGGAGGGCAAGGTCGCCCACATCGGCGTGAGCAACTTCGACGTCGACCTGCTCGAGACATGTGAGGCGGTTCGCCACGTCGACACCGACCAGCCCGAGCTGAACCTGATCACCCGCCGGGCGGCGGCCGGCATCGTCCCGTGGTGCGCCGCCCATGGCACCGGCGTGCTCGCCTACAGCCCCATGCGGTCGGGGCTGCTCACCGGGCGGTTCTCCGCCGAGCGCGTGCGTTCGTTGCCCGACGACGACTGGCGGGCCTCCGACGCCGACTTCGGCGAGCCGCGCCTGAGCCGCAACCTCGCCCTGGTCGACCGCCTCGAGGTGATTGGCGATCGCCTCGGTTGCTCGTTGCCCGAGCTGGCGGTGGCGTGGACGTTGGCCTGGCCCGGGGTGAGCGCAGCCATCGTCGGGGCCCGCCGGCCCGATCAGGTCGACGGATGGGTGGGAGCGGCGGCAGTCAGCTTGAGCGACGACGACCTCGACGACATCGCAGAAGCCATCGATCAGACCGGGGCGGGGGAAGGACCCAACCGCCCTTCCCGGCCATGACGACCTCGGGGCCCATGGCGCCCGCAGGCGAGGCGATCGAGATGATCGGCGCCTTCGAGTCCACGTACATGCCCGCCCACGACCGCGACGTCACCGAGACCACCCAGCACGACCGCCGCTGGCGTGAGGACCTCGACCTCCTGGGGTCGTGCGGCGTGACCAGCCTCCGCTATCCGATCCGCTGGCACCGGATCGAGGTGGAGCCGGGGACGTATGACTGGCACGGCACCGACGAGGTTCTCCAGCACATGCGCGACTGCGGTCTGCGCCCCATCGTCGACCTGGTGCACCACACCAGCTATCCCCAGTGGTTGGGCGACTTCTCCAACCCGCAGTGGGGAGCCACCTTCGAGCGCTTCGCCGAGGCGTTCGCCGAGCGCTACCCGTGGATCGAGGGCTACACGCTCTTCAACGAGCCCTTCACCACCTTCTTCCTGTGCGGCAGCCTCGGGGTCTGGGCGCCGTTCCTGAAGGGCCACCGCGGCTTCGTGAGCCTCGTTCGCAACGTCTTGCCCTCGCTCACCGCCGTCAGCCGGATGTACCAGGAGCTACTGCCCGACGCCCGCCACCTCTACGTGGAGACCTGCGAACGGGCCAATGCCACCCGCTTCGACGGCAAGCGGGCAGCCGCCTACGCCAACGATCGGCGGTTCTTCGTCACCGACCTCTTCGTCGGGCGTGCCATCGACCCGAAGGCGCCGTTCGCCGCCGACATCGTCCGGGCGGGAGGGGCCGACCTGTTCGACATCGAACCCGGGGCCATCGACATCCTCGGCCTCGATTACTACGCCCACAACCAATGGCAGTACGGCGGGCCCCAGAAGGCCGTCAACTCCTCACCTCGTCCCGTCCCTCTGGCCGAGCTCATCATCGAGTATTGGGACCGGTACCGGCTTCCCTGCATGCTGGGTGAGACCAACATCCGGGGGTTCGCCAGCGATCGGGTCAGCTGGCTCAAGTACACCCTCGAGCAGTGCGAGCGGGCACGCGACGCGGGTGTGGCCTTCGAGGGCTACTGCTGGTTCCCGTTCGTCGACTCCGCCGACTGGGCCTCGTTGCTGGCCCGGGCCGAGGGCATTGTCGATCCTGTCGGCGTCTACTGGCTGGACGAGCACTACGACCGCCGCCCCTCGTCGATGTCCGACGCCTACCGGCTCGTGGCCTCGGGGGCGACCTCGTCGTCGCTGCCCGCCTACCGCTTCCGGCCGCCGGTCTCGGAATGGCTCCAGGGCTGGCTGCCCCACATGGACCGCTGGGAGTGGCGGGACCCACCGGTCGGAGAGCGCTGCTCCAGCACTGCCCTTTCCGGCGAGCGAATCGAAATGAGGATGAGCGATGGAATCTGACCTGATCGTGCTCTCGCACCTGCGATGGGTGTTCGTGTGGCAACGGCCCCAGCACATCGTGTCCCGCCTGGCCCACGGCCGGCGCACGTGGTTCGTCGAGGAGCCGGAGCCGGCCGACGTCGACCGGCCCACGCTGCGCACCGAAGATCACGGCGCCGTCCGCCGGGTGTGGTTGGAGGTGCCGTCCGAGCGCCTCCACGTCGGCTTCGACGATCCCGTGGTGGACGAGTACGCCGAGCTCCTGGCCGACCTGGTCGGCCCCGGCGAGCAGCGCACGGTGTGGATGTACACCCCGATGGCCCTGCCGCTCTGCCGGCGGTTGGGGCCCGACACGGTCGTGTACGACGTCATGGACGACCTGGCCGCCTTCAAGGGCGCTCCGTCGGAGCTCGTCCTGCGCCAGCGCCAGTTGCTCAAGGAGGCGTCGGTCGTCTTCACCGGCGGGCGATCGCTGTACCGCTCGGTGCGGGCCCGTCGCCGCACCGGCGTGCACCTGTTCCCGAGCGGCGTGGAGCCCGAGCACTACCAGCGGGCCCTCACCGTGGCCGCCAGCGGGCCCCGCCCGGTGGCCGGCTACGTCGGCGTCATCGACGAGCGCCTCGACCTGGACCTGGTGGGCGACCTGGCCGCCGCCCTCCCCGACTGGGAGATCCGCATGGTCGGCCCGGTGCTCAAGATCGACGAGTCCACCCTGCCCCGGGCGGACAACATCACCTACACGGGGTCGAAGGCCTACGACGACCTCCCCGAGGTGATGGGTGAGCTCGACGTCGCCCTCATGCCCTTCGCCCTCAATGAGGCCACCCGCTCCATCAGCCCCACCAAGACGCTCGAGTACCTGGCTGCCGGCCTGCCCGTGGTGTCCACCCGGGTGCCTGACGTGGTGTCCGACTACGGCGAGGTGGTCGACCTGCAGGACTGTGGCGCCGGTTTCGCCGACGCCTGCCGGCGTGTCAGGGACCACGACCCGTCGGCACGGGCCCGGGAGGCGGCGCCCCTGCTGCACCGCAACCACTGGGACACCATCGCCCGGCGCATGGCCGGCATCGTCGACGGCCGCCCATCGAGCACCACCGAGGAGGAGAGTGCATGACGAACGACCCCCGCATCGTGATCATCGGCGCCGGCCCGACCGGGCTGGGCGCCGGCTACCGCCTCCAGGAACTGGGCTACGACGACTGGGTGATCCTGGAGGCGGCCGACTACGTGGGTGGCCTGGCCACCTCGTTCACCGACGACAAGGGCTTCACCTACGACATCGGTGGGCACGTGATGTTCAGCCACTACCAGTACTACGACGACCTGGTCGACAAGCTCATGGGCGGTGACTTCACCGAGCTCGACCGGGAGGCATGGGTCTGGATGGAGAACCGGTTCATCCCCTACCCGTTCCAGAACAACATACGGGCCCTGGAGCCCCAGACGGTCTTCGAGTGCGTCTCCGGGTTGGTCAAGGCCCAGCAGGCCAACAAGCCGTACCAGAACTTCAAGGAGTGGGTCGACGCCCTCTTCGGTCCCGGTATCGCCGAGCACTTCATGATCCCGTACAACTTCAAGGTCTGGGCCACGCCGGCCGAGCTCATGAACTACGTCTGGATCGGCGAACGGGTGTCGGTGGTCGACTCCGAGGCGGTGCTGCGCAACGTCCTCCTCGGTGAGGACCAGGTGTCGTGGGGCCCGAACAACACCTTCAAGTACCCCTTGCGCGGCGGCACCGGGTTTCTCTACGACGGCCTGCGCCGGTTCGTGGAGGACCACCTGGAGCTGGAGACCCCGGTGGCGTCGGTCGATCCCGCCGCCAAGCAGGTGCGCACGGGCGACGGGCGCACCTGGGACTACGACGTCCTGCTGTCCACCATGCCCCTCAACCGGCTGGTGGGGGTCATGGACTCGGTGCCCGATGCCGTGGGGCGCGCCGCCGCCGACGGCCTCCACTGGAGCGGGAGCCACATCGTCGGCGTCGGTCTCGACCGGCCGGCCGACAGCACCAAGAACTGGATCTACTTCCCCGAGCCCGAGGTTCCCTTCTACCGGGTCACCTACCTCTCCAACTACTCGCCCTACATCACGCCCGAGCCCGACCAGACGTTGCTCCTCACCGAGACCTCACGGTCGCCGCACAAGCCCGAGCCGGCCGACACCATCGTCGATCGGGTGATCGACGGCCTGGTCGCCACCCACCTCATGGACGACGCCGACCGCGACCTCATCGCCACCACGTGGCGGTGCTCGCCGGACATGACCTATCCCGTGCCATCCACGACCCGCGACGACGCCCTCGGCTGCATCCAGCCGTGGTTGCGGGCCAACGACATCTGGTCGCGCGGCCGCTTCGGAGCATGGCTCTACGAGATCGGCAACATGGACCACTCGGCCATGCAGGGCGTCGAGTTCGTCAACCACGTGCTGGCGGGAGAACCGGAGACGGTGTGGATCCCGCGCGGCGAGGGCGAAGCCGGATCGGGGATCCGCTGAGTCGGGGTCCGCTGAAAGCCCGCCCCACCGATGTGATGATGAGGCCATCGACTCCGCCACCCGCCCCGACGCGGACGACCGCCGAGAAGTGACCGCCGCCGCGGGCGAGGCGGCCATGACCGGCGTGTACCTGCCGGGCGGCCGCCAGGTGGAGGTGCGCGAGGTGCCCCGGCCGGTGCCGGGCCAGGGCCAGGTCCTCGTGCGCATGCGTGCCTCGACCATCTGCGGCAGCGATCTGCGGGCGATCTACCGGGAGCATCTCGGCAGCGGTCCCGAGGCCTACCGCGACGTGATCGCCGGGCACGAGCCCAGCGGAGAGATCGTCGAGACGGGCCCCGGATGCCGGCGGTTCGGCACCGGCGACCGGGTGCTGCTCTACCACATCGCCGGCTGCGGGCTCTGTGGCGAGTGCCGGTCCGGGTACATGGTCGGTTGCACATCTCCGTTGCGGGCGGCCTATGGCTGGCAGCGCGACGGCGGCCACGCCGACTACCTGGTGGCCGAGGAGTCGACGTGCGTGGGCCTGCCCCCGGAGCTGTCGTTCGTGGACGGCGCGTGCGTGGCCTGCGGCTTCGGCACCGCCTACGAGGCACTGTGCCGGGCCCGGGTGTCCGGACGAGACACCGTGCTCATCACCGGCCTGGGCCCCGTGGGCCTGGCTGCCGGCCTCCTGGCCCGCGCCCTGGGCGCGACCACCGTGGTCGGCGCCGACGTGGTCGCAGCACGCCTCGACCTGGCCAGCGACCTCGGAGCGGTCACTGACGCCTTCGTGTCGACCGATGTGTCCGATGCCGCCTCGCGCGTGGCCGGCGGGGTGGGCTGCGAGGTGTCCATCGACTGCTCGGGATCGGCGGCGGGGAGGGCCATCGCCCTGGCCGGCACCCGGAGGTGGGGCCGTTGCCTGCTCGTCGGCGAGGGCGGGCGCCTGGAGCTCGACGTGAGCCCCACCCTCATCCACCGCCAGATCAGCGTGGCCGGGTCCTGGGTCACCAGCATCGGGCGCATGGAGGAGCTGGTGGAGCGCCTCGTGCGTTGGCGGCTGCATCCCGAGTGCATCGTCAGCGACCGCTTCGCCCTGAGCGATGCCGGGTCGGCCTATGCCCTGGCCGACGGCGGCCAGGCCGGCAAGGTGGGCCTGGTGATGGAGTGACACTGCAGTTCGACGACCGCCGGGTGGCGTCGCTCGACGGGCAATGGGACTTCTTCCCGGTTGACGCCGGCCTGGCCGAGCTGGCCGACCTCGAGCCCGAGCCCATCCGGGTCCCCGGGCTGTGGGAGGCGCAGGGG
The DNA here is from genome assembly GCA_039649175.1 of Acidimicrobiaceae bacterium. Taxonomy (GTDB): domain Bacteria; phylum Actinomycetota; class Acidimicrobiia; order Acidimicrobiales; family AC-14; genus DATAQC01. The sequence continues at coordinate 23,294 of JBBWZS010000045.1, forward strand.
TACCTCTCCCTCGACGGATGGGCGTGGTACCGGCGATCGTTCGACCTCGACGACACGACCGGCTTCTGGACCCTGCACTTCGGCGCCGTCATGGACATCGCCGAGGTGCATCTGAACGGCCGCCTGGTCGCCACCCACGACAGCCCGTTCACACCTTTCGAAGTCGATGTCACCCCTTGGCTGGTGGCCGGGAGCAACGAGCTGGCCGTGCGGGTGCTCGACCCTTCCCTCGACGATCCCGAGCACCTGCGCATGGCCCACGGCAAGCAGGGGTGGGCCAACGACGTCTTCCCGAGCCGGCCCAGCCTGTACCTGACCTACGGCGGCATCTGGCAGCCGGTCACCTTACGCCGTCATGGGCCGATCGCCATCGAGAGCATCTTCGTGAGCTCCGACCCCGAGGACCTCACTGTCGTCGTCGAGCTGCTCAACCGCTCCGACGACCGTCTCGACGCCGCCGTCACGGTACGGACCCTCGGCATCGACGTGGAGATCGGATGTGCCGTTGATCCCCGCGGCACGATCACCGTGCGGGCTCCGCTGGGCTCCACACCCTTCCCCCGCTGGTCGCCCGACGCACCCGCGCTGCACGAGGTGCTGGTCGACGTCCGCAGCGAAGGTGTCCTCAGTGACACGCGCACCGACAGGTACGGCCTGCGGACGGTGCGGGTGGAGGGCAACCGCGTCCTCGTCAACGGCAGCCCGTACCGCATGCGCAGCGTGCTCGTCCAGGGGTTTCGTGCCGCCGAGCTGTACGGCGAAGGCACCGTGGCCCAGATCGAGGAAGAGGTGGCCGAGGCCCGGGCCATGGGCTTCAACACCTTGCGCCTGCACATCAAGGCATTCCCCCCTGAGTACCTCGATGCCGCCGACCGCATGGGCATGTTCCTCCACTGCGACCTCCCGGTGGCCGAGCCCCTCGACCACGCCGAGATGGGAACCGACACGAGCCTGGTCCGCCGCTGCACCACCGCCATCCGCGAACAGGTGCGGCGCGACCGCAACCATCCGTCGATCATCTTGTGGTCGGCGATGAACGAGATCTGCCTGTCGCGCCCCGAGCTGCGCCGGTCCGCCGGCTACGAGCAGTTCGCCCGGACGCTGGTCGGCGAGGTGATGGCCAACGACCCCACCCGCCCGGTGATCGAGAACGAGTGGATCGAGCCCGACCCCGACGAGGTGTTCGTCTCGCCCATCCTCACCGCTCACTGGTACGGGCGCCTCCACCGCGACTACCTGGCCAAGATCGACGCCGCCGCCACCTGTTGGGAGTCGGCGGCGCGACCCCTGTTCGTGACCGAGTTCGGCGACTGGGGCCTGCCGGAGATGCCGCTGATCGAGCGGCCCCCGTTCTGGGACACGCGTGCCGTGCACGCTGCGGGCCTGGCCGGGTCCCGATGGCCCGGGACGGTGGCCCGGTTCGTCCTCGAGACCCAGCGCTACCAAGGCCTGTCGGACCGCCTCCAGGCCGAGGTCTTCCGCTGCCACGACCTGGTCGGTGGGTACTGCCTGACCGAGCTCACCGATGTGCCCCATGAGTTGAACGGCGTGCTCGACCTGCACCGGCGGCCCAAGCCCATCGCCGTCGCCGAGATGCGTCGGGCCAACCAGGCAGTGCTGCCGATGCTCGTGCTCGACAGCCTGGTGGTGGCCGCCGGCCAATCGGTGGAGGCAGCCGTGCATGTGGCCAACGACGGGCCCGCCCTCGCCGGCGTCACCATCGAGACCCGCTTCGGCGACTTCGTGGCCCCCGGCCTCGACGAGACGCTCGCCTTCGACGCATCCCATCTCTCGCCCGAGGAGGTGGAGGCGCGCTTCGGGGAGTCGACGTGGGCGGCGCGCGTCGGCGACCTTCCCGCCCACGCCACCTCCCGGGTGTCGACCATGAGGCTCGACGCTCCCGTGGTACCCGGCAGCCACGACCTGGTGGTGCGGCTGTCGTCGGCATCGGGGATCACCAGCGAGAACCGCTATCCCATCCACGTGGTGCGCGAGCCCGTCGCCTGCGGGTTGGGCGTGCGGCTGGCGGGTGGGTCGTCGTCCGACACCGAGGCCGCCCTGGCCGCCGTCGGGGCGGTGGCCGATGCCGAGGGCCTGCTGGTGGTGGGCGAAGGCGGCCTCGATGCTGCCACCGGAGCCGAGCTGCGGGCCACGTTGGAGCGAGGTGGCGTGGCCGTGGTCCTGGCCCAACCGGCTTCGGCCGCGGCCGACTACCCCGTCCCTGTCGCCATCGAGGTCATCGGGACGGCCTGGGGATCGTCGGTGTTCCAGTTCACCACCGACCACGGCGCCATCCCGTCGTTCCCCCGGCGAGCCGTGCTGGTGGCGGAGGACTCCACCATTCAGGCAGTCACGGCGTTGAGCCACATCGACGGCCGACCCTTCCCTGACACGCCTGTGGTCATCGCCTACAAGCCGGTGCCCGATGCCGTTACCGGCACGGTCGTGGGCGCCACCACCGTGGGCCGGGGCCGCCTGGTCTTCTGCCAGTACCGCCTGGCCGCGCCCGCCTGCGTCGGCGACGTCGCCGCCCGGGCGGTGCTGGTCGACCTCCTGCGCTGGGCCACCGATCGTCGGCCGGTGATGGCCGTCGAACACACGGCGGAGCCGGACGGGCGGGAGCTGCGCCTGTACACCTGGGCCGACGAGGTGGCACGGTGACCGAGCGCCGCCGCGACCCCATCACCGGCCAGTGGCGCATGTTCGCGTCACATCGCCAGAACCGGACCTTTCTCCCGCCCGAGCAGCTCTGCCCCTTGTGCCCGACCGTGGATGCCGACCATCCCACCGAGATCCCCCGACCGTCGTACGACGTGGCCGTGTTCGACAACCGCTTCCCGGCCCTCACCGCCCATCCGCCGCCGCCGGCGATGACCGGCTCCGACCTCTACCCGGTCGCCCCCGCCCTGGGCGCCAACGAGGTCGTGGTCTACTCCGATCAACACCACCCCACGGCCGCCGAGCTCGGGCCCGCCCGCATGGACAAGGTGATCGCGGTGTGGGCCGATCGCTACGGCGAGCTCGGCCGACGGGACGAGATCGCCTACGTGTTCATCTTCGAGAACCGGGGTGAGGCCATCGGGGTCACGCTCCACCACCCCCACGGCCAGATCTACGCCTACCCGGAGATCCCCCCGCTGCCTGCCACCGAGCTGGCGGCGGCCACCGCCTACCTGGAGGCCACCGGGCGGTGCGTCTTGTGCGACGTGGTGGCCAGAGAGCGCTCCGACGGCGTCCGCCTGGTCGCCCAGAACGGCAGCTTCGTCGCCTTCGTTCCCTTCGCCGCCCGGTTCCCCTACGAGGTGCACGTGGCGTCGCGCCGTCACGCCACCAGCGTGACCGACCTGACCGACCCGGAGCGCAGGCTGCTGGCCGAGCTGCTGGTGACCGTGCGTCGGGGCCTGGACGGGCTGTTCGGCTTCCCGCTGCCGTTCGTGATGTCGGTGCACCAGGCCCCCACCGAAGACGCCGGGTGGCTCCCGGTGAGCCACCTGCACATCGAGTTCACGCCCGTCCACCGCACCGCCACCAAGCTGAAGTACCTGGCCGGCTCCGAGTTGGGCGGGGGCGCCTTCATCAACGACGCCGCCCCCGAGACCACCGCGGCGGCAATCCGCGTCGCCCTCCTGGCCGAGGAGTGATCGGGGTGGAGCGATGACCAGAGTGACGGCCCGTGCGCCCGGGCGGGTCAACCTCATCGGCGACCACACCGACTACACCGGCGGCCTGGTGCTGCCCATGGCCATCGACCGGGTCACGACGGTGACGCTCGAACGGGGCGGGCGGGCGGTGGAGCTGACGTCGGCGAGCGAACCCCTGCCCGCCCTCGTCGACATCGGCGTGATCGAGCCGGCGGCCGTGGAACCGCCATGGGCCAGATACGTGGCGGGGATCGTGGCCGTGCTGCGCCCCGACGCGGGAGGCACGGGAACGGTGGAGACACAGCTGCCGGTGGGGGCGGGCCTGTCGTCGAGCGCTGCCCTCGAGGTGGCGGTGGCCCTGGCCCTGGGCTTCGAGGGGTCGGCCCTCGACCTGGCCCTGGTCTGCCAGCAGGCCGAGCATCTGGCCGCCGGGGTGCCGAGCGGCATCATGGACCAGCTGGCATCGGCGGCGGGCGTGCCCGGGTGCGCCCTGCTCATCGACTGCACCAGCCTGGAGGTGACGCCTGTCCCGCTGCCCGAGTCGGTCGAGGTCGTCGTGGTCGACTCCGGCGAACGGCGGGCGCTGGCCACCTCGGCCTACGGCGAGCGACGACGCCAGTGCGAGGAGGCCGCGGCGCTGATCGGCCCTCTCCGGGACGCCTCGCCCGAGGCGGCCGGCGACATCGGCGACCCCACCCTGCGACGGCGGGCCCGCCACGTGGTCACCGAGAACCTGCGGGTCGCCGCCTTCGCCCGGGCGGTGGGCGCCGGCGATGTGGCCGGGGCGGGAGCGCTCATGACCCAGAGCCATGCCAGCCTCCGTGACGACTTCGAGGTGTCAACGCCCGGGCTCGATCGCCTCGTCGAACAGCTCGGCGCCACCGACGGTGTGTACGGCGCCCGGTTGACGGGAGCGGGCTTCGGTGGCTGCGTGGTGGCCCTGGCCGCGCCGGGCGTCGTCGACATGGGATGGAAGTTGCGACCCGCCGGCGGCGCGACGGTCGAGGTCACCGGTGAGAACGAAGACTCTCCAGGCGTGGGTGAGGTCCGCCTCAGCTAACGAGCGGTGGTGAGGTTGTCGTCGGGTTCCCGGCTGCGCCGGGCGAAGGCACGGAACGTGAGGACCAGGGTGGGGACGGCGATGGCCAGGAGCCATGCCCCGTCCCCGAACGTCGTCACCATCAGCACCCCGAGGGAGAGCGTCGTCGCCGTCGCCCCGAGGGCGTTGACGGCGATGCTCACCCGCCAGCCTCGCTTTCGCTCGCGCACATGGTGGGCGGCCATGCCCAGCTGGGACATGGTGAACGTGAGCAGGAGAGCCACTGCCCACAGCGATGCGAGTACCTCGACGTCGCTCCCGAACCCGAGCACGAGCCCCGACGACAACCCTGCGGCGAGAAGGATCGCCTTCGAGAACACCTGACGTTCCCCCCGGTCGGCGAGCGGCCGAGGCAGGCGGCCGTCGCCGGCGATCACGGCCGTGATGCGGGGGAAGTCGGAGAAGCCGGTGTTGGCGGCGAACAGCAGGATCAGCATGGTGGCCGCCTGCAGGAGTATGTAGAGCATCGAGTTCCTGCCGAACACCGCAGCACCGAGCGTCGAGAGGACGGTCTCGGTGGTCGAGAGGGTGGGCCGCAGGCGGGCCGTGAGTATGGCAACTCCCAGGAGGGTGGAACCGAGGAGGCCGAGGGTCCAGGCCAAGGTGATCCGGGCGTTGCGCCTCCGGGGTTGCTCGAAGGTCGGTACGCCGTTGGAGATGGCCTCCACACCCGACAGGGCCACCGTGCCGGCGGCGAAGGCCCGCAGGACGTACACCGCGGTGACTCCGGTGACGAGCCGACCTCCGTCGGTGGCTGCCCGGAGCTGGGCCTGGTCGACGGGAAGGCGGCCCAGTCCCCCCGACGCCGATCGCAGAAGTCCCCACACCACCAAGCCCGCCACCACCGCGACGTAGGTGTACGCCGGGACCATGGCGACCCGCTTGGACTCCCGGATCCCACGGAGGTTGATCACTGCCAGGATCCAGATCAGGCCGACGCAGATCAGCGTCTCGCGGCCACGGAGGCCGGTCACCGCCGACGTGGTCGTTCTGGTGGCGACTGCGACGGAGACGGTCACCGTGAGCGTGTAGTCGACGAGCAGGGCCGATCCGGCCACCTCGGCGGCCAAAGAGCCCATCTGACGGCCGCAGACCGCATAGGTCCCGCCCCCGCGCGGATAGGCGTTGATCATCTGGGCGTAACTCAGGCCCAGGAACGCCAGCATCACGAGGATCGCCACCGTCAGCGGGACCACGTAGCTCAGCGCGGCCATGGCGGCCACCGGGACAAGGACGCGCAGCAGCGTCTCCGCCCCGAACGCAGTGTTGGAAACGGCGTCGGGACCGAACACCGCCAGGCCGGCGGCCTTGGTCAGCCGCTGAGCCTCGTGGTCGTCGGCCGGCAGCGGACGGCCGACGATGACCCGCTTGAGGTCGATCCGCACTCAGGGGGGAGGAACGGTCGTGTCCGGTTCCGGTGGCACCGCCGTCGTGGTTTCGGGCGGCGTGGTGGTCACGGGCTCACCGGCCCCGGCGTCCGGCGCGGCGGGCCGAGAAGAGCGTGAAGAAGCAAAGCGCGCACGGAGGCACTTGCCCAAGTATGCGCGCGGTGAGACCGTCCCAAACGTGGTGCCGGGGGAACCTGCGTGCCGCATTTTCGGGGCTCGATCAGCCGCGGTGCTGGCTCTCGGCGACGGGCACGGCGCCCAGCGAGGCTGCCGGAGCCGTACCAGTGGTCCGGTAAGATGAAGTCGAGCCAGCTGTTCTTCTTTGAGGGGCCAGGGACTTGCAACTGACTCCCGTCCGGGAGCAGACGTGACTGATTTCCTTCAGACTGGCCTCGATGCCGGGCGTGAGGCGCTTCGGCGGTTCCTCACAGGTCAGGACGACCTGGCGTCGATGCAGACCAAGATCACGTTGCTCGCCACGGAAGCCGTTCCGACGTGCGACATCGCCAGCATCACGATGCTCCGGGCAGGAGAACCCGTCACTGCGGCCTCCTCTGACCGGACGGCGAAGTTCTTGGACGAGACGCAGTACGAGCTGGGCGAGGGGCCGTGCCTCTCGGCCATCCGCCACCGAGGAGCGGAGCATGTACGAACCCGTTCGGACGATCGTTGGCCCGCGTTCTCGGCGACGGCTTCGGACCGCGGTGTCCTCTCGGTCCTCTCGGTCCCTCTTGGAAACGCCGAGACGGTCATGGGTGCGCTGAACCTCTACTCGGAGACGAACTCTGAGTTCGACTCGACGGCCCGGGAGGTGGCCTCTGGCTTCGCCGACCAGCTCGGGGTGGCGGCGGCCAGCATGACGTTGTACGTGGAGGGTTTCGAACTGTCGCACCAGCTCCAACAGGCCATGGAGTCCCGAGCGGCCATCGAGCAGGCCAAGGGCATCCTCATGGCGGCCGAGCAGTGCGGTCCCGACACCGCCTTCGCCATCCTCGTGCGAGCGTCGCAGAGCCAGAACCGGAAGCTTCGGGACATCGCGACAGAGATCGTCGAGGGCTACGAGCGCGGCCAGGACGTGGTCTCACGACATGCCCCCTCCGGGTCCGACGCGACGCTTTCGCCGGGAGCTTCACCAGCAATGGCGGTCCGCGGCCAAGGCGCTCGAGAGTTGGCGGAATTCCTGCGAGCGTCGCACCTGGCGGTGCCCGACGACGTACCAGCGCTGATCGTCGAGTACGCCAGAGGTCTCGGGGCCGGCGACGCCGCCTTGTACCTGGTCGACTACGAGCAGCGGCTGCTCGTGCCCCTTCCGTCCCGTGGCGGCCCGGTGCGGGACGAGGTGGTGATCAACTCCACCCTGGCCGGCCGGTGCTACCGCACCCTCGACATCCAACAGACGACCAGCGAGGACGGCCGGGGGCGGGTCTGGGCACCGGTGCTCGACGGCGCCGAAAGGCTCGGCGTGCTCGAGCTCGCCTTCGATCCGGCGGACGAGCCTGCGCTCGACGACGTGGCCGATTTCGCCGGGATGGTGGCCGAGGTGGTCATGTCCAAGCAGGTCTACGGAGACTTCTTCGAGCGGGTGAGGCGCCGCCGACCCATGTCCGTGGCCGCCGAGTTGGCCTGGCGCCTCCTTCCACCTCTCACCTTCGGCACCGACCGCCTGGTCATCAGCGCTGTCCTGTCGCCGGTGTACGAGTTGGGTGGTGACTCTTTCGACTACTCCGTCGATGCCGACACCGCTCGCATCTCGATCTTCGACGCCATGGGCCACGGTCTGGAGGCGGGGCTGATGGCGAGCGTGGCCATGGCGGCCTGCCGCAACAGCCGTCGGACGGCGGACGACCTGGTGGGATCGACAGCGGCCATCGACCGTGCCATCTCCGCCCAGTTCGGTCCCGACCGCTTCGTGACCGGTGTGCTCGCCGACCTGGACCTGGCGTCGGGCCGCTTGCAGTGGTCGGTATCCGGCCACCCACCGCCGCTCCTGCTCCGGAACGGCCGGATCGTCAAGACCCTGAAGGCTGACGTCGGCCTTCCGTTCGGCATCGGGGGAACAGCGGTGGTGGCCGAGGAGATGCTGGAACGCGCCGACCAGGTCCTCTTCTTCACCGATGGCGTTGTGGAGGCCCGTTCTCCCGACGGCGAGTTCTTCGGTGTCGACCGGCTGGTGGACATGGTCTCCCGGGCGTCGGCGTCGGCCACGCCCGCCCCCGAGACGATGCGGCGACTGATCCACGCGATCCTCGACCACCAGGAGGGCGAGCTGCAAGACGACGCGACCATCGTCGTGGTCGAGTGGCGGGGTCCAGGAGCGCGACTTCTCGAGGTTTGACCGGAGCCCGAGATCGGATTCGAACCGATGACCTGCTCATTACGAGTGAG
>JBBWZS010000061.1:0-25318 GCA_039649175.1 Acidimicrobiaceae bacterium
ACGACCTCGATCTTTGACCGGCGCTCGCCTTCGCCCGTCTCCCAGGAACGCTGCTCGAGCCGGCCGGTGACCAGGACCCGCGCCCCCTTGGCCAGGGACTCGCTGGCGTTCTCGGCCATCTCCCGCCAGCACACGATGTCGAAGAACGACACCGCCTCTTTGCGCTCGTTTGTCTGCCGGTCGTTCCAGACCCGGTTGACGGCGAGCCCGAAGCTGGCCGTTGCCTGGCCGCTCGGGGTGAACCGCAGTTCGGGGTCTCGGGTGATGTTGCCCACCAAAGTGACGCTGTTTCCGTTTGCCATCTCTAGCTCACGCTCCGTTCGGGCTCGTCGCACTGTCGCCGACCGGCTCCGCAGGGACGGTCGGGCTGGCCGCCTCGGCGGCGGTGTCACTGGCCGCGGAGGCGGCGATGTCGCTGGCCGCCTCGGCGGCGGTGTCGTTGGCCGCCGGTGCGGCGATGTCGTTGGCCGACGGATCGGCGACTTCGGCGGGGGGACGGGCAACCCGCTTGGTGGGATGGTCGGGAAGACGCACGATCTTGTGGCGGATCACCTCGTCGGCCAGGTGCAGGGCCCGGTCGAGCCCGTCGAGCGAGCCGGGCTCACCCTTGGCCTCGACGAGCACGTAGGTACCCTCGCGGTGGTGGTTGATCTCGTAGGCCAAGCGGCGCTTGCCCCACCGGTCGACTCGACCGGGTTCGGCTCCTCCGCTGCGAATGAGCTCGGTGGACCGGTCGACCTGGGCTTGGACAGCCGCATCTTCCAGGGCCGGATCAAGAATGATCATGACTTCGTACGGGCGCATACCCGGGGTGTCGCCTCCCTCCGGACCTGCGCCGCTGGCGCAGGGCTCCGAGGCGACTCCCCGGAGCAGGGTGATTCGGTTTGGAGCCATCGTATCGTCACGGGGCCCATGCTCCCACCGGGGTATGACAGTGGTTCCGGGGCGGCCCCCGCTCAGAGGGGCCGGCGACCCCGTCGACAGGGAGGCGAAGCGATGGCCGGAGAAGGCAGTGGCGAGTGGTTCTGGTGCCTGCGCCATCAACGCCCTGAGCAGGGCGAAGGTGCCTGCGAGGCCGAGCAGCGCCTGGGGCCCTATGCCTCCGAGGCCGAGGCCCGGGCCTGGAAGGACAAGGTGGAGGACCGCAACGAGGAGTGGGACGCCGAGGACCGCCGCTGGGAAGGGGACTGAGAGGAGCGGTCAGGCGCAGGCGCCGCCGACGGACAGGTGGGACCCGGGGCCGACCCCCATGTCGCCCAGATCGCCCTTGGCCACCTCGAGGGCGTACCGGTAGGGCTTGGCCGCGTAGTAGTTCGGGCAGTCGACCTTGTCGAGGCACGGCTCCATGTCGGTGGCCGAGACGAAGTTGCCGTGCGAGTCGAACCAGGCGATGGAGAGCGGGATGAGGGTGTCCTGCATGTAGAACCCCACACGGGTGTCGGCGGGGAAACGGAACAGCATGCCGTCGTGGCCGGCCAGGTCGCTACGGTTCATGAGGCCCTGCTGCTGCTGGGCGGTGGTGGCCGCCAACAGCGCGCACCGCTGGCTCGCGGTGGTGCCGTCGATGCGGTAGGCGATCTCACCGAACCCGGCCACCTGGGGGCGGGCGTCGTGGTGGAGGAGATGAGGGTCGGCGGGGCGGTTGGCCCCGACGAGCAGGAAGATGACCAGCCCGACCACGACGAGGAGGCCGGCGACCCACCGCACGACGGGCGCTCGCCGGCGGGGATGAGGGCGACCGCCGTCACCGGCACCATCGCCTCCCCCGGCCTGGGCCCCGCCGGTGTCCCCGCCGTCGACGGTCGTCATGCCGTGCGGTCGGTGCGCTTGGGCGGGGACAGGGCCTGGGCCACGTCACCACTCAGGTGGTAGCTCTCGGCGTCGTTCGGGAAGCGACGGGCTCGCACGTCGGCGGCGTACGCCGACACCGCGGCCACGGCATCGGCCTTCAGCGAGGCGTACCGGCGGACGAAGCGGGGGGCGATGCGGTCCTCGAGGCCGAGGAGGTCGTGGAACACCAGCACCTGGCCGTCGCAGTGGGGACCGGCGCCGATGCCGATGGTGGGAACCGGCACCGACTCGGTGACCAGACGGGCCACCTCGGCGGGGACGCCTTCGAGCACGATGGCGAAGCACCCGGCGTCGGCCAGGGCCCGGGCATCGTCGACGAGGGTCTCGACGCCTTCGAGTTGCTGGGCCTGGACGCGGTAACCACCGGTGGCGTGGACGGACTGGGGCGTCAGCCCGAGATGACCCATCACCGGGATCTCCGCCGACAGGAGGGACTCGACCATGGGCAGGCGGCGCCGGCCGCCCTCGAGCTTCACCGCCTGGGCGCCGGCCCGGACGAGGGCGGCGGCATTGCGCACGGTGTCGGCGGGGTCGAGGTGGTACGACAGCCACGGGAGGTCGCCCACCACCAGGGCCTGGGGCCGGGCCCGGCCCACGGCGCCCACGTGGTGCACCATGTCGGCCAGCGTGACCTGCAGGGTGTCGTCGTAGCCGAGCACGACCATGGCCACCGAGTCGCCCACCAAGATGACGTCGACGCCGGCTTGGTCGGCGATGCGCGCCCCCGGGCAGTCGTAGGCGGTGACCATCACGATGGGCGACCCGCCCTTGCGCGCCCTGATGGCAGGGGCCGACACCTGCTTGGCCATCTCGTGCCTCCTCCCGTCCGGCGCCCGGTGGCTGCCGGCGGTGGCGAGAGTCTACCGGCGAGCCAGGACGATTTATGACCCGCTTAACCCCGAGGCAGACCGCTCGGGGGCATTCTCATGGGTGATGCCTGTGCGTGGACGTCTGCTGGCAGTCGGGCTCTGGCTGTGCGTCACGGTGGCAGCCACCACCATCGTCTGGGCGGGGACGTCCACCGTGGCCGCCGACCTGACCGACAGGCCCGCCCCGGTCGTCGCCCACCGCGACGTGGTGTCGGCGCTGGCGTCGGGGACGCCGGGGGCCGACACCGCACCCGGCATCGGCCAGCCCGACGCGCCGCACCCGGCATCGACGGTGCCCAGCGACGGGGGTGGCTCGGCCACGGCCGCTCCGGCCGCGCCGCAGCCCCAAGCGTCGCCGTCCCCCGCCCCGGGGCCCACCACCACCCTCCCGGCTGCCCCGACGCCGGCGCCCACGGGCGGCTCGGGCACCCCGCCCACCACCCAGGCGGCGCGCCCCCACACCGCCACGTACTCGACGACGGGGGGCGTGGTCAGCGTGGCCTGCACCAACTACTTCTTCATCCAGTTGCTCTCGGCCACACCCGCCAATGGCTACGCCGTCGACGTGGTCACCCCGGGGCCAGGCTTCGTCGAGGTGCACTTCCTGCGCGCCGGCCAGGACGTGGCCGTGCGGGCCTTCTGCCTGGGCGAGCCCACGCGCATCTACAACGGGTCCTCCAGCCCCTCGCAGGTGCAGCAACCGCCGCGCTGACCCGACGAAGGTCAGGGCCGACCCGAGGGCGGACCGAAGGACACCTCGAAGCGGGCGCCGCCGTCGGGTGACCTCCCGGCCGACAGGCGACCACCCGACTCCTCTGCCGTGCGGCGCACGATGTCGAGCCCCAGTCCGGTGCCCGTTCCACCACTGGCCCCCCGCACGGGCAGGGTGTTCCCGGGCAGACCAGGGCCGGCATCTCGGACCACGAGCGTCCACTGGCGTCCCGGGCCGGCGACCACCGAGACCGAGAACGACGTCCCGTCGGGCGTGTGGGTGAACACGTTGTTGAGCAGGGCGTCGAGACACACGTCCAGCGCCGCCTGGGACACGCCGACGGGCTGAGGACCGTTGGGTACGTCGAGCGACCACTGGCGCCCCTTGTCGGTGGCCAGGATCGACCAGAACCCGAGGCGCTGGCGCACGGCGGCACCCAGGTCGCACGTCCCCCGCCCGCGCGTGGCGCCCTGGTGCCGCGGGCCCTCACGCGATTCCTGGATCACCCGGGTGACGACCTGCTCCAGGCGGTCGACGTCACTGGCGATACGGTCCCTGTCCCTGGCTGACGGGAGTCCCTCGGCGTCGAGGCGAAGCGCAGTGAGCGGCGTCCGCAGCTGGTGGGACAGGTCGGCGGCCGCCTCTCGCTCGGCGGCCAGCAGGACCCCGACCTGATCGGCCAGCCCGTTCACGGCCACACCCACCTCGGCCACCTCGGGGGGACCGGCCGGCGAGACCCGTGCCGCCAGCTCGCCCTGCTGGAGCCGGCGGGTCACCGACAACAGGTCTCCCATCGGGGTCAGCACGGAACGGGCGAGCCAGTCGGCCAGGAGCACGGCGATGACCACCACGGCCAGGCCGATGGCGATGACCACGGCCCTGGCCTTGGTCACGCCCTGGCTCAACAGCGACGCCGCCACCCGCACGCGCACGACGGTGGTGGCGTTGGGGTCCGGGCCGGCGATGCCCACGAGGATGTCGCGCCCGCCGCCCGGCGCCGCGGTGGTGAACGACCGACCCTTGCGGGCCAGCTCCACCTCGGCGTCGACCGGCGCGGGGGCGCCGAGCACGGTGCCGTCGGGCAGGTAGACGGTGATGGGCCGGGGGTTGCCGGCGTTGGCTTGTTCGACCAGCTGGGCGATGGTGGCCGACTGGCCGGGCACCGCGCTGATGGCGCCGCCCAGTGAGCGGGATTCCAGCTTGGCCGCGTCCAACGCCCGGTTGGCCGCCACGACCTGGGTGAGCCGGGCCAGGGGGATGGAGAAGGCCAGCACGATCATTGCCGTCACCGCCGCCGCGGTCAGGGCCAGACGGGCCCTCACGGCGAGTCGGGGTCGACGAGCATGACTCCCACACCCCGAACGCTGCGTAGGTAGCGCGGTGACCGGGCCGACTCGCCCAGCTTGGTCCGCAGCCAGGACAGATGGACGTCGATCGTCTTCTCCGGACCCCCGTAGGGCTGGCGCCACACGGCCGCCAACAGCTCTCGCTTGGACACGACCTCCCCCTGACGGCTGGCCAGGTGCCAGAGCAGGTCGAACTCCTTGCGGCTCAGGTCCATGGCCTGACCGTCGATGGTGGCCACCCGGCTGCGGGCGTCCATGGCCAGGCCGCCGATGATGACGGGCGCGTCGGCATCGTCTCCCTTGACCCGGCGCAGCACCGCCCGGATGCGGGCGTCGAGTTGCTCGGCCGAGTACGGCTTCACCACGTACTCGTCGGCGCCGGCGTCGAGGGTGCGGATGATCTCGCTTTCGTCGTCGCGAGCGGTGGCCACGATCACCGGGACGCTGCTCACCGCCCGCAGCATGCGCAGCAGCTCGAGGCCGTCGATGTCGGGCAGGCCCAGGTCGAGCACGACCAGGTCGGGTCGCTGCTCGACGATCTGGCCGAGAGCGCCCAGGCCCGTCGACGACCCCAGCACCACGTGGCCACGCTCGGTCAGGCCCCGCGACACGGCGGCGCGGATGTGGGCGTCGTCCTCCACCACGGCGATCGTCGTCATCGCCGCCGACGCTACGCCCGAGCGGCGACGACAGGGCGGTTGGCACCCGAAGTGTCCAGATAGTTACCAGGACCTTTGCCCAGGGTTAGCCAAGAGCCCCCCACAGTGAGCTGGCTCCACAACGACGTGGAGCCGAAGCGACCGAGTGAAGGGACGACGATGTTCGGAACTGGATTTTTGACCGGCCTGTTGGCCAAGTTGGCGGGACTGGGGTCGATGGCCAAACTGGCCGTGGCCACCACCACCGCGGCGCTGACCATGACCGTTGTCGGCGCCTCCACCGGGGTCGTGCCGTTCAGCGGCAACCACTCCAACCCCGGCCTCTCCCAAGGTGCGCCGGGGACGACCGTCGACGCCGGGACTTCCACCTCGGCCGAGTCCCACGACACCGGGATCACCGCGGGTGGTGACGCGTCGCTGACCACACCGCCAGGATCGGCAACGGCCGCCCACACCGATGCCGCCGTCGGGACTTCCGCCGCGTCGGGGCTGTCCACGTCGAGCACCTCATCAGCGTCCACCGGCTCGCCCGCGGTCGGTACGTCGGCGTCGAACCTGGCGGCCACCTCCGGAACCGGCCTGCCCGACGTGTCCGGGCTCACCCAGGTTCCCGGTCAGGTCCTCGCCTGCCTGACCCCCGTCCTCGACCTGGTCAAGAGCCTTCCCACCGCCGCCGCCGGCGGTGGTGGCGGCTTCCGCGACGCCGTCGACCAGATCACGCGGATCGGGCCCAGCGTGGTGGCCTGCGTGACGGGGATCGTGAAGAGCCTGCCCCTGCCGTCGGGCCTCAGCACCTGCGTGTCGCAGATCCTCACCTTCGTCCGTGGCCTGGCCGCCCAGGCCCCGACGGGCGTCCCCGACCTCGGCGGCCTCGACCTGGCGTCGTGCATCCCGGCCGGGTTGCCCGTCCCGGGGACGCCGGGCGGGTTGGCGTTCATGGGGGGAGGGTTCCCGTTCGGCGGCTGACCGCCGGCCGGTGACCCACCCGGTGCGTATGGCCCCGCAGCTCCGAGCTGCGGGGCCATCGTTCTCTCCGCCCGGCTGGGCTACCCGCCGGGCCGGGCTACCCGCCGGGCAGGGTCACCCCTGGGGGCAGGGTCACCCCCGGCGGCAGGGTCACCTTGGGCGTTGTCTGGGTGGGGCCCCGGGTCGTGCGAGGCGTGGCCGCCGGCACCGTCTCGGCCGTCGCCGCCGTCGTCGGGGGGGTGGCGGACTCGGGCTGGGGAGGAGTCGTCGTGCGGCTGGGGCTGCCCGTGTAGCCGGTGAACGTCGGGACGGTCGACGACGTCGGTGTCGAGTACGGGATGATCCCGCTCGAGCTGATGGGCCGGCCGCCGAAGGTGGTGGGCACGGGGTAGACACTGGTGTCGGGTGCCGCCTGGGACATGAACCGCCGCCAGATCGAGGCCGGGATCGAACCGCCGTTCACCTTGGCCACACCGTGGATGTTGAGCAGCGGCTCGGACTGGCCGGCCGGATAGCCCATCCAGACGGCGGTGGTGAGCTTGCGGTTGAACCCGATGAACCAGGCGTCGCCGTTGTCCTCGGTGGTGCCCGTCTTTCCCCAGGCGGGCCCGTTGGGCAACGCCGCGCCGGCGCCGGAGCCACGCTCGACCACCTGGCGGAGGATGAAGTTCACCATGTCGGCCTGGTCCTTCTCGAGCACCCGGACCCGCTTGGGCCGGTCGTCGACCAGCACGCTGCCCCCGACTGTCACCCGCTTGATGGCCCGGGGGTCGGTCTGGTTCCCCTCGTTGGCGAAGGTGAGATAGGCGTCGGCCATCTCCATCACCGACACGTTGGGCGTCCCCAGGGTGATGGAGACCGGTGGCGGGTTGCCGAGGCCGGAGGAGACGCCCAGGTCCTTGGCCATCCTGGCCACCTTGTCGGGCCCGATGGCGGTGACCAGCTGGGCGTAGACGGTGTTGACGGAGTTGACGGTCGCGTCGATCAGGTTGATCTGGCCGAACGCCTCGCCCTCGAAGTTCTCGACCTGCCAGTCCTTGCCGTTGTCGGCCTTGGGGAACACGATCTTGGCCGGGCCGTTGAACGAGGACTGGACCGAGTACCCCTCGCGGATGGTCTCGGCCAGCAGGAAGGGCTTGAAGGTCGAACCACCCTGGCGCCCGCCGCCGCCGAAGCCGGCGCCGGCGGCCAGGTTGACCTTGGAGGTCTCCCAGTCCTTGCCCCCCACCATGGCGACCACGTGGCCGTCGTTGTCGAGCGACACCAGGGCGCCGGCGGGATCCGCGGCCCGGTTGAGGGTGTCGGTGTAGACGGAGTCGTAGGCCAGGTTCTGCAGCCGGGGGTCGAGGGTCGTGTAGACCCGCATCCCGCCCCGCAGGATCTGGTCCTCGGAATAGCTGGCCCGCAGCTTCTGGTGGACGTACTCGACGAAGTAGTCGACGCCCTTGATCGACGAGGTGACGGTGGTGTCCTTGCGGATGGGGGGCTTCACGTACGACGCCAGGTTCGTGCTCTCGACCTCTCCGGCCTGGGCCGGGGTGATGAAGCGACTGTTCACCATGGAGTTGAGCACGAACGTGCGCAGCATCGTCGCCTGGGCGGGGTGGTCGACCACGTCGCTGCCCGATGGCGAGCGGAT
Organism: Acidimicrobiaceae bacterium; assembly: GCA_039649175.1. Classification (GTDB taxonomy): domain Bacteria; phylum Actinomycetota; class Acidimicrobiia; order Acidimicrobiales; family AC-14; genus DATAQC01. The sequence goes on from JBBWZS010000061.1 coordinate 8,043, forward strand.
GATGCCGGCCAGGTAGGCAGACTCGCGCAGGTCGAGCTGGGAGGCGTCCTTCTGGTAGTAGGCCTTGGCCGCCGCCTGGATGCCGTAGGCTCCCCGGCCGAAGTAGACGGTGTTCAAGTAGCGCTCGAGGATCTCCTGCTTGGAGTACTTCTGCTCGAGCTTGACGGCGATGACCGCCTCGCGCAGCTTGCGGACGAGGGTGCGGTCGCCGCCCGACACGAAGGCGTTCTTGACGTACTGCTGGGTGATGGTGGACCCGCCCTGGAGGGCGCCCTTGTGGCGGAGATCGGCCCAGGTGGCACGCAGGATGCCGAGGGGGTCGACGCCGCTGTGCTCGAAGAACTTGCGGTCCTCGGCCGCCACCACCGCGTCCTGGGTGACCTTGGGGACCTGGTCGAGGCGGACGGGGAACCGGTTCTCGTCGCCGTGGAACAGGGCGAGCTGGCTCCCGGTGCCGTCGTAGACGATCGAGGTCTGGGCCTGTGGCACCTCGGGCGGCAGGGGGATGTGCGTCATCAGCCAGGCGGCACCGGCCAGGCCGGTGAAGACGAGCACGCCCAGGAGGAACCACAGTCGCCGGTAGCGCCAGAAGAACCCCGGCCGCTTGGGTCGGCGGCCCCGGCGCGTGGGCGGTGTCGGCTGCTCGGGCCCGCCCCGGCCGGCGCCACGACCGGCGCCACCCGGGCCTCTGCTCCGGGGGCCGCTCGGGCCCTGTCCCCCGCTCCGAGGGCCGCTCGGGCCCGGGTCAGGCCTCCGGCGGGCCGGGGCGGCGGCGGGGTTTCGGGGGTCGGGCTCCCTTCGGGGGGCGCGCGGAACTGCGCGCCCGGGGGCGCGCACGCTGAGAGAGGGCTGGCCGGCGAGGGCGGGGCGGCGACGCACTGCGCTTCGATCGTACCAACTGGGTCGGACGCCGCCGGGGGCGCGCCGGCGGCAGCGGCGTCGAACCCGACGGGGGGCCTGACGCACCGCTGGACTGACGGCCGCCCGGCGGGCCGGTACCCGGTCGGGAGAGGACACCTGCGCCCGCCCCCACGCCGAGCTGGCCGGCCAGCACGTAGCCGACGACGGCCAGCAGGCCGGCAGCTACGGCGCGAGCCATGCCCTGGTCGTAGGCGCCGAGTGCTGATCCCGTCCAGGTCCAGGTACCGGCGGCGATCACCAGCCATGTCCCGGCCACCACCGCCGGAAGGGCGCCGAGCGGGGGCGAAAGGCCCGCCGCGGACCAGGATGGGCCGGCTGCCGAGGCGTCCTCACTGCCGGCGAGGGTGTCGACCGCCGCCTCGGCCAGGAGCACGGCCACCGCGGCGGTGGCGACGGCCGTGGCCAGAGCCAGGCGACCGCCGTCGTCGACCACGCCCATGGCCAGACTGACGGCGCCGGGGACGGCGACCAGCCATACCCAGGGGCGCCCGACGGCCACGGCGATCACCCCGGCGGCGGCCAGCAGCCGAGCGCCGGGCGCCAGCGCGGGGGGACCGGCGGCCGCCGCCAGCGCCAGCAGGGCCAGGCTCAGTGTCCCCCGCCTCATCCCGGCGGCGGCCACCGCAGCCGCGGCCAGCACCACGGCGGCCACTCCCACGTCGGCGGTGGAGGCTCGCAGGGGGGCGGCGGACAACCCCAAGGCCAGCCCGCCGGCCAGCAGGATGGCAGCCGACCGGGTTCCGACCTGTGGGGCGGCCGGGCCGCTCTGGGAGTCGTTCGGGCCCCGGCGGAGCGTCAGCCGGTCGCCGAGCGTGCCGTACACGCTCAACAGGGCAGCTCCCACGACGAAGGCAACGACGGTCTCGGCCGACAGCGTGGGGGTGGCGGGCAGGGTCCACCGTCCCGAGCGGTCGTGGAGCAGGACGAAGCCGCCCGCGTAGGCCGCCACCCCGGCTGCACCGAGGAAGGCCGGAGCCGACCCGGCCCATCCCCAGCGGGAGGCCCCCCGGTCGTAGGTGAGGAAGACGGCCACAGCCAGTCCCCCGACCACGGCCACGGCCTGGGCGCCGTCGGGCCCGGCGGTGAGCGCCGCCCCCACGCCGACGAGGGCGACGCACGTGGCCACCTGCGACCGCCGTTTCGTCATCCCCTCGAGCGAGGCAGCGCCGATCAGCGCCGCCCCGCACCCGGCGGCGGCGACGACGGGGGTGATGTGGAGCCCGGCGGCGTGGCCGCCGGCCCCGCTGACGACGAGGGCCAACCAGGCGGCGGCGGCCACGACCACGCCCGCCTGGGGCCACCGGAACGTGGCCGGCCGCCGGCGTCGCTCGGCATCGCCCGACGACGCCGTCCGTCGATCGTCGGGGCCGAGCAGGCCCACGACGGGAAGCACCAGCGCGGCCACCAGGGTTGCCGCCTGGGCTCCGGTCACCGTCGGGCTGCCACCGACGACGATCTCACGCCAGGACGGCCAGGGCGGCGGCTGCGGCGGCGGCGATCAGCGCCCCCACACGGGCGGTGGGACGTGAGCAGGCGCCGGCGACCACCGCAGCCACGACCACGGCGACCAGCGATGCCCCCACCCGCAGGGCGACGACCGGCGCGGGGTCTGCACCAGCGGCGGGACCGGCCACCAGGGCGGCGGCCAACAGCCCGCAGGCCAACACCCCGGCGAGGGAAACACCCGTGGCTCCCTCGGTGGCGGCGGTCGGCACCGGTCGGCGGCGGGGGCACGCCAGCACGATGGCGAACGCCGCCGCCCACGACGACAGCACCATGGCCACCGGCCCCGACCACCCCGCGGCCCCGACCACCGCCTGGCCACCGGACAGGGCGGCCAGCGACGACGACCCCCAGCGCCCGACGACGGCGACCCCCACCAGCACACCCACGGCCCCGGCGGCGATGTCGGCGGCGGCCAGGCCCAGCAGGACGGCGGCGGCGAAGACGTCGCCCGACGCCGTCGCCGCCATCATGGCCAACCCGGTGGCGGCGCCGAGCGGCACCAGACGAGGCTTGGCGCGCAGCCCGTTCTGGTCGGGTCCTGTGGCGCCAGGACCGCCCGGAACCCGACCAGAACGAGTCTGGGGGGCGGTCAAGCGGGAGAGCCGCCGACCGGGAACATGCGCACCAGGTGGTTCCATGCGCAGTCCGGGCACACCTCGACGACGTAGCAGGTGACGGGGTCGGTGCGCCGGGTCAGCTTCGACAGCTCCCGCTCCGACGTGATGCACCGCCCGTGGGCGGGAAGGCGGGCGCCGAAGGCGTAGGACACGAGTACCGCCCCGGGGTCCTCGCAGATGGGGCAGGGCTCGCTGCGGACCTCGCCCACGTTGCGAGCGGCACGGAGCAGCTCGGGGTGGGCGTCGCACACGTCGAGGCGGGAGAGCCGGCCGCGGTGGAACTCGTCGATGGTGCGGCGGCGGACCAGCCGGTAGTCGACCTGCCCGGCGGTCGACGCCGGCCGATGACCCCGAATCGACTCGGGACTGAAGCTCACGCCCGAAAGGCTAGGCCCCCTGGCCAGGCTGTGTTGTCGCCTGGGCGGACGGCGCCCGGTTGACCTGGCTCCGTGACCGGGGCATACTGTTGTCGATATATCGAGGCGATATATCGGCAGAGCACACTTCCCCACTGACGAGCCGAAGGAGGCCAAAGTGCTGGAGCTGGCCATCCTGGGGCTGCTCAAAGAGCAGGACCTCCACGGCTACGAGCTGAAGAAGCGACTCACCGAGGCCCTCGGGCCCCTGTCGAGCGTGTCGTTCGGCTCGCTGTACCCGGCCCTGTCGCGCCTCGAGCGCAAAGGCGCTCTCGCCGTCGCCCCCGCCGAACCGGAGCCCCCCGTCCCGCCCGTGCCCATGACCGGTTCCATCACCGGCGAGGTCGCCGCCTTCCGGGCCCGTCGGGCCGCCGGCCGCCATCCCGTCGCCAGGGCCGGCCGGGGCCGCAAGGTGTACCGCCTCACGCCCGCCGGTGACGTGCTGTTCGGACAGCTCCTCGAGTCCGAGCCGGTCGACGACGACCGCGCCTTCACCCTCCGTCTGGCCTTTTGCCGGCACCTGCGCCCCGATGCGCGCCTCGGCCTCCTCGAGCGGCGCCGGGCCCAGCTCGTCGAGCGGCTGGCCCGGGCCCGCACCACGTTCCGGGGTCGCCGCGACGGCATGGACACCTTCACCCGCTCGGTGGTCGAGCACGGCGCCGAGACGACCGCGCGCGACATCACCTGGCTCGACGAGCTGATCGCCATCGAACGCCGCAACCCTCAGAACAACCCGCCCGAGAACCAGGGCCGGGACCCCCGAGAGACACCACTGTCCTCACTTCAGGAAGGATCACCCACGTGAGCATCTCGTCGCAGAAGGGCCGGGCCGCCAAGGTCCGGGTCGCCATCGCCGGCGTCGGGAACTGTGCCAGCTCGCTGGTGCAGGGCCTCGACTACTACCGCCAGGCAGACCCCGCCGACTCGGTGCCCGGCCTCATGCACGTCGTCCTGGGGGGTTACCACGTGGGTGACGTCGAGATCGTCGCCGCCTTCGACGTCGACGCTGCCAAGGTCGGCCTCGACGTGGGCAAGGCCATCTTCTCGGGCCAGAACAACACCGTGCGCTTCGCTCCGGTGGGCGAGCTCGGTGTCGAGGTCATGCGCGGCCCCACGCTCGACTCGCTCGGCCGCTACTACCGCGAGACCATCGAGGAGTCGCCCGCCCCTGCCGTCGACGTGGCCGAGGTCCTGCGCACCAGCAAGGCCGATGTGCTGGTCTCCTACCTGCCGGTCGGCTCCGAGGAGGCCCAGAAGCACTACGCCCAGGCCTGCCTCGACGCGCGGGTCGGCTTCGTGAACGCCATCCCCGTGTTCATCGCCTCCGACCCCGAGTGGGCGGCCCGCTTCACCGAGGCCGGCGTCCCCATCGTGGGTGACGACATCAAGAGTCAGGTCGGGGCCACCATTGTCCACCGCATCCTCAGTCGCCTCTTCGAAGACCGGGGCCTCGTCCTCGACCGCACCTACCAGCTGAACGTGGGCGGCAACATGGACTTCAAGAACATGCTCGAGCGCGAGCGCCTCATGTCCAAGAAGATCAGCAAGACCCAGTCGGTCACCAGCCAGATCGAGAACGGCATCGCCTCCGAGAACGTCCACATCGGCCCGAGCGACCACGTGCCCTGGCTCGAGGACCGCAAGTGGGCCTACATCCGCCTCGAAGGCCGCAACTTCGGCGACGTGCCTCTCAACATCGAGCTGAAGCTCGAGGTCTGGGACTCGCCCAACTCCGCCGGCGTGATCATCGACGCCGTGCGCTGCGCCAAGGTGGCCCTGGAACGGGGCATCGGCGGCCCGCTGCTCGGACCCTCGGCCTACTTCATGAAGTCGCCGCCCATCCAGTACCACGACGACGAGGCCCACCAGCTGGTCGAGGAGTTCATCGCCGGCGACTGACCGGGCGCCCCTCCACCTGGGAGCGCAGCCGTTCCAGGCGGCGGTCCCAGCGGACGCCGGCGTCCAACATCCACGCCACGGCGTCGGCCAGGGGCTCGGTCGTCGCCCGGTAGAGGACCTCCCGACCGTCGCGCGTGGTGGCCACCAGGCCGGCTTCAGCCAGGGCCTGCAGGTGGTGGACGACGGCCTGGCGCGTCATGGGCAGGTCGCGGGCCATCTCGGTGGCGGTGTTGGGCCCGTCGCGAACCAGGCGGGCGACCAGGCCGCGCCGGGTGGGGTCGCCCAGGGCGGTGAAGACGACGTCGAGGGCGTCGTCGCTCACCCGCAGGCGAGGCTGGTACTGCGTTCGGGCACGCAGCCGGCACTGCGTTCGGGCACGCAGCCGGTTCGCAACACGCAGCAGCCCAGCAGGAGCAGGCGCACGTTCCACCGGTCGGCGGCCACGCTCGCCGAGGCCGAGCCGGGCACCGGTGCCAGCGTCTCGGTGACCACGACCCGGGTGCCGCCGACCACAGGCTCCAGGTCGAGCTCCACCGTCGACTCCGGACCGCTGCCGTCGTCGGGCCACCACCGCAGGGCCAGCCGGCGGGCGGGCTCGACCTCGTCGACCCGCGCCCGGCGCACCGCACCGTCGGACTCCACGATGACGCCGTCACCCCCGGGCCGGAGGTCGAGGTCGACGGTCGATCCCAGCCACTCACCCAGCAGCTCGGGCTCGGCGATGGCCCGCCACACATCGTCGGGCCCGGCGTCGAGCTCCACCGTCCGGGTGATTCGGGTCTCGTCCATCGCTGCGCCTTTCGCTGTCGTCGACCTGCCGTGTCGTGCAAACAGATCCTTGCACAGGCTACGATGTGCAAACAACTACTTGCACGAAGGAGAGACCCATGAGCGTGCTGGTGCCGACCGTCATCGAACAGACCGCCCGAGGTGAGCGGGCGTTCGACATCTACTCCCGCCTCCTCGCCGAGCGGGTGGTCTTCCTCGGCACCGAGATCGACGACAACGTGGCCAACGTGGTGGTGGCCCAGTTGCTCCACCTGCAGTCGGCCGACGCCGACAAGGACATCTCCCTCTACATCAACTCGCCCGGCGGGGACATGACGGCGCTGTTCGCCATTCACGACACCATGCAGTACCTGGCCTGCGACGTGGCCACCTACTGCGTCGGCCAGGCCGCCTCCGCCGCCGCCGTACTCCTGGCCGCCGGGGCCCCGGGCAAGCGCCACCTCCTGGCCAACGGCCGGGTCCTGCTCCACCAGCCCCATGGCGGCGCCCAGGGTCAGTCCACCGACATGGAGATCGCCGTCCGGGAGATGGTCGAGATGCGTCGCCTCATGATCGCCATCCTCGCCGAGTGCACAGGCCAGTCCGTCGAGCGCATCACCACCGACATCGACCGTGACTACATCCTCCGTGGTGAAGCCGCCCTGCGCTACGGCGTGATCGACCACGTCGTCGAGCCCACCGGGCCTCGTCGGCGCGCCCCCCTCCCGGATGCCGCCGCCGTCCTCGGCCCCTCCACCGCCCTGGCGTCATCGCCCTCGGGCACGCAGCCGGCCGTGGTCGGGGGGACGTAGGCCCCCGACGGCAGCGCTCATCCGTCGGGGGGGTGCCGTCGTGGGGCAAGATCTCCCCGTGGCCCTGTCTGGTGTCGTGTCCTGGAACCGCCAACCCGTCACCGATCCGGAGGCGGCCGACGTCGTCCGCTACGGGCCCGACATCGCCACCGAGGCCGAGCTTCGCCTCCTCGGCCAGGTAGCCGACAAGCGGGTGCTCGAGCTCGGTTGCGGTTCCGGCGTCGCCTCGGTGGCCCTCGCCACCCAGGGTGCCCGGTCCATCGGCCTCGAGTTCTCCCACGAGCACCTCACCCGGGCCCGGCGCCTGGCCGACAAGGCCGGCGTCCGCGTGGAGTTCCACGAGGGCGACCTGGCCGATCTGGCCTTCTCCCGGGCCGACACCGTCGACATGGTGTTCTCGGTCTACGCCCTCAGCCTGGTGGAGGACGTGAACCGGGTCTTCCGACAGGTGCACCGGGTGCTCAAGGGCGGGTGCCCGCTGGTCTTCTCGGTGCCTCACCCTGCCCACGACATGTTCGTCGACGACGAGGAGCCGCTGATGGTGCGGCGGTCCTACTTCGATGCCGCCCCGATCGACCTCACGTCGGGCGACGCGCCCCTCTTCGGCTACCACCACACCATCGCCGATCTCTTCGTCGGGCTCACGCGGGCCAACTTCCGGGTCGACACCATCCTCGAGCCCGAGCCACGGAGCGACCAGCACGACGATCCCGGCTCCCCGGCCTCTTCGGGCTGGGTGCCCCGAACCCTGATCATGCGGGCCCGCAAGGAGTAGGCGCCGCCCGGATGACATGACCAACGAAGCCGACGCCGGCGACAACCGATCCGGTGGCAGCGGCGCCCGACGCCGAGCCGACCTGGAGATCCGGGGCTACAGCAACCCCGTCCCCATCGGCCGAGGTGGCTTCGCCGTGGTCTACCGGGCCTGGCAGGCGAGCTTCCACCGGGACGTGGCCATCAAGGTGATCGACGTCACCCTCGACGCCATGGCCGTGGGCCGGTTCGAACGGGAGTGCCTGGCCATCGGCGCCCTCTCCGGCCATCCCAACATCGTGATGGTGCACGAGCTGGGGCTGACGACCGACGGTCGACCCTTCATCGTCATGGAGTACCTCAGCGGCGGCACGCTGGCCGATTGCATCCAGGCCTCACCCATGTCGGTCGCCCAGGCCACCGCCGTCGGCGTCGCCCTCGCCGGGGCGCTGGCCGCGGCCCATGCCGCGGGCGTGCTCCACCGGGACGTGAAGCCCGAGAACGTGTTGGTCTCCCGGTTCGGCGAGACCAAGCTGGGCGACTTCGGCATCGCCCGGGTGGAGGGTCGCACCGAGACCCGCACCGGCAGCATCACCGCCAGCCTGGCCCACGCCTCGCCCGAGGTGCTGGCCGGCCAGCGGCCGTCGGTGGCCTCCGACCTGTACTCGCTGGGCTCCACCCTCTTCACGCTCCTGTCCGGTACACCGGCGTTCGTCAGGGACACCGACGAGAGCTACCTGCCCCTCGTGACCCGGGTGGCGTCCGAGGCCGTGCCCGACCTTCGCCCGGCGGGGATCCCCGACGCCGTGTGCCGGGTCATCGAGCAGGCGATGGCCAAGGACCCGGCCGAGCGACAGTCCAGTGCCGCCGAGCTGGGGCGCCAGCTCCAGGCGGCCCAGGCCGCCGCCGGCGTCCCGGTCACACCGCTGGTGCTCGAAGCCGAGGACTCGCGCCCCCCGTCCGATGGCGTCACCGTGAGCATCCACGGTCCCGCCGCCGACGACGCTGCCCCGGCGGCGGCCGCTCCCGTCCCCGCCCCTCCGGCCGTCCCACCGGTGATGCCCGCCACGGTGGTGGCGCCCGAGGTGCCCGAGGTGCCCGGGCCAACCGGGGGCGACCCTTCACCGTTGGGGGCGGCGCCGGGTGGTGACGGCTCCCCGCCCGCCTCGGCGCGGCGCCGGCCATCGCGCAAGGTGGTGGCCATCGCCGGCGCGGTGGTCATCATCGTGGTCGCCGCCGCCGCGCTGGCCTTCAGCCTCGGTCGTGACAGTGGCGGGGGCGGGGGCGGGGGCGGGGGCGACACCCCGAACCCCAACGTGACCACGGTCGCCGTGTCCGGCACCGACGCGTGGACCGACACGGGCGTCGACGTGGCCGTGGGCGACACCCTGAACGTGACTGCCAGCGGTGAGGTCCACCTGATGACCAACGTCGGGTTCATGGCCGAGCTGGTGGCCGGCCCCGACGGCGTGCCCGATGCCCCCGATCTCCACCGCTTCAACCTGATCGCCGATGCCAACCACGGCGCCATGACGGGCAGGATCGGCGAGGGCGGCGACCCGGTCATCGTCGGGAGCTCCTACACGGTCGTGGCACCGGTCGCCGGCCGGGTGTTCCTCGGCATCAACGACACCGGGTTCGACGACAACAGCGGGTCGTACACGGCGACCATCGAGAGGGTCCCGACCGACACCACCCAGCCGACCGACTCGCAGTCGACCGACACCAGCCAACCGACCGACACGACACCGACGACCGACACCACACCGACGACGAGCGCGCCCTAGCCGTCCCGCCAGATCAGGAATCTGCGGCGGTCTCCATCCACTCCTCACGGTCGACCCACCCGCGCAGGGCGCTGCGGGAATGGATGCCGAGCTTGGCGTAGGTGTGGGCGAGATGGGTTTCCACGGTCCGGGGCGACACGAAGAGGCGAGCGGCGGTCTCAGCGTTCGTCATCCCCTTCGCCACCAGGCGAACCACCTCCCGCTGGGCGGAGGTCAGTCCCGCTCGGCCCTTCGCCGTGGAGTCGCCGAGTCCCCGGTCCTCGCAGGCGGTGGCCACCGCCTCTGCCGGCGACAGCGTGCGACCCTGTATCCGGGCGTGATCCCAACCGTCACCGAGGGCGTCGGCCACCGCGGCGACGACGCGTTCGTAGAGGGCCTGGTCGACGGGAGGCCGCACGTAGCCGTTCATCTCCCGCAGTGCCTCAGCGGCGCCGACAAGGCGAGCCGCAGATTCGTTCCAGCTGCGGTCGGCGAACAGCGCCGCCAGGTCCTCGAGGCAGGACGTGATCGCCGGCAGATCACCGACAGCGTCGTAGAGCCTGAGCGCCTGTTGGCACAGCTGGATCCCTTGGCCGCTGTCGCCGCCGGTGGCCCGTCCCACTCGGGCCAGGAGTTGCAGGGACTCGCCGGCGGCCTGGCGATCATCGTTGGCGGCGGCGACCATGCCGGCCTGTTCGGCCAGTTCCCGCGCCGTGGCCATGTCGGCCAGGCCCATCGCCGCCGCCGCGAAGCCGAGCAGACAGCGAGCCTCGTGCCACGGCGGCGCCTTCGCTGAGCGCCCGAGAGCCAGGGCGTCGTCGAACAGCGCCCGGGCGGCACCAGACTCACCGCGTGTCTGGGCCAGGCGGCCGGCGAACAGCTGGCCCCGCGCCACCGCCAGTGTCTCGCCGGAGCAACGATCCGCCTCGACGGCCGGCGCCAGCAGGGCTGCGGCACGGCTGTAGTCGCCGCGGAGGCGACACAGCTCGCCGGTCAGGGCCACGGCGATGGACTGGTTCGGGTGGTTCCCCGCCCGTTGAGCCAGCGCCAACCCGTCGGCGAGCTCACGGGCGGCGGCCGCCAGGGCCCCGACGGCCAGATCGACCCGGGCCAGGCCGAGCAGGCCCTGCACCAAGATGCCGTCGGAGCCCGGGCGACGCCCGAGTTGCACGCATTCGTCGAAATCGCACCGGGCCGCAGCGAGCTGGCCGGAGAAGAACAGCGCCTGGCCCCGCGTGCGCAGCAGATACGCCAGATGGCTCACGTCGCCTGCGGCCCGTGCGGCCCGGATGCCGTCGTCAAAGGCCTTGAGGGCGCTCCGGGGGGGACCGTAGAAGAGCATGAAGTGGCGTGCGTCGGCTGCTTTCCACGGGGCGCCGATCGCCCGGAACAGCGCCGCCGCCTGCTCGGCCAGCACCATGCCTTCCTGTACGTCGCCCAATCGACAGTGGACCAACGACGCCCGCAGGCTGAGCGTGGCGCGCAGCCCCAGCGACGTTGACTCGCCGGCCTGGGCCAGCGCCCAGTTCACCCAATCGAGGGCCTCGTTCAGGTGTCCCCGTGCTCCCCAGCACCTGACCTGCGCCGACACCAGTGCCATGCCGACCTCGACATCGCCGCCATCGCGCGCCCACACCAGTGCGGCGCGGATGTTGTCCAGTTCTGCATCGACACGGCGCAACCAGGCTTCGTCGGCCAGAGCGACGGGCTCAGCCGATCCGTCGTCGACGAGGCTCAGGCACCACTGTGCGTGTCGCAGCGACAGCGACTCGGCCTCGCCCGCCTCGACGAGGCTGGCCCGGGCTGCCCTCCGGGTGGTCTGGGCCATCCGATGTCGTGTTGTGGTGTCGGCGTCGACGTCGATCAGCGACCAGGCCACCAGGGCCTCATGGGCAGCGGTGATCTCGCCCACATCGAGTTCTTCGTCGGCACACACCTGTCGGGCTGCGTCGAGAGTCCATCCCCCGGCGAAGACCGACAGGCGGCTCAACACCGTGGCCTCGGGGAACGTGAGCGACGCCCATGCCTGGTGCAGCCCGTCTCCGACACTCCCGGCCGACGCTTCAGGGCGGGCCGAGAGGGAGGTCATGGCGGACGGCAGAATATACGTAGCGTCTACTGATGCGCTCGTGCGAGAAGGCCGTCATACTCCCCAGGCCGCACCTGCGGCGGATGGCAACCGGCTCGGGGAGATGAGGCTGCAGGAATAGGCACATCGTTGCGCCGGTCGACTCCCTCCCTGAGCTGTGGGGGCGGCTGGTGCCGTCGGCGCCATCGCTCACGGGGGCATTGCAAATCCGGGTTTCGTTGAGGTCACGACGGAACGGCACCCGGCTTCAGCATCTTCCGCACGCGTGCGGCCGGCGCGGGCCCGGGCGCGCCGCTAGCCGAGCGCCTGGCGAGCCGCCCACCAGGCGTCGAGGCGCCGGCCGGCTTCCTCCTCGCCGAGGGGCCCCTCTTCCAGGCGCAGGTCGAGCAGGAACTCGCGCGCCTCGCCGACGGCCCGACCGGGGCCGATGCCCAGGCGTTCCATGATCTGGGTGCCGTCGAGATCGGGACGGATGGCGTCGAGCTCCTCGCGGGTCTTCAAATCGGCGATCCTGCGCTCGAGGTCGTCCATCCGGGCCGACAGCGCCGCCGCCCGGGCCCGGTTGCGGGTCGTGCAGTCGCACCGGGTGAGCTCGTTGAGCCGGTCCAGGAGGGGACCGGCGTCGCGGGCGTAGCGCCGCACCGCGGTGTCGGTCCACGCCTCGTCGCCGTAGCCGTGGAAACGCAGGTGCAACTCGACCAGGCGCCGGATGGCGGCGATGTCGTCGTGGGAGTAGCGCAGGGCCTTGAGCCGCTCCTCGGCCATGCGGGCCCCCACCACCTCGTGGTGGTGGAACGACACGCCGTTGGGGCCGAAGGACCGGGTCTTGGGCTTGCCGATGTCGTGCAGGAGGGCGGCCATGCGCAGGATGCGGTCGGGGCTGGTCTTGTCGACCACGGCGATGGTGTGGGCCAGCACGTCCTTGTGCCGCTGGACGGGGTCCTGCTCCAGACCCAGGGCGGGGATCTCGGGCAGGAACTCCTCGGCCAGCCCGGTCTGCACGAGGAACCACAGCCCCGGGCCCGGCTTGTCGACGACCAGGAGCTTGTCGAGCTCGACGCGGATGCGCTCGGCCGACACGATCTCCATCCGTCCCCGCATGGCCTTGACGGCGGCCACCAGCTCGGGGTCGGGGACCAGGCCGTAGCCGGCGATGAACCGGGCGGCCCGCAGCATGCGGAGAGGGTCGTCGCCGAAGGAGTCCTCGGGCGCCAGCGGCGTGCGCAGGCGCAGCTCGCCCAGGTCGGCCACACCACCGAAGGGGTCGACCAGCACCAGGTCGGGCAGCGCCAGGGCCATGGCGTTGACGGTGAAGTCGCGCCGGGACAGGTCTGCCTCCACGACGTCGGCGAAGGCCACCTCGGGCTTGCGCGAGTCAGGCGAGTAGGCCTCGGCCCGGTGGGTGGTGATCTCGTAGTGGCGCCCGGCGTGGGAGGCGCCGATGGTGCCGAACCGCTTGCCCTGGGTCCACACCGCGTCGGCCCAGCTGCCGACCACGGCCAGGATGTCGTCGGGTCGGGCGTCGGTCGTGAAATCGAGGTCGATCTTCTCCAGGGGACGGCCGAGGATGGCGTCGCGGACGCTGCCCCCCACCAGGTAGATCCGGTGCCCGGCAGCGTGAAACCGCTCGGCCAGGGGCCGGACCTCGTCGAGGAGCGGGCTCATTCGATCGGGGATCACAGTTGTGAGGGTACCCACCGGCTCGCAACGCCAGGCGAGAGCACCCGGCGAGCGGCTGGGCCGGGATGGTCGGCGGACGGGCCTCAGCCTGCCCGCAGACGGGCGGCGGCGTCGACGACGTCGCGTCCCGGCCCGCCCGAGGTGGGCGGCTCCGGTCGGTGGTCGATGCCGGCCAGGGCGCCGACGAAGGCGGCGACGGAGCCTTCGAGCGCATCCAGGTCGTAGCCGCCCTCGAGGAACGCCACGCAGCAGCCCGGGGGGGCCAGCGCGGCCGAGCGCCGGCCCAGGTCGTTGTAGTCACCGGCTGACAGCCCGAGGCTGGTGAGGGGGCAGGCCCGGTGGGCGTCGAAGCCGGCCGACACGAGCACCCAGGTGGGGTCGAAGGAGAAGGCCGCCGGCGCCACCACCTCGTCGAAGGCGGCGCCGTACACGTCGCCGGTGGCGCCCGGTGGCAGGGGGAGGTTGATCGTCAGCCCCGCCCCTTCCCCGTCGCCGGTCTCGGTCAGGCGGCCGGTGCCGGGGTACAGCGGCCACTGGTGCATCGACACGTAGAGCACCCGGGGGTCGTCCCAGAAGGCGTCCTGGGTGCCGTTGCCATGGTGGGCGTCCCAGTCGACGATGACCACCCGCTCGCCCTCCGCGGCCAGGGAGCCGGCGCAGACGGCGAGGCTGTTCAACAGGCAGAAGCCCATGGCCCGGCTGGGTGTGGCGTGGTGACCGGGCGGTCGCACCGCGCAGAACGCCGCCTCGGCCTGCCCGTCGCGCAGACGGGCCACGGCGTCGAGGCCGGCGCCCACCGCCAAGAGCGCGGCCGGCCACGACTCGCTCCCGGCCCGGGTGTCGGCGTCGATACGGCCGCCGCCGTCGGCGCAGAACCGGGCGAGGGCATCGACGAAGCCGGCGTCATGCACGACGGCTACCTCCTCGGCGGTAGCCGGCCTCGGCTCGACGCGCACCACCTCGTCACCCAGGCCCAACGAGTCGACACCGGCCAGGGCCGCGGTGAGGCGCTCGGGGGATTCGGGGTGGCCGGGGCCGGCGTCGTGGGCAGCGAAGGCGGGATGGCTCTCGCAGAGCACGCGCACCGGCTCAGCCCGACAGGGCGTCGAGGGCGGGGCGCAGCTCGGAGCTCCAGAACCCCAAGAAGCCCTCCTGGTCGGGGCCGATCTGGTGGAAGTGGAGGTGGTCGTAACCGGCATCGAGGTACTGGCGCACCGACGCCATGACGGCGTCGACGTCGGGCCCGCACGGGATCGACTCGGTGGCGTCGTCCTCGGTGACCATGGCCGCCGCCTGCTCGAAGTGGGTCCAGGTCGGCAGGTCCTGGGAGAGCTGGCCCTTGATGGCGCCGTTGGGCCAGATGCGGTGGACCATCTGGCGGGCCGCCGACGCGTCCGTGCCCCAGCACAGGTCGATCTGGGCATACCGGGGACCCTGGCCCCCGGCGTCGGAGAAGCGGTCGACGATCTCCTTGTCCGGCGAGGTGCCCCAGTACCCGTCGCCCAGCCGGGCGGCCATGGCCGCCGCCTTGGGGCCGAAGGCGGACACGATGACAGGGATGGCCTGGTCGGGAGGGTCGAAGAGCCTGGCGTTGTCGACCTCGTAGAACCGGCCCTGATGGTCGACGGTCTCGCCCGTCCACAGTGACCGCATGACCTCCACCGCTTCTTCCAGCATGGCCAAGCGGGCCTCCGGCGGGGGCCAGCGCACGCCGACGACGTGTTCGTTGAGCGCCTCGCCCGTGCCGACGCCGAGGAAGAAGCGGTCGCCGAACAGCAGCGACGTCGTGGCCGCGGCGTGGGCGACGATGGCCGGGTGGGTGCGGACCGTCGGGCAGTTGACCCCCACCCCCACCCCGACCCGCTCGGTCGAGGCGGCAACAGCGCCGAGGACCGACCACACGAACGAGCTGTGGCCCTGGGCGCTGATCCACGGGTGGAAGTGGTCGGAGATGGTCAAGAAGTCGAAGCCCGCCTCTTCGGCCCGGATGGCGTTGGCCACCAGGGTGGCGGGACGGTGCTCTTCGCTCGAGAGGGTGTAGCCGTAGGACGCCATGGCCGATCAACTACCCCCTGGTGCCCGGCTTACACGTGGGAGCGGCCCTCGAACGGGCGGCCGGGGCCAGGTTGGCCGGCGCTCGATTGCGGGTAAACCCGGGGCGTGCGGGTCGTCGTCACCGGGGCAACCGGCAACCTGGGGACGAGCGTGCTCGATGCCCTGGGTACGGACTCCTCGGTTGGTTCCATCGTCGGTGTGGCTCGCCGGGTCCCCGATGGCCCGGCGCCCGCCGACCGGCCATGGAGCAAGGTCGAGTGGGTCGCGGCCGACGTGGTGGGCGCCGATCTCGCAAGCGTGTTCGCCGGAGCCGATGCCGTCGTGCACCTGGCCTGGCTCATCCAACCGTCGCACCGCATCGACGTGATGCGGGCCACCAACGTCGCCGGCAGCGAGCGCGTGTTCGCCGCCGCCGGCGCTGCCGGGGTTCCCACTGTCGTCTATGCGTCGTCGGTTGGCGCCTACTCCCCCGGGCCCAAGGAGCGGGCGGTGGACGAGACGTGGCCGACCGAGGGCACCAGGTCCAGCTTCTACGGGCGCCACAAGGCCGAGGTGGAGCGTGTCCTCGACCACTTCGAAGCCGCCCATCCCGCCGTCCGGGTCGTCCGCCTGCGGCCGGCCCTGATCTTCAAGCGAGAGTCGGCGGCCGACATCCGTCGCCTGTTCCTCGGCTCCCGGTTCCCGGCCCGACTCCTTCGGCCCGGCGCCATCCCGGTGGTGCCACGAACGCCGCGCCTGGCCTTCCAGGCCGTCCACGCCGTCGATGTGGCCGAGGCCTGTCGCCTGGCCCTCACCAGCGAGGTGCGTGGCCCCTTCAACCTGGCCGCCGACCCGGTGCTCGACTCGGCCGAGCTGGGGCGGGTCCTCGGCGCCCGCCCGGTGCCCGTTCCCAGGCTCGCCCTGCGGATCGGCGCCGACGTGTCCTGGCGCCTGCGCCTGCAGCCCACGCCCCCCGGGTGGGTCGACCTCGCCCTCGACGTCCCCGTGCTCGATTGCACCCGGGCCCGGCGCGAGCTGGACTGGGCCCCGCACTGGAGCGCGGGCGACGCCCTGCTCGACCTCCTCAGCGGGTTCGCCGATGCCGCGTCGGGACCGACACCCGCCCTGGCCCGCCGGGCGCCGCCGATCGGACACTGAATGCGCATCGAGCAGGCCATCCGCCGGTTGGCCCGCCTGCTCGCCTTGGGCGCTGCGATCGCGGCCGCGTCCGGCGTCGTCCTGTGGTGGTCCACCGTGGGCCATCGGGTCGGACGACCAGGGTCGCAGGCGGCGGCCGTGGTGGTGGTGGCCCTCCTGTGCCTGGCCCCGGCGGCGTGGTTGGTCAACGTCCGCCTGGCGCTGCTGGGGCTGCTGGAGATCCCCGACAAGTTGAGCGGGGTGACGGCGAGACGGGGTGCCCAGCTCCTGGGCTCACCCCTCACCAGCTCAGCGCAGAACGGAGCGGTGGCGACCGGCCCGGTCCCGGAGCAGAGGACGGGGCCGACCGGGTGGCTGCCCGCCGCCCGTTCGCTGCACGCCGCCTTCCGTGACTACAGCGACGTGGCCGGTTCGTGGGCCCGGCTGGCCCAGCTCCTGGCTCCGACCTTCTGGTTCCTGACCGGGCTCGCCCTCCTGGCTGTGCCCCTGCTGGTGATCGCCGCCGCCATCACCGGCCTGGTCGCTGCCGTCAGCTGACGACCCACGGCAGCCGAGTCGTCACACCCGCGAGCGACGGTGGGTGACGGCGTTGTAGATGAGCAGCACGATGACGGCGCCGACCACCGAACCGAAGATGCCCGCCGGGCTCAGGCCCCGGTCGTTGGCATCGTTGCGGAACAGCACGTCGGCCAGGAACCCTCCGACGAACGAGCCCACGATTCCCAACACGATTGTGGCCCCGATCCCCATGGGGTCGCGCCCCGGCACCAGCAGGCGAGCCAAAGCGCCGGCGATGAGCCCGACGAGGATGAGCCCGATGATGAATCCGACCATGAGTTGCCTCCCAGCAGAAGTGA
>JBBWZS010000068.1:0-9644 GCA_039649175.1 Acidimicrobiaceae bacterium
CCCCAGGGCTCGGCCCCCACCAGGGCGGCGGCCCGGGCCCGCACCTCGGGAGTGGGCAACACCTCGCGGCACGGAAAGATCTCGGCGCGCTCGAGGGCCTCGGTCGACCGCTGGTCGGTCACCGAGAACTCGCTGAGGCGGTCGACCTCGTCGCCCCACAGGTCGATGCGCACCGGGACGTCGGCGGTGGACGGGAAGACGTCGACGATCGAGCCTCGCCGGGCCACCTCACCCCGGTGCTCGACCACGTACTCCTTGCGGTACCCGACGCTGACCAGCCGGGCCACCAGGTCGATGGGGTCCACCACGTCTCCGGCCCGCACCACGATGGGCTCCACGTCGCCCACGTGGGGGCCGAGGCGCTGGAGCAGGGCCCTGACCGGGGCCACGATCACCCGGGCGGCGCGGCCAGGGCTGCCACCCCGCTCAGAGGGCCGCTCGGGCCCATGCAGCCGCCACAGCACGCGGAGGCGGCGGCCCATCGTCTCTACGTTGGGACTCACCCGCTCGAAGGGCAATGTCTCCCACGCCGGGAAGACCTCGGCGCTGCCCGGGCCGAGGAAGGCGCCGAGGTCGTGGGCCATGCGCTCGGCGTCGGGGGTGGTGGGCACCGCCACCACGATGGGATGGCGCGCCGAGAGATGGGCCAGGCCGGCGACCGTGACGGCCCGGGCCGCCTCGGGCACGGCGATCACCGCCTGGCTGGTGCCCACCAGGCCCGGCAGGGACGGGTGGTTGCGGAACAGCGGCGGGAGGTCCCGAAGGGTCACCAGGCGAGGGTACCGGGACGACGCGAAGTCCGGTTTCGCCTGGTCCCGGCGTGCCGCAGCGAGAATGTCGGCGGGGGGCAACCTGGCGGGTGGTCGCCCGCACCCGCCGACACTTCACAGAGTGTAGGACACGGCCCCTAGGGCCGGGTCAAGGCCTTGTCCACGAATTTCTGAGATTCCTAGGCATTGAACCGGTTCATGGCGGCGGCGGGGCCTTCGGCCAGGATGAGCTCCACGGCGTCAGCCGCCTGCTCGATGGCGACATCGAGCTCCAGCTGCTCCTGCTTGGGGGGACGTCGCAAGACGTAGTCGGCCGAGTCCATGCGCCCCGGCGGGCGACCCACGCCGATCCGGACCCGGACGAAGCTCCCCGAGTGCAGATGGGTCCGCACCGACTCGAGGCCGTTGTGGCCGGCCGTGCCTCCGCCCTCTTTCACCCTGACCCGGCCGACGGGCAGGTCCATCTCGTCGTGTACGACGACGAGGCGGCCCACGTCGCCGGCGATGCCGTAGCGGCGGACGAGGCGCGCCGCCGACTCGCCCGAGAGGTTCACGAAGGTCTGCGGGAAGGCGAGCACGAGCAACTCCCCGTCGACATGGGCCTCGGCCACCAGGGCGCGCTCCTTGCTCGACCGCAGCGGCGTGTCCCAACGGGCCGACAGGAGCGACACCACATCGGCGCCCAGGTTGTGGCGGGTGCCCTCGTAGCTCGGTCCGGGGTTGCCGAGCCCGACGACGACGAGGTCGGCGGGAGTGCCAGTCCGCTCTCGGGCCAGTGCTAGCCCTCCCGGCCCCCGCCGGCCGCGCCCCCGCCGCCCGCACCCCCGCTGCCCGAACCCTCACCAGGGGCACCGGCGGACTCAGCCGCCGCCGCCGTCTCCTCGGCTGCCTCCTCTTCGGCCTCGACCTCGGCCGACACACGAGAGGCCTGACCGGCGACGATCGGCTCCTCGGGGTCGACGTCGGTGGTGACGCCTTCGGCCAGCTTCAGGTCGCCCACGCGGATGGCGTCACCGATGCCCAGCTCGGAGATGTCGACCTCGATGTGGCTCGGGATGGCCGACGGCGTGGCGTGAACGGTGAGGGAGAAGATCTGCTGCTCGACCAGACCGTCCTCGCGGTGGACCAGCGTGGCCTCACCCTCGAGGCGCACCGGCACCTCGACGGTGACGACCTCGTCGCGGCGCACGATCACGAAGTCGACGTGGGACACCGTTCCCCGG
The DNA here is from genome assembly GCA_039649175.1 of Acidimicrobiaceae bacterium. Lineage (GTDB taxonomy): Bacteria > Actinomycetota > Acidimicrobiia > Acidimicrobiales > AC-14 > DATAQC01. Next base: position 1,994 of record JBBWZS010000068.1, read on the forward strand.
ACCGGGTCGACCTGGAGCTGGCGCGCCATGGCCAGGTGGCGGTCGCCGCCGACGTCGAGGGAGATCAAGGCGTTGAGGCCCGCTTCGTGGTTGAGGGCCAGGCGCAGGGCCCTGCCCTCGACGGCCAGAGGCTGGGGGTCGACGCCGTGGCCGTAGAGCACGGCCGGGATCTGGCCTGCGCCCCGCAGTCGCCGAGCGGTGGCGCTGCCGGTGACACGGCCCGCTTCAGCGGTAAGGACTACCTCTTCCATGGGCGCGATCTCCTAGCCGGTGCCACGGGGGAACGTCGGTCAGTCTAGGCGAGGCCCCGGGGGCCGCTCGACAGCCTAGGACTGGTTCTCACCGCCGAAGATGTCCGACACCGACGAGTCCTCGAAGACGGCATCGACGGCATCGGCGATGATCGACGCCACCGACAGCACCTCGATCTTGTCGATGTGGCGGTCGGCAGGCAGCGGCAGGGTATCGGTGATCACCACCTTGGAGATGGCCGAGTTCTTCAGCCGGTCGATGGCGGGGTCGGACAGCACGCCGTGGGTGGCCATGGCGTACACGTCGGTGGCGCCGTGCTCTGTGAGGAGGGTGGCGGCGGCGCAGATGGTGCCGGCGGTGTCGATCATGTCGTCGACCAGCACGCATACCCTGCCCTCGACCTCACCCATCACCCGGAGAGCCTCGACCTCGTTGACCCGGTCGGGGCGGCGGCGCTTCCAGATCGACGCGGCATCGGCGTCGACGTACTGGGCGAACCGCTCGGCCACCTTGGTGCGCCCGGCGTCGGGCGACACGATCACCACGTCGCGCCCGATGTTGTCGATCACGTACCTGGTGAGCACCGGCATAGCCGTGAGGTGGTCGACGGGCACGTCGAAGAACCCCTGGATCTGGCCCGAGTGCAGGTCGACGCTCACCACCCGGTCGACGCCCGCGACCACCAGCATGTCGGCGAGGAGCTTGGCCGTGATCGGTTCGCGCCCCGACGCCTTGCGATCCTGGCGGGAGTAGCCGTAGTAGGGGCACACCGCGGTGATGCGCTTGGCCGACGCCCGCTTGGCGGCGTCGATCATGATGAGCATCTCCATGATGGCCTCGTTGACCGGCCGGGAGTGGGTCTGGATCACGAACACGTCGGCGCCCCGGATGGACTCCCCGAAGCGGCAGTGCACCTCGCCGCTGGCGAACTCGGACAGGTTGTCCTCTCCCAGCTCGACGTCGAGGTGGGCGGCGATGGCCTCGGCCAGAGGACGGTTGGAGCGTCCGGAGAACAGCTGCAACCGCCTCTTGGGGATCAGCTCCATGCGTTGTTCACACACTCTCGTCGTCGGCACCGGCAGTGTAGAACGGACCGGTGGTGACTCCCTGGGCGACGTGGCTGCCGGGGCGGAGGAAGGCGAAGGGGCCGACCACCGAGTCGGGGCCCACCTCGGCGTCGTACCCCACGGTGTGCTCGATCCGGGCCCCCTCGCCCACCGCGCAGTCGACCAGCCGGACGCCGGGGCCGAGGACGGCGCCGGGGCCCACCACCGTGCGCCCCTGGAGCAGGGTGCCGGGGAGAAGGGTGGTGTCGGGAGCCAGGCGCACCGCGGAGTCGACCACGGTGCGGTCGGGGTCGACCATGGTGACCCCCGCCTTCATCCACCCCCGGTTGATGCGCCGGCGCAACTCGGTCTCGGCGACCGCCAACTGGAACCGGTCGTTGACGCCCACCGTCTCCATGGCGTCGTCGGCCACCACCGCCACCACCCGGTGCCCGGCCCGGGACAGGACCTCGACGACATCGGTGAGGTAGTACTCCCCGAGGGCGTTCTCCGGGCTCAGGCGGCGCAGGGCCGGAGCCAGCAGGCTGCGACGGAAGCAGTACATCGACACGCCCACCTCGTCGATCTCACGCTCGGACTCGGTGGCGTCACCCTCCTCGACCAGGCGCTGCACCCGCCCGTCCTTGCCCCGGACGACGCGGCCGTAGCCGGTGGGGTCGTCGAGGCGGGCGGTGAGCACGGTTGCCGCGGCATCACCCGCCCGGTGCTCGTCGACCAGGTGCTGGAGCGTCTCGGGCTTGACCAGAGGCGCGTCGCCGGGCAGCACGATGATGTCGCCGTCGTCCACGTCGTCGTCCGGGAACGCCGTCAGGGCCACGGAGATGGCGTCGCCGGTGCCGCGGGCCACGTGCTGCTCGACGAAATCGATGGCCAGGTCGGGCGGGGCGTCATCCTGGAGGGTCTTGGTCACCCGCTCCGCGCCATGGCCCACAACCACGACCACCCGGTCGACGAACATCAGCGAGAGGGCGTCGACGACATGCAACAGCATGGGACGGCCGCACAGGGGGTGCAGGGGCTTGGGCAGCGACGACTTCATCCGCGCCCCCGCCCCGGCGGCCATCACCACCGCCGACACTGGCCGTTGCCTCACCGTTCCTTTCTACCCCGTCGCGGGAGGCAGCCGGGTGGAACCACTTGTGTGAGTGCGGCCAAGAGCAGTCGATGAACCCCGATCCGACCGACGCCGAGGTGATCGGTGCCTCCGGCGCCGACCCGCCGCGCTTCGCCGTCATCTTCGACCGCCACGTCGCCAGCATCCACCGCTTCCTCCAGCGCCGCACCGGCGCCGACGGTGCCGACTCGCTCACCGGCGAGTGCTTTCGCATCGCCTTCGAGCGCAGGGCGACCTATCAGCTCGATCGGCCTGACGCCCTGCCGTGGTTGTACGGGATAGCCAACAACGTGGCCCGCCAGGACCAGCGAGGCGAACGACGCCGGTGGACGGCACAGCGCCGGATGGAGGCAGGCGTGGCCGGCAACGAGGGCCTCGTCGCCCCGGATCCGGCTCACGACGGCCTTCTGGACCGGTTGGACGCGGAGGCGGTGTGGCCGGCCGTGCAGGCGGCGCTGGGGGCCATGCGCCCCGAGGAGCGCGACACGATCCTGCTCGTCGCCTGGGAGGACCTGACCTACCGCGAGGTGGCCATCGCCCTGGGCGTGCCCGTGGGCACCGTCCGCTCCCGGTTGCACCGGGCCCGCCACCACCTCCGGGAACACCTGGAGCCGGTCGGCCAACAAGAGGGTGACACCCACACGACGAGAAACGGGAGGTTGCGGCCATGACCGACGAGATCGAGCACCTGCGCTCCGTGCGTCCGCCCACCGGCGGCCCCTCCCCGGCCCTCGTCGCCGACGAGAGGAACGCCCTCATGGCCTACATCACCGCCGCCACACCGGATGCAACGGTCGGTCTCCCACCGCCACGACGTCGCCGGAAGCGTTGGCTGGTGCCCGTGGTGGTGGTGGCCGCAGGATCTACGGCCGCCGCCGGATGGGCGGCGCTGCGCACCGACCCGAAGACCACCACCGCCGTGCAGTGCGGTGACTCGGTCGTCGACGCCAGCACCGGCGACCCCGTCGCCGACTGTGCCGCCCTGTGGCTGAGGGAGCGGGGCACCGTCGCCCCGCCGCTCGTGGCCTATGTGAACCCGGGCGGGGGGGTGCGCGTGATCCCCGAGGGACAGGATCCCGGCAAAGGGTTCACACCACTGGCCCGGACCTTCCGCCAGGACACGGCCCTGATCGAGTTGGAGGGGGAGCTGGGCGACGTGAGTCGGGGTCTGGCCGCAGCTTGCCTGGGTGAAGCCCAGGCGCGGCGCATGGTGAGCGACCAGCTCCGGCGACTGGGGCTGTCGGGATGGACCAGCCGGGTCCGCGCCGACGACCCGGGTCCGGGGCTGCGAAACGCCGACGGCACTCCCGCCGACGGGCCCCCGGCGTGCCCGTCGGGCGCCGCTCGCTACACGCCCATCGTGCATCCCGACACCAAGCAGGTCGAGCTGGTCGCCGGCCTCGATCAGGGGACAGCCGAAGGGGTGCCGTACGCGACACTGGCCCGCTGGCTCACCGACCAGCTGGTCGAAGGCCCCGACGCCAGCTGCCTCCCCGTCGACCAGGCCGCCGCCCTGGCCCGCCAGGAGGCGGCGCGGGTGGGCCTCGACGAGTCCAAGGGCGACGTCGTGTTTCACGTGGTCCCGGCGACCGACGCCACCTCACCCACCTGCGCCCGCCCCACCACGACCGTGGGGGGGACCGTCGAGGTCACCATCCGGGCCGTGCCCCGCTAGCCACGCGGCCGCGGTCGAGCTCGGGGGTCAGGACTCGAACCTGAACCGGACAGCTCCAAAGGCTGCCGTGCTACCGATTACACCACCCCCGAAACGCCTTTCGACCTTAGGGTCCTGCCGGCCCGGTTGCGACCCCGGCCTGCAGGACCCCCGCCGGTGACCGGCTAGCGTGTGGGCCACACATGGGCTCACTGATCAAGAAGCGCCGCAAGCGGATGCGCAAGAAGAAGCACAAGAAGATGCTGAAGGCCACTCGCTGGCAGCGACGCGCCGGCAAGTAGCGCCCCGGGCGGCTCCGGCCGGTGTGCCGGCCCAGCCGCTCCCGACGACCCGGGAGTAAGGCACTCCAGTTCGATGATCGGCGACGGCGAGACAGTAGTCCCCCCGAAGGTCCTCATCGTCGAGGACCACGAGCTGCTGTCGGAGTTGCTCGTGCTCGCCTTCCGGGACGGCGGGATCGACGATGTCACGGTGGCCGGGCCGGACGGGCTGCATCTCGACGCCGTGCTTGCCCTGGCCGACGACCTGCACCCCGACGTCGTGCTGCTCGACCTGCACCTCGGACGGGCCGGCTCTGGCATCTCCCATATCGGGCCACTCGTGACGGCGGGGACGGCCGTGTTGATCATGACGGCGAGCGACGATCCGGTGCTGCTGGGCCAGGCTCTGGAAGCGGGAGCAGCGGGGATCTTCTCCAAGATGCAGCCCTTCGAGAGCTTGGCCGACCAGGTCCGCGATGCGGCGCGGGGCGACACGGTGATCAGCGCCGCCGCTCGCGCCCGTCTGCTCGAAGATCTGCGGGCCCACCGCCACGCCGAAGTCGACGCCCGGGAGCCGTTCGAGGGCCTCACCGGCCGGGAGCGGGTGGTGCTGGCCGGGCTGGTGCGGGGGACGACGGCCGAACAGATCGCCGTCCAGGAGCACGTGACGCTGGCCACCGTCCGCTCGCAGATCCGGGGCGTGCTGCGCAAGCTGGGGGTCAATTCCCAGCTACTGGCCGTGGCCATGGCCCGCGGCGCCGACTGGACAGGACCCGACACGAACTGAGCACTCGCTTCCTGCCTGCTCCCATTGTTCAGCCGATTTCGGCCACATTTCATCAATTGTGGCGAGGACAGTCGGCATCTTCGGGTGTCTACTTGAGTCAGTAAGCGACACACGAGCCCGGGACCACCGGATCCTCGCTTACCGACGGGGAGCGGTTCTGTGAACACGACAAAGGCTTGGATCTTCGCGGTCGCAGTGTCGATGGTGCTGGTCGGCGCGGTGGCGGTGACCTTGGTGAGCAGCGGGGGCGGCAGCGGCGGGGTACACCACACCACCCCGGCTCAGGCGACTCCGGCCCAGGTGACGGTGCCTCCGGCGCCGCCGACCCCCGCCGCAGCGGCCACCGCGATCCAGGTGCAAGAGGTGCTGACCGGGGTCATATCGAGGCTCCAGACGCCGACGCCCGACGGTCAGACGAAGGCGGTGACTCCAGCGGAAATCGAGACCCAGGTCCGGACCGAACTCGCCAAACTCGGCCTTCACAGCTGATCGCACAGCCAGTAGCCCAGAACCAAATACCCACCAACCAGAACAAGGAGAAGTTCACATGCGCAAGATCATCGCCACCCTCGCGGTCTCCGCCTTCGCCAGCGGCGTCCTCGCCTTCGCCGCACCCATGGCCGCCAACGCGGCAACGCCCGCCCGCGACGCCTTCTGCCTCTCGACGGCCAACACGTTCAACACCCTGATCGGCCAGATCAACACGGCCAGGACGAACCTGAACACGGCCGTGAACACCACCAACGCCAGGCGCGACGTGCTCAGCAACGCCACCGCCACCGCGGCCACCGCTGCTGCTGCTCTCATCGCCGCTCAGGACACCATCGGCGGTGACGTGGCCGGAGCCCAGGCCGACCTCAACGCCGCCGTGTCGGCCTTCTCCACCGCCGCCACCAACTGGCTGAACGCCCACATCGTCGCCGTCAACGACCGGAACCTGGTGACAGGTGCCGTCTTCACCGCCAACTACGTGCAGCAGTCGTCGGCCGACGTCGGTTGCTCGCCGAGCCTGAACTCCGAGCTCATCGGCGCCCAGCCCGTCGAAGTCGCCTAGATCGAAGCCCGTCACACCAGAGCAGGAGAGGGCACCAGCGCTGCGGCGGTGGTGCCCTCTCTGCGTCCGCCGCCTTCTCGTCGCCCTCTGTCCCGATCCGTTGCAGCTCGAGAGGAAAGTCCGATGTGCACGCCGAACCCCGAGCCCTCGTCAGCGAGCCTCCGGTGAACCCCCTGCGGGTGGTCAGCCTCACGGGTGCTGCTACCGAGGGAGCAGCCGGCGGCTCCGGCGCCGACGACGCCGTGGCCATGATCGCCGCTCTCAACAACCTGGGCAGCGTGCTCGGCGCCCTCGGCGACCTCGACGGGGCACGCCAGCACCTCGAGCGGGCGGTGGAGGTGGCCGAAGCGGCGTTCGGTCCCCACCACGCCGACGTGGGCACCTGTCTCAACAACCTGGGCAGCGTGTTGCAGGACCAGGGCGACCTCGACGGGGCCCGGGCGAACTACGAGCGGGCCCTCACCATCGCCGAGGCCACGTACTGGCCCGCCGACCCCGGGCTGGCCACCCGATTGAGCAATCTGGCCTGCCTCCTGCGGGACCAGGGTGACCTGCCCGGCGCCCGCCGGCACCTGGAACAGGCCCTCGCCGCCGCGGTGGCCGCCTTCGGGCCCGACCACGCCGACGTGGGCACGATCCGCGAGAACCTGGCCCGCATCGAGGCCGAGTCCCGCGATGCCGGCGCCTGAACCACCTCTCGCCTTCACCTCGGCCCCCGCATCACCCCGGTGGCGGGAACCGGGCCAGGCGGCCCCAGGCGGCCAGGTCGAGCTCCTCGGCCCTGGCCTCGGGCCGCACCCCGGCGGCGCTGAACGCCTCGGGGTCGACCAGCCCGGCCAATGACCGGCGCAGCATCTTGCGGCGCTGGCCGAAGCCCGCCGACACGAGGCCGAAGAGCCGGTCGCGGTCGATGTCGGCGCCCAACGCCGGCTGGGATCGCCGTCGCACCTCGACCAGGACGGACTCCACGTCGGGGCGGGGCAGGAACACACTGGCCGGCACCCGGCCCACCACCGACACCTCGGCCCAGTACGCCACCCGCACCGACACCCCGCCGTAGCCCGCGTCGCCGGGCCCGGCGGCCAGGCGCTCGCCCGCCTCGCGCTGCACCATGACCAGCATGCGCATGATGGAGGGCACGTCGCGGAGCAGGTCGGCGATCAGCGGGGTGGCCACGTTGTAGGGCAGATTGGCCACCAGCACCCATTGCCTGTCGCCCAACAGGGCGTTCCAGTCCAGGGCCATGGCATCGGCCTCGACCACCGTCACCCCGGCGGGCTCCACGAGACGGCGCAGCACGGGGACCAGGCCGCGGTCGATCTCGATGGTGGTGACGGCCGCTCCCGTCTCCGCCAGTGCCAGGGTGAGCGCCCCCAGGCCCGCGCCGACCTCGACCACATGGTCGCCGGGCCCCACTGCGGCCAGACGGGCGATACGACGGA
>JBBWZS010000085.1:0-22087 GCA_039649175.1 Acidimicrobiaceae bacterium
GAGAGACAGGGGCGGGCAAGACCCTCGTCGTCGAGGCCATCGAGTTGCTGGTGGGCGGCCGGGCCGATCCCCTCCTCGTCCGGCCGGGTTCGCCCGAGGCCCTGGTGGAGGGACGCTTCGTCGACGGCGAGGGCGAGTGCGTGCTGGCCCGCGCTGTCCCCCGGGCGGGACGGTCGCGCGCCTACATCGACGGCCGTCTGGCGACCGTCGCCGAGCTGGGCGAACGCGGGCGGCGCCTGGTCGACCTCCACGGCCAGCACGGCCACCACTCACTGCTCTCCGCGTCGGTGCAGCGCCAGGCCCTCGACCGGTTCGGGGCCGTCGACGTCGGCCCCCTCGTCGAGGCCCGGGCCCGAGTGGCGGCGGTAAGCGCCGCCCTTGCTGCCGCGGGTGGCGACTCACGCGCCCGGGCCCGGGAGATCGACCTGCTGGGCTTCCAGGTCAACGAGCTGGCCGCTGCCGCTGTTGTCGACGCCGACGAGGACGAGGCCCTCGCCGCCGAGGAGGACCTCCTCGGCCAGGCCGAGGCCTACCGCCAGGCGGGAGCCGTGGCTCACCGGGCGCTGGCCGGCGACGGCGGGGCCGGCGACAGCCTGGGCCAGGCGGTGGGCGCCCTGGGCGGGCTGCGCCCCTTCGCCTCCATCGAGGAGCGGCTGCGGGCGGCGACCGCCGACGTCTCCGAGGCGGCCGCCGACCTGCGGGCGGCGACGGAGGCGATCTCCCTCGACCCGGCGCGCCTGGAGACGGTCATCGAGCGACGGCGACTCCTGCGCGAGCTCTGTCGCAAGTACGGTGAACAGCTGTCAGACGTCATGGCCTACGAAACCGAAGCCCGGGCTCGTCTGGCCGAGCTTCAGGGCCACGGCCAACAGGTGGCCGCCCTCGAGGCCGAGCGGGACCGGGCCGCCGCCGACGTGGCCAGCGCCGGTGCTGCCGTCGGGCGCGCCCGCCGTCAGGCGGCGCCCCGCCTGTCGGGCGCCGTCGAGGCCCACCTGCACGACCTGGCCATGGCCCGGGCCCGGTTCGAGGTGGCCGTCGGTGACGATCCCGGTGACGACGTGACCTTCCTGCTGGGGGCCAACCCGGGTGAGACGGCCCTGCCGCTGGCCAAGGTGGCGTCCGGGGGCGAGCTGGCCCGGACGTGCCTCGCCGCCCGCCTGGTGCTCACCGATGCGCCGCCCACGCTGGTGTTCGACGAGGTCGACGCCGGTGTGGGAGGAGAAGCGGCCCTGGCCGTGGGCCGGGCCCTGGCCGGTCTGGCCGCCGACCACCAGGTGCTGGTAGTGACCCACCTGCCCCAGGTGGCTGCCTTCGCCGACCGCCAGGTTGCCGTCACCAAGGCCGAACAGGCCGGGCGCACCGTCACCCGGGCCGCCGCCCTCGACGGGCGCGACCGGGTGGTCGAGCTGTCGCGCATGCTGTCGGGGCAACCGTCGAGCACCACCGCCCACGGCCACGCCGAGGAGCTGCTGACCACGGCATGGCGGGAACGGGGCCGATGATGGCCAGACGCGCCGTCGACGGCGCTGCCGTCCCGGCGCAGAGCGGGACCACGCCGGTGGCCCGTCCCACCCTGGTGGCGGTGGCCCGCGTCGACCGGCGCACCAAGGTCCTGCTGACGCGCCTGGCGCCCGGCGAGGTGGCGGTCATCGACCACGAGGACCTCGACCGCCTGGCCGTCGAGGGGCTCATCCGGGCCAGGGTCGGTGCCGTGGTCAACACGGCCCGTTCCATCTCCGGGCGGTATCCCAACGTGGGCCCCCTCCTCCTGGCCGCGGCAGGCATCCCCCTGGTCGACGACGTGGGCCCCGAGGTGATGGCGGCGGTGCGCGAGGGGCAGCTGGTCCGCATCGACGACGACCGGGTGTACGTGGGCACCACCCTGGTCGGCTCCGGGGTACGCCACACCCTCGAGTCCCTCGAGGCCCAGTTGGAGGCGGCCAAGCGGTCGGTGAGCGACGAACTTGGTCGTTTCGCCGAGAACACGCTGTCGTACCTGGCGCGCGAGCACCACCTGCTCACCGACTCGCCGGTGCTGCCCGAGCTCACCACCGACATCGCCGGTCGCCACGTGCTGGTGGTGGTGCGGGGGATGGACTACCGCGACGACCTGAACGCCCTGCGCTCCTACATCCGCGAGGTGCGGCCGGTGCTGGTAGGTGTGGACGGGGGAGCCGACGCCCTGCTCGAAGCCGGCCACCACCCCCACGTGATCATCGGCGACTTCGACTCGGTCTCCGACGACGCCCTGCGCTGCGGAGCCCAGCTGGTGGTGCACGCCTATCCCGGCGGCCACGCTCCCGGCGCCACCCGTCTCACCGGGCTCGGTCTCGACCACACCGTGTTCGAGGTCACCGGTACCAGCGAGGACGTGGCCATGCTCCTCGCCTACGAGAAACGGGCCGAGCTGATCGTGGCCGTGGGCACCCACGCGTCCATGGTCGAGTTCCTCGACAAGGGACGCGAGGGGATGGCCTCGACGTTCCTCGTGCGGCTGAAAGTGGGCCCCATCCTGGTCGACGCCAAGGGTGTGAACCGCCTCTACCAGAGCCGGGTCAGGCGGGGCGACCTGCTCGTGCTGGTCGGCGCCGCCCTGCTGGCCATGTTCGTGATCGTGGCCGTGGCCCAGCCCCTGCACGTGTTCCTGCGGGCCCTGTCGCTCAGCCTGCACGACACCTGGCAGACCCTGTTCGGCCGCTGACCATGATCAACCTCCGGTACCACGTGGTTTCGCTCATCGCCGTGTTCCTCGCCCTGACGGTGGGCATCGTCATGGGCTCCACCGTCGTCGACCGGGTCACCGTCGACGCCCTCAACCAGCGCGTCACCAGCGTCGGGCGGTCGGTGAACGCCGCCCAGGCCGAGAACAACCGCCTCAACACCCAGCTCGGCGTCATCCGCGACTTCGCCGACCAGTCGCGCGACCAACTCGTCAGCGGCCGCCTCAAGGGCGTCGGGGTGGTGGTGGTGGGCGTGACCGGCATCGACCGCAAGCCCGTCGACGAACTGCGCCAGGCGCTCGTCGGCTCCCAGGCCACCATGGCGGGGACGCTGTGGCTCACCGCCAAGCTGCGCCTGGACAACGACGCCGACATCCGGGCCGTCGCCACCGCTCTGGGCGTGAGCGTCGACCGGCCCGAGGTGGGGCGCCGTCTGGCCCTGGCCAAGGTGGCCGAGGCCCTGGCCGGCAGCCCCGATGCCAACCCCAACCCCGCCCTGGCCGCTCTGATCAGCGCCGGCTTCATCACCTACGAGGCACCGCCCAACCAGGCCACCGCCACCATCGCCGCCAATGGCGCGCTGCCCCCGGGCCTGCGGGTCGTGCTGGTGTCGGGCGCCGGCGCCGACGTGGGCGACGACGTGGTGGCCATGCCCCTGGCGCGCGACCTGGGCCAGTCGCAGGGTCGCCTGGTGACGGCGGAATCGGGCAGGGACACCCCCGGTGGGAGGGAGGTCTTCGTGGGGCTGGTGCGCAAGGACGACGCCATCTCGTCGCGAGTTTCGAGCGTCGACGACCTGGAGTCGCCCATGGGCCAGGCCGCGACCGTGCTCGCCCTGGAAGACCTGGCCGGGCCCCGCACCGGCCACTACGGCGTGGCCCGCCCCGGCGCCCAACGCCTGCTGCCCGCCATCCAGCCGTGAGCCTGGCCGGGTCCGGTCCCGGGGCCGACCGCGCCCGTGCCGAGGCCGAGCGGGGAGCCGAGGCCGGGCCGGGAGCCGTGGCCGAGCCCGTCGACCCCGACCTGGCCCGTCACACCGTCCAGATCACCGCCGGCAACCTGGCGTCGCGCCTCACCGGGCTGCTGCGGGTGGTGGCCGTGGCCGCCGCCCTGGGCACCACGTTCCTGGGCAACACCTACCAGACCGCCAACCTGGTCTCCAACATCGTGTTCGAGCTGCTGGCCGCCGGTCTGCTCTCGTCGGTGCTGGTGCCGACCTTCGTCCGACTGGTCGACGCCCACCGTGGCGACGAGGCCGAGGAGGTGGCGGGTGCCCTCCTCGGCCTGGGCCTCGTCGTCCTCGGAACGGTGACGGTGGCGGCCATGGTGGGTCGCACCTGGATCATGCGGGGGCTCACGGTGGCCGTCGACGACCCGGCGGTGCGAGCCCAGGAGGTGCACCTGGGGTCGTTCCTGCTGCTGGTGTTCCTGCCCCAGATCCTGCTGTACGCCGTCGGTGCGGTGGTCACCGGCCTCCTCCACGGCACCCGCCGCTTTGCCGCCGCCGCCTTCGCCCCGGTGGCCAACAACGTGGTCGTGGTGGTCACCATGGGGGTCTTCTGGGCCATCGGCGGCGGGGACCCTCACGGCCCCGGCGGGTTGGCCGTCACCGGCGCCCAGCGCCTGGTCCTGGCAGTGGGCACCACCGCGGGCGTGGCGGCCATGACCCTGGTGACGGTCGTCGGGGCGTGGCGGGCCGGGTTCTCGCTGCGGCCCCGCTGGAACCCGGCCCACAGCGGTGTGCGCCACCTGGGCCGGCCCGGCCTCTGGGGCATCGCCTACCTGGCCCTGAACCAGGCGCTGGTCGCCATCACCCTGGTGCTGGCCAACCAGGTGGAGGGCGGCGTGGTGGCCTACCAGATCGCCTTCACCGTCTTCCTGCTCCCCTTTGCCGTCGGCGCCCATCCCACCCTCACCGCGGTGTTCCCCCGCCTGGTGACCGAGGCCGCCGCCCGCCGGTGGGGTGCCTTCGCCGAGCGCCTGTCCGGCGCCACCGCCACCATCGTGTTCCTCGTGGCCCCGGCGTCGGCCCTGCTCGTCGCCGTGGGCCGGCCTTCCCTGGCCCTGGTGCGCTTCGGCCAGCTCGACTCCGGCGGGGTGGCGCTGGTGGCCCGGGTGCTGGCTGCCTACGGCGTCGGCCTGCTGGGCTACGCCTGCTTCCAGCTGTTCACCCGGGCCTCCTACGCCAACGGCGACATGCGCTCGCCCGCGCTGGTGAACGCCGCGGTGGCAGTCGCCGGGTCGGCCCTCATGCTGGTCACCTTCGCCCTGGCGTCGGGGAGCGACCGGGTCGTGGTCCTCGGCGCGGTGTACTCGGCGGTGACGGCGGCGGGGGCGGTGGCCCTGGTCGTCGTGGTGGCGCGCCAGGTGGGCCGTCGCTGTGTCGACCTCGGCTCCCTGGGCCGGGGCCTGGGATGCGCGCTGGTGGCGGGCGTGGCCGCCCGCCTCGTCGCCGACCGTCTGGCGGGGGGCCGGCGCCTCACCGATGCTCTGGCCGTCGCCGCCGCGACCGTGGCCGCCGCCGCTGTGTACCTGGCCGGCCAGTGGAGCCTGGGCGCCCCCGAGCTGCGGCGCCGCCCGGGGGCGGGCTGAGTGCGGGTGGTCGCCCTGGTGGCCGCCAAGGACCGCGCTGACACCGTCGGGACCACGGCCGCCGCCCTCGCCGCCCTCCCGCTGGTGGAGTCGGTGATGGTGATCGACGACGGGTCGGCCGACGAGACGGCGACGGTCGCCGCCGCAGCGGGGGCGCAGGTGATCCGCCTGCCCCGCAACCTGGGCAAGGGAGGGGCCGTCGCCGCGGGGGTGGCGGCCACCCCGCACGCCGACGTCTACCTGCTGGTCGATGCCGACGTGGGCCCCACCGCGGCCAGGGCCGACATGCTTCTCGGGCCGGTGCTCGACGGCGACGCCGACATGAGCGTGGCCGTGCTGCCCGGCGCCGGCGGCCGGGGAGGCTTCGGACTGGTGCGGACACTGGCGGGGGTGGGCATCGCCCGGGCCTGCGGGTTCCGGGCCCGGGCACCGTTGTCGGGTCAACGGGCGGTGACCGCCGCGCTGCTCCGCAGCGTCGACCTGGCCCCTCGGTTCGGCATGGAGACGGCGCTCACCATCGACGCCGTGCGCGCCGGCGCCCGGGTTCTCGAGATCGACGTCGCCCTCGAGCATCGCCACACCGGGCGCACCCTCGCCGGCTTCGCCCATCGTGCCGGCCAGGGCCGCGACATCGTGATGGCCCTGGCCCCCCGCTTGGTCCGGGCCCGCCGGTGACCCGTCTGGCGGTGGCGCTGGTCGTCGGGATCGTCGTCGGCCGCCTGGCCTGGATGACGTGCCGGCCCATCTTCGCGGCGCCGGCGCTGACCGCCACCAACTGGCGGGGCCGTGCCGTCCCCACCGCCGCCGGCGTGCTCCTGCCCCTGGTGGCCATGGTCGCCGAGGCGGGCCGGGTGGCGCTCGGGGCGTTCGGGGTGGGCACGCCGGGCACGACACCGGCCCGGCTGGCGCTGCTGGTGACGGTGACCGGGTTCGCTCTCTTGGGCGCCCTCGACGACGTGGCCGGCACCTCCGACCAGCGGGGCTTCCGCGGCCATCTCGGGGCCCTGGCCCGTGGTCAGCTCACCACCGGCTCGCTCAAGCTCATCGGGGGGGCGGTGCTGGCCGTCGCCGTGGCCGGCTCCCTGCTCGGCCGTGCCCCGCTGCGCCTGGCGGTCGACGCCGCCCTCATCGCCTTGTGCGCCAACGCCGCCAACCTGTTCGACCGGGCGCCCGGCCGGGTGGTCAAGGTGGGCGGGGCCGCCTTCGTCGTGGTCGTGGCCGTGGCCGGCCTGCGGGCGCGCCTCGACGCCACCGCCGTGGTGGTGGGGGCGGCTCTGGGCCTGGTCGTCGACGACCTGCGCGAGCGCCTCATGCTCGGCGACGCCGGCGCCAACGCCCTCGGCGCGGTGCTGGGCCTGGGCCTGGTGGTGGCGGCCCGGCCCCTCGTGCGCACGCTCGCCCTGGTCGTGGTGGTCGCCCTCAACGTGGCCGGGGAGCTGGTCTCGTTCAGCCGGGTGATCGACGCCGTCCCGCCGCTGCGCGCCATCGACAGGGCCGGCCGCCTACCCTGAGCCGCTGGCGGTTCAGCGGGCCGCCACGGTCGTCCGGTCAGACCTCGTCGGGCATGGCCGCGGCGGCCCGGGCTCTGTCGGGCGGGGGAGAGGCGAGGGGAGGAGCCGAGGCCAGGCCGTTCAGCGCGTCGATCATGGCCCGGAGGCGGCCGTGGTTGATGCGGTCGAACTCCAGGCTGACCCGGGCCAGGTCGAGGTGGTCGCCGTCGCTCACCTCGGGGCCGAGAGGGCCGGTGGCATCGATGCCGCCACGGGTGCAGATGTCGGAGAACTCACGGTTCAGCTCGGCCAGCTCGCCGGCGGAAGGTGCCGCCCGCAGGCGCACCACCAGGCGGGAGCCCACCCAGCGAATCGAGTGGTAGTTGCGGTAGAAGCCGAGGATCTCGTTCACCGCCGTGGTCACGTCGTCGGTGCTGCGGCACAGAAGCAGGTCGTGGGCCCCGGCCAGACCCCGGCCCACCATCTCGGCGGCGACGAAGTGCTCCCAGGCCTGCCAGTAGCTCCCGCCGGGCACGTCCAGGAGGACGATCGGCGTGGGAGCCGCCTTGCCCGTCTGGAGCAGGGTCAGCAGCTCGAAGGTCTCGTCCAGGGTCCCGAAGCCTCCGGGGAGGACGGCGAAGCCGGCTGACTCCTTCATGAGCATGAGCTTGCGGGTGAAGAAGTACTTCATGACCACGTGCTTGCGGTCGTCGCCGATGAAGTCGTTGGGCCCCTCGAAGGGCAGGCGGATGTTCACGCCCAGGGAGTGGTCGGGGCCGGCGCCTTCGCTGCCGGCGGCCATGATGCCCGGCCCCGCGCCGGTGACGATCATCCACCCGGCGCCGGCCAGGGCACCGGCCAGGTCGCGCGTCTGGCTGTAGAGCGGGTCGTCGGGCAGGGTCCGGGCCGATCCGAAGATGGTCACCTTGGGGACGTCGCGCCACGGGGCGAACACCCGGAACGCCCGGCGCATCTCCTTGAGGGCGGAGTTGGTGATCTTGAGATCGAGACGGTCGACCCCGTCGCCGGCCAGGCCGACGGCCGACACCAGGATCTCGAAGAGCTGGTCGCGGTCATGGTCGTGGCGGGCGCCAGCGGCGTCGAGCAGCTCGTCGAGGCGCGCGTCGAGCACGGGGTCACCGCTGCGGGGACGGGGGGCGCGCTTGCGGCCCGGCTCGGTCATGGGGTGCCCCAGCCCCCGGCGGGCCGCCCCACTTGTTTCGCCGGGCCCTCGTCGGGAACGATGGAGGGCGTGTCACCCTGGGAGGTCCTGTTCGTCCCGCTGTCGCTGGGTCTCATCTTCTCCCTGCTGTTCGTCGTGTCGTGGTTCGAGCAGCGCGTGCTGTCGCCCCGGTCGTTGATCTTGCACAGCGCCCGATCCCGGGGGACGCGCCCCGACCAGGTCGAGGCCCTCGTGGCCGCCCAGTCCCAGCGCCTGCTCGAAGGAATCCCCCGCCCCTCCGACGGCGCCGAGTAGGCCCTCAGGCCGGTACCGCCCGGCCGTAGAGCGTGGTGCGCTGCTCCAGGACCCGATCGCCGGGGATGATGGCGGCGAAGGCGGCCTCGTCCATGCGCTGGCCGTGGGTGGCGCCGGCGGCGCGGGAGATGTTCTCGTCCATCAGCGTGCCGCCCAGGTCGTTGGCGCCGGCGGCGAGGATCTGGCGAGCGCCGGCGGCGCCCACCTTGACCCACGAGGCCTGCACGTTGGGGATCAGGTCGCGGTAGGCGATGCGGGCCACCGCGTGCATCAACAGGACCTCGCGGAACGTCGGTCCCCGCCGGGCCTTTCCCTGGAGGTAGATGGGGGCGGCCATGTGCACGAACGGCAGGGGCACGAACTCGGTGAACCCACCCGTCTCCACCTGCAGGGCCCGCGTGCGCACCAGGTGGCGGGCCCAGTGCCGGGGGTTCTCGACGGCGCCGAACATGATGGTGACGTTGGAGCGCAGCCCCACCCGGTGAGCGGTGCGGTGGGCATCGAGCCACTGCTCGGTGTCGATCTTGTCGGGGCACAGCACGGCCCGCACCTCGTCGTCGAGGATCTCCGCCGCCGTCCCGGGCAGCGAGCGCAGGCCGGCGTCGACCAACCGCAGCAGGTAGTCGCCCAGTGGCTCGCCGAGCCGGCGCGCCCCCTCGGTGACCTCGAGGGCGGTGAACCCGTGCACGTGGATGTCGGGAGCGGCTTCTTTCACCGCCCGGCAGACGTCGATGTAGTAGTCGCCGTCGAAGCTGGGGTGGATCCCGCCCTGGAGGCACACCTCGGTGGCGCCGGCGTCCCATGCCTCGGCCACCCGGCGCTGGATCTCGTCGACACCCAGCAGATAGGGCTGGCCCCGCAGGTTCAGCGACAGCGGGCCCTTGGAGAACGCACAGAAGCGGCACTTGAACGTGCACACGTTGGTGTAGTTGATGTTGCGGTTGGACACCCACGTGACCACGTCGCCCACTGCCCGCCGCCGCAGGTCGTCGGCCACCTCGGCCACCGCCTCCACCTCCGCGCCCCGGGCGGCGAAGAGGGTGACGATGTCGTCCTCTCCGATCTCGTGGCCGGCCATGACGGCGGCCAGCACGTCACCCACCGGCCCCCGGGTCTCGGCCGGTGCCAGGGCGGCCATGAGGGCGCTGGGGCCCGGCGGGCGGCGACCGGACAACACCGGGGGCGGCTCCACCTCCGCCCCCGAGTACCAGGCGTCATCGCGGGCCAGGCCCTCGGCGTCGGAACGATCGAGCACCAGCGGGCGCAGGGCCGGGTCGAGCCACCGTTCCGGGGCCTGCACCACCTCGGGATAGGCGGTCAGTCGCGGCGCCAGGGTGCGGCCCCGGGCCTCGGTGACCTGGCGCAGCCGTTGCACCGCCGGCCATGCCCTCTCGGGGTTGACGTGGTCGGGGGTGACGGGCGAGACCCCTCCCCAGTCGTCGATGCCGGCGTCGAGCAGGCGCCCGAAGTCGTCGGACAGGTTGGGCGGCGCCTGCAGATGGATGTCGTCGGGGAGCACGACGCGGGCGGCGGCGACGGTCCAGAGGTACTCGTCGGGGGGGCAGGGCTGGGCGGCGTGCATGGACGTGCCCGCCTTGGGCAGGAAGTTCTGCACGATCACCTCCTGCACGTGACCGTGGCGGCGATGACTGGCGGCGATGGCCTCGAGGGCCTCGATGCGGTCGGCCCGGGACTCGCCGATGCCCACCAGGATGCCGGTGGTGAAGGCGATGGCCAGCTCGCCGGCGGCCTCGAGGGTGGCCAGGCGGCGTTGCGGCGTCTTGTCGGGGGAGCCCACGTGGCAGGCCAGCCCGGGGTTGAGCGACTCGATCATCATCCCCTGGGAGACGGCCACCGCCCGCAGGCGCTCCAGGTCGGCCGCCCCGAGGGCACCGGCATTGGCGTGGGGCAGCAGCCCCGTCTCCTCGACCACGACCCGGCAGGCGGCGACGAGGTAGTCGACGGTGGACTCGAACCCGGCCTGGTCGAGCCACTGGCGGGCGGCGGGCCAGCGCTGTTCGGGGTACTCGCCCAACGTGAACAGCGCCTCGTGGCAGCCGGCCACCACCCCGTCCCGGGCGATGGCCAGCACCTGGTCGAGGGAGAGGAACGGCGCCTCGACGCGGGCGGGAGCGGTGGCGAAGGTGCAGTAGCCACAACGGTCCCGGCACAGGCGGGTCAGGGGGACGAAGACCTTCGGCGACCAGGTGACCCGGGACCCGTGCGCCCGCCGGCGCCGATCGGAGGCGGCGGCGAGGAGGTCGGGGAGGGAAGCGGCCGACACATCGGTGGGGACCACGGTGCCACCCTATGCCCCGCCCCGCGACCTCGGGCGCGTCGGCCCCGGGGGTACCTTCGGGCTCTCATGGACGACGAGTCGCCGGGCCGGGCCCTATTCCCCGCTCAGAGGGCCGCTCGGGCCCAGCGGTGGAGGTGACGGTGTGCGCAAGCTCGTCCTCCTCCTGGTAGTGGCGTGCCTGCTGGTGGCCGCCGACGTGGCCGCCCGGCGGGCCATCGAGGGCCAACTCGAGCGGCGTGTCCGACAAGCGGTGTCGTCGGCCGACGGGGTGTCCGCCGACGCCGTCAGCGTCCACATCGACTCGTTCCCCTTCCTCGCCCGGCTCGGCCTCACCGGGAACGTGGCGGGGGTGAAGGCATCGGTCGCCGGCATCCAGGTCAAGGGCCTGCGCCTCACCAGGGTGGCGGTCGACCTGCACGACGTGCACATCGACCGCAACCGCCTGGTCGTCGACCGCCAGGTCGACATCACGACCGTCGGCCGCGGCCTGGCCGTCGGCGAGGTCACCCAGGCCGACCTGCGGCGGGCCCTCGACGGCCTTCCCGTCGTGCTCGGGGCGGGGACGATCGGGGTCACCGTGGCGGGGGTGAAGGCGGCGGTGTCGGCGCGCGTGGCCAACGGCGTCCTACAACTGTCCGCCGGCGGGGTCCGGTTCCCGGCCGTCACCCTGCCCAAGCTCCCCTTGCTCCCGTGCGTCACCCAGGCCGTGTCGGTTCCCGGCCGGTTGCTCCTGTCGTGCACCGTCGCCCAGGTCCCACCCGAGCTGTTCCGGGGGACACCGACCTCTTCGGCCGCGGGGTGATCGACGACGCCACTAGGTTGACGCCAGGAGCGAGGAAAGGCGGGTCGGACATGGTCGATGACGGTGCGAGCGCGGAGCCGAGGGTCCCCGTCGAATCGCTGCCCAACCACGGGGCGAGCACCCCTCGCGGCCTGGCTCGGGTGCCCCGGTCGAGCGTGGCGCGCGGGCGCTACGGCCGCATGTTCCGCCACCTGCGGCCGCTGTCGCCGAGCGACGAGAGCCTCCGCGCCCTGGCCGACTCGATGGGCCCGTTCCCCATCCCGACGCTGACCGGTGTCGGCGATGCCGAGGGCACCAAGAGCGAGACCGAGCCGGCCGCTGCGGCCGCCGGAGCCATCCAACCCGGGGAGAACCCCGACCTGCCCGCCGGGCACACCTACCTGGGCCAGTTCGTCGACCACGACATCACCTTCGACCCCGTCTCCAGCCTGGAGCGCCGCAACGACCCCGACGCCCTGGTGTCGTTCCGGACCCCGCGCTTCGACCTCGACTCCCTCTACGGCGCCGGTCCTGCTGACAGTCCCTGGCTCTACGACCAGGAGGACCCGGTCAAGCTGTTGATCGGTCACAACACCGGGCCCCACGACGAGCCCACCGACCTGCCTCGCAACCAGCAGGGCCGCGCCCTTATCGGCGATCCCCGCAACGACCTCCACGTGATCATCTCCCAGCTGACCCTGGCCTTCCTGCGCTTCCACAACGCCGTCGTCGACCATCTGCGCGACCAGTTCCTCCCCGGGGCCGAGCTGTTCGACGAGGCGCAGCGTCTGACCCGCTGGCACTACCAGTGGATGGTGATCGAGGACTATCTCCGCCCCCTGGTGGGATCGGAGGTCCTCGACCGAGCTCTCGTCACCGACGCGGCCACCGGCGCGCGTCACGCCCAGCTCCGGTTCTTCCGGTGGAAGCAGGACCCGTTCATGCCCGTCGAGTTCTCGGCCGCCGCCTTCCGGTTCGGCCACAGCCAGGTGCGGTCCGCCTACCAGCTCAACGCCACCCTGGACCCCATCCACATCTTCCTGCCCTCGTTCGACCCGAACCCCCTGCAGCACCTCGGCGGCTTCAGGCCGTTGCCGAAGACGTGGACGATCGACTGGAGCCTGTTCTTCGCCATCGGTGGTTCGGCGCCGCAGCTCAGTCGCCGCATCGACACCAAGGTCACGGGGCCCATGGCCCAGCTGGCGCCGGTGCTCGATGCCGCCCGCCGCCCGCTGGCCCTGCTCGACCTGCTCCGGGGAAGGGCCCTCGGCCTGCCTTCGGGAGAGGCGGTGGCGACGGCCATGGGGACGGGGGTGGCCGACGCCGGGCTGGACCTCACCGCACCGACGCCTCTGTGGTACTACCTGCTGCGCGAGGCCGAGGTGGTGACCGAAGGGCGTCGCCTGGGCCCGACGGGGGCCACCATCGTCGCCGAGGTGTTCGTGGGCCTGCTCGCCGGCGACCCGTCGTCGTTCCTGCGCGCCGCACCGGACTGGGCCCCGACCCTGCCGAGCGCCGAGCCGGGCCGGTTCACCGTCGTCGACCTCCTGCGCTTCGCCGGCGTGGCCTGACGCTCGACGACCGGGCCAGGCCCCTGGCGCCCCCGTCACCGGTGCGCGACAGTTGCGGCAGCCTCCGGAGGACGTGTGGGGGTCCCTGGCGAAAGGCGACTTCATGGCGAAGGCAACCGAGACCGACCAGTACGTGCTGCTTCCCCCCCGAGGACTGCGGGCCGGCTCCACCGTTGCCGACACCCAGGCGAGGGAGGTGCTGGTCGGCACCGACGAGGCGGCGGCTGATCGAGGCGTCCGCATCGACGGTCGCCGGATCCCGCTGAAGGTGATCGACTCGATCGGTCCCAACGGGGCCAAGCTGGTAGAGCTGTCGCCGGCATCAGCCCTCGCCCTGCGGTCACTGCGGCCCGGCCTACGGGTGGTCCCCGTCGTCTACTACACGCCGGCCCTCGCCCCGATCCCGCACGTGGAGAGTCGTCCGGCCGTGGCCGGCGGCGCGGCCGCCGCGGGGTCCATCACGTTGAACATCGTGTCCAAGCACGACAAGGCACCGGTGGCCGGGGCCACCGTCGTGGCCTTCGTCGATTTCAACGGCCGCACCGGCGCCCAGGGCGTCACCGACGCCACCGGGCGGGTCAACCTGGCGTTGGGCGCGTCGACCATCAAGCTCCAGCGGATGTACGTCTACCCGCCCGGCGGCTACTGGAGCCTCATCAAGAAGAACTTCACCGCCAGGTCCGGCGCCACCGTCACCGTCAGCCCCCTCGACATGGCCTACACCGACGGGTTGCGCTACTTCTACCCCAGCTCCCCCGAGACCGCCGGCTCCGGGGTCACCGTTGCCGTCGTCGACACCGGCGTGGCCGCTCACCGCGACCTGATTGTCGCCGGCGGCGCCAACACCGTCCCCGGCGAGGACCCGACCGACTTCGGCGACAACGGTGTCCATCACGGCACCCATGTGGCCGGGATCATCGCCGCCCGCGGCACCCCGCCCACCGGCCTGCGGGGTGTGGCGCCGGGAGTGACCCTGCGGGCCTACCGGGTGTTCGGCCAGGGCACCGGCAGCGCGTCCAGCTTCGCCATCGCCAAGGCCATCGACCAGGCCGTCACCGACAAGTGCGACCTCATCAACATGAGCCTGGGCGGGGGCCAGGCCGATCCGGTGCTCACCGCTGCCGTCGAGGACGCCCGCACCGGCGGGAGCCTGTGCATCATCGCCGCCGGCAACGACGGTCGGAAGCCGGTGAGCTTCCCCGCCTTCGACGAGATGGCCATGGCGGTGTCGGCCATGGGCCGCAAGGGCACCTTCCCGTCGGCGGCGACCGAGAGCGGCGACGTTGCCGCCCCCTACGGCACCGACAAGGCCAACTTCATCACCGCCTTCTCCAACGTCGGCCCCCAGGTAGACCTGACCGGACCCGGGTTGGGGATCATGTCCACCGTGCCGGGTGGCTACGAGGAGATGAGCGGCACGTCCATGGCCTGTCCGGCGGTGGTGGGGGCGGCGGCCCGGGCCCTGACCCCCAAGATCCTGGCCACGAGGCGCAACGCCTCCCGGTCGGCGGCCATGGTGGCCGCCATCTTGGCCACCGCCCAGCCCCTCGGCGTCGGTCCCACGTTCGAGGGCCACGGCATGCCTCATCCGAAATAGGGAGGGCGCCGTGCGTGCCAGGTTCGTCCTTCGCTACCGCGGGGAAGGCCCCAAGCCCGAGGCTGACGTGGAGAGAGTGCGGGCGCTGGCCGACACCGTGGTCGTCGACGATTCGTCGTCACGGATGCTGCTGGTCGAGTCGCGCCACGACCTCCTGGACGACCTGGTCGGGTCGCTCCCGGACTGGATCATGGCGCCCGAACAGACCTACCAGGTGCCCGACACCCGCGAGCAGGTGGAGCGGCCACCGCAGTGACGGGAGGCCTTTCCCGCCGCCGCCCGCTGGGCTAGGTTCGGCCCCTGACATCGGGCGTCGAACTGACAGGGGTGGGGTCGCACATGGCGGGAGCCGACATTGGTGCCGGGACCGGCACGACTCCCGCGGCTGTCGTCGTCTGCGGCCAGGAGATCACCGTCGACACGACGCTCGACGGCGACCTCGCCTGTGACACGGGGCCGGGCCTGATCATCGCCGCCGACAACGTCACCCTGGATCTGGGCGGGTTCAGCGTCTCGGGCACGGGCCCCGGCGCCATGGACGGCCCGGGCATCCTGTTCCGCCACGTCACCGGCTCCACCGTGCAGAACGGGACGGTGACCCGGTTCGGGGCGGGGGTGGCCATCACCGGTGGATCGGCCAACCTGGTGGCCAACCTCACCGTGGCCGACAACGTGGGGACCCGCGACGGCGACTTCGGTGACGGCATCGTCATCACCGGCTCGGCCGACAACCGCATCCAGGCCAACACCGTGCTGCGAAACGGGCCCTACAGCGGGATCTCGTTGGTGGAGGCGGCCACTGCCAATGTGATCAGCGACAACGTGGTGACCGACAACAACATGTTGCCCGGCGATCCCCGGGCCGCCCGGCAAACCATGGGCATCCGCATCGAAGGCCCCGGGGCGGACAGGAACAGCGTCACCGACAACACGGTCACGGGCAGCGGCGCCGACGGCATCGTCGTGCTGGGCACGTGTGTCCACCCCGACACCGGCTGCGTCGGCAGCCCGGCCAACGAGTACAACGTGATCTCCGCCAACATGAGCCATGACAACGGCACCAGCGGTCGCGGCTGTGGCATCCGCTTGTTCGCCGTTCCCCCGTCGGTGGTGCCCGCCCACAACACCATCACCGACAACGTGGCCGACAACAACACCACCCACGGGGTGTCCATCGACGCCGGCGGCGCCGCCAATGAGGGGCCGCCGGCCAACACCATCACCGCCAACCGGGCCCACGGCAACGGTGAGTTCGACGGCTTCGACGGCAACACCGCACCCGCCTGCGGCACCAACACCTGGTCGGCGAACGCCTTCGGCACGGTCAACCAGCCGTGTGTCGCCGGCGACCCGGCCCCTTCGCCCTAGCGGCCGGCGGCGGCGCGGTCGACGAGCCAGACGATGCGGTCGGCGGTGACCCGCGAGGCGGGGAGGCTCGGGTCGCCGCCACAGATCCCGGCGAACGCCGCCCGCTTCTCCTCGCCGGCCACGGTGAACACCACCAGGCGGGCCCGGGCGATCCCCGAATAGGTGAGCGTCATACGGGGATGGGGGTTGTTCCCCTTGGGATCGCTGTTCATCACCACGAGCCGTCCGGGATCGGCGTCGAGGGCATCGGAGTCGGGGAACAGCGAGGCGGTGTGGCCGTCGGGGCCCAGGCCCAGGTGCACCAGGTCGAGGCGACCGGCCTGGGCGATGCGCTGCTGGTAGGGGTCGGGACCGTCCTCGCAGCGCATGGGGTACACGGCGTTGGCAGCCCCCACCCGCTCGAGCAGAGCTTGGCGGACCAGGCGCTCGTTGGAGGCGGGGTCATCCGGCGGCACACAGCGCTCGTCGCCCCAGTAGACGTCGACTTGCCACCAGTCGATCTGGTTGGCTCCCTGGGCGGCCAACTGCTCGTAGCAGCTCACCGCCGTGGAACCGCCCGACAGCATGAGGGAGAAGCCTTCGTTGGGACGGCTGCGGAAGGCCTCGATGACCTGCGCGGCGAACGCCGGCGCCACGTCGTCGACGACCACGACCTCGCCGTTGATGGCACCCCAGTCGCTCACGACGGCAGCTCCAGGGCCCCCGACCGCGCCCGGCGGTAGGTGACGTCGTCTGCGACGCGGGTCAAGGCGCCGGCCAGGGAACGGGCGGGCCACCGGCGACGCATGCGCAGAGTCTGACGCACGCAGGGCCCGCCGTCGATGCCTCTCCTCCGCTCGATGGGCTCGATCAGGGGGTCGTCCGGCGTCACGGCCGCGGCACCGAGAACAACACGACCGATGCGGTGAACCCGTGGAGGAAGCTGTGGCCGCCGATGGGACCGATCTCACCGGCGCAGAACATGCCTGCCAGCGGCGCACCGTCGAGGTGGGCGGAGATGATGCCGGCGTCGTGGTCGGGGGTGCCGAACAGGTTGCGACCCCGACCGTTGCACGTGAACAGCAGCGCTCCGTCGGCGCTGCGGTCACCCACCAGGTGACGGAGGTCCTCGTCGGCCGTTTGGGCGTCGCGGACCTGGAACTGCGTGGTCGATCCCACGTCGACCACCGCACCCACGGCGAGGGCACCCACCTCGGGATCGGCCCCCACGACGGTGCGCACGAGGAAGTCACCCCGGTCGAAGTCCAACTTGGTCTCGTCGATGACCCGGCCCAGCTGCACCAGCTCCGACATGAGGCGGCGGTCGTCCTCGGACAGGGTGGCCGCCACCTCCTGGAGGCGCTCCAGCGCCGGGCGTCCGGCCAGCTCGTACACCACGTTGCCCTCGGCCCGGGTGACGACGAGCGGTGTGCCCACGGGCCGGCATCCCTGGGACACAATGGTGGCCACCTCCACGCCGGCGCCGAGAAACGCCCCCACTGCCCCGTCGGTGAAGACCCTGTCGTCTACCACCAGACGGTTGCCACCCGGAGCCCGGCCCGCCGAGGCCAGGCCGCCGACCACCGCCAGCCCCGGTTGGTCCTGGTCGAGGCGCTCGAGGAGAGCGTCGACCGGGAACGAGAACGGGTCGGCCAGCAACAGCAGGGCGGGGGAGTCCTCGGGGATCACCTCGGGCCAACCCGTGAAGGTGGGGCCGTCGGGACTGGACACGACACTCAGGTGGAACGGCGTCACCTGCCCGGTGTGGCCGGCCCACAGTGACACTGCCGGGCCCCGCTCGACCTCGTGGGGACCTCCGACCACCGACACCGCGGTGACGCCGAGGAGGGTGCCCGGGGCCAGGGCGGCGGTGACGGCGGCGGCGGCATCGGCCAGTGCCTCCACGTGCGGCGGGGTCACGAAGAGCAGGGCCAGCTCGGGCGGCCGGCCGGTTGGGGCCAGAGCCTCCATGACCTGTCCGATGACCTCCCCGGTGGCGGTTGCCGCGTCGGGGTGCTGGGACATGGCGGCGGCGAACGCCACGGGGGGCGACCCCCCGTCGTCGCTCACGGTGCGCGCAGGAGGGTGAGAGGGACGACCACGCCGCGGGGCTGATCGGTGCCTCCGGCCACGATCCGGCAGTGGGCCTCGATGGTGCCGTAGTCCTCGTAGGTGAGGTCGCCTTTCACCAGCAGGCGCCCGAACCGGCCCGGCTCGACGTTCACGGGCTGCACGCTGCGGGCCACCTGGGCCCCGGCGCCGTCGAAGAACTCGACTTCCAGGGTGGCCGGGCCCGTCTCGCCCGGGGGACACCGCACCAGGACCACGAGGTGGGGAGACAGCGAGATGGGCGGGGGAGAGGGGGCGACCAGCGAGAACATGATGCCGGTCAGGTCGATCCGGGTCGACGGACCCGGGACCTGGCGCTGCTCGATGCCCTCGACGAACACTGCGGCAAGGATGTCCATCCCGCGACGGTAGTCCTGCCGCCCGCGCCGGGCCGGCCGTGACCGGCCCCTCAGCGCGTCAGGTCAGCGTCGCCGGGTCAGGCGGCGGCGCGGGTGAAGATGGGTTGCTCGTGGCGCACCTTGGCCCAACCCATGCGCTGCATGAAGGCGATCACCCACCAGCCGGGGTCGAGCTCGCCCCGCTGGAGAGCCAGGCGGGCCGACGTGGGCGCGGCGTGGTGGTTGTTGTGCAGGCCCTCACCGGCAGTGAGGAAGGCCAGCCACTGCGAGTTGCCGGTCAGGGTGCCGTCGTGGGGCTGGCGGCCGAAGCGATGTCCGATGGCGTTCACCGCGCCGCTGAGCAGCAGGTAGGACACGGCGTGGATGACCGAGGCCATGAGCCCCAGCCACGGGCCAAGGATCACGCACAGGGCGACGATGCCGATGCCCAGGCCCAGCAGGGCGTGGTCGAACAGGATCTTGTCCCAGCGGTCGGGCGGCAGGTCACGGGCGTACCGGGCCACGATGGCGGGGTCGCCGGCGGCCCGCTTGTAGAGGAACAGGTTGCCGAACTGCACCCGGTTGAAGCCCTCCAGCACCGGCGAGTGCGGGTCGCCCTCCTCGTCGGCGTGGGCGTGGTGCTTGCGATGGACGGCCACCCACTGGCGGGGCCGGATGCCGGTGGTCATCCAGGTCACCACGCGGAAGAACATGGTGATGCCCGGGTTCAGGGTGACGGCCTTGTGGGACAGGGTCCGGTGCAGCCAGATGGTCGTGACGAAGATGCCCAGCTGGGTCACCGCGGCGGCGAGGACGAGGGCCAGAAGTGGAGATCGGAACATGGCGCCAACCGTACTACCTACCGGTAGGTAGGGAGTAATCGGGCCCACTGGTATCCTGGCGGCGTGCCTCTCCTCGTCGTTGCCTCGTCCCGATCGGATCAGCGATGAGGGCGACGGTCGTCCCGGGCCACCCGGCAGGCACGACGACCCGCCAGGCCATCCTCAACGAGGCCCTGCGCTGCTTCGCCGAGCACGGCTACGACGGCACGTCGCTCAACGACATCGCCGCCGCCGTCGGCATCCGCCGTCCCAGCCTGCTCCATCACTTCCCGTCGAAAGAGGCGCTGTACCGCGAGGTCTTCGAAGGTGCCCTCACCGACTGGTTCCGCCGCGTCCAGGAAGCCAGTGAGGCGCCCCGCCAGGGGTGGCGCCAGGTCGACGGCATCCTCACCGCCGGGTTCCAGTTCTTCGTCCAGCACCCCCAACTCGTGCGCCTGGCCCGCCGGGAGGCCCTGGAGGGCGGCACGCGCATGGCCACCCAGTTGGGTGACGGCCTGCGGCCCCTCGTGGCCCGGGCCGTGGGGTTCTTCGAACGGGAGATGGCCGCCGGACGCCTCCGCTTCCACGACCCCGAGCAGCTCCTGCTCACCATGTACGGCGCCCTGCTCAGCTACTTCAGCGACGCCCAGTTCCTCGGTGTCCTGATCGACCGCGACCCGCTGGCGCCGGAGATGCTCGAGGCCCGCCTCGAGCACCTGCGGACGCTGTTCCGAACCACCCTGGAGCCCTGAGGCCCGAGCAGCCCTCTAGCGGGAGACCGGTTTCACGCCGGACGGTCCTTCAGGCGCACGACGAAGCGAAGGCCCGACCACACCTCGGTGATGGCGCACACCTTGTTGTCGACCAGGCCGTGAGCGAGGCCCGCCGCCCGGACGGCGCTCTCGGTGAGGTCGGTCGGCGTGCCCGAGGCTCGCTTCGGCCATGCCACCCACAGGCCCCCGGCGGGTTTCAGCACGGCGGCCACCTCGGCGAAGCGGCCGTGGAGCTCGGCTTGCGAGCGACAGAACAGCACGGCAACGTCGACCCGGTGCCCGGCCGAGGGCGGGCGGCGAGCGATCTGCACGGTCGGGGGGAGGGGTTCGAGAACGACCTCGAAGTCGTCGGGGGCACCCACGAGCACGACCGACGACCCCTGGCGGATGCCCAGCTTGGCCGGTAGGGAAGTACCCGAATAGCCCGCCGCACCCTCTCCCGCTTTCGCCGGCTCGTTCACTCCTGCCCCTTTGGTGATCGGGTCCGCCCCTATCCTGGCCGGCGTGGCGCGCCGTGTCCCCTCCCCGTGGCGGCGTGCCGCGGTGGTGTCAGTGGCGTTCGTCGTCTCGTCGCTGACGGCGGTGGTGATGCCGGCGACCCCGGCCGCAGCAGCGGCAACACCGGCGCCGACGCCCGTCACCCCGGTGCTCAGCCTGCGCCGGCTGCCCGGTGTCACCGCATCAGTGGTCGGCGATCGACGGCTGGCCGCCTCCCTCGGCCCCCTCATGGCAGGGGTGGGCGGACCGGCGGGGCATGCCTGCCTGTCGGTTCGTGGTCCCGGAGGCGGTGACCTGTTCGCCCTCAACCCCGAGCTGTCGCTCATCCCCGCGTCGACCCTGAAGCTGGAGACGGCGACGGCCGCCCTCGCCCGCCTCGGGGCCGACTCGCACTTCACCACCGAGATCCGCGCCGGTTCCGCTCCCGCCGCCGGGACGGTGAGCGGCGACCTGTGGCTGGTGGGCCAGGGTGACCCCCTCCTGGCCACCGCCGACTTCGCCAGTGTCGCCGGCTATCACAACGGGCCCCGGATGGCCACGTCGATGGAGGCTTTGGCCGACCGGGTGACCGCAGCGGGCGTCCGTACCGTGACCGGCCGGGTCATGGGCGACGAGAGCCGCTACGACGCCCAGCGCTACCTGGCGTCGTGGAGTCCCACCTACGCCGCCGACGGCGAGATCGGCCCCCAGAGCGCCCTCACCGTCAACGACGGGTTCGTGGAGTGGACGCCCAGGGCCGTGCCCGCCCCGGCCCCGGCCACCAATGCCGCCGCCGTGCTCACCGCCTTGCTACGGGCTCGGGGGGTGACGGTGGCGGGCGAGCCCGGCGAGGGTCGAGCACCGGTACCGGCGGCGACGGTGGCCACCATCGATTCGGCGCCCCTGGGCGACGTGGTCGGCGTGATGTTGGCCGAGAGCGACAACCTGGCCGCCGAGCTCCTCGTCAAGGAGCTGGGGGTCCGGTTCGGCGGCGCCGGCACCACCGCCGCGGGCCTGAAGACGGTCAAAGACGCCCTGGCCCCGGTGGGACCTGCCGCGGCCACGGTGGTCCCGGTCGACGGCTCGGGGCTCGACCGCTCCGATCGGCTCACGTGCGACGCCCTTCAGGCGACGCTGGCTCACGGCGGTGAGAACGGCGAGCTGGGCAGGATCCTGCCCGTGGCCGGGCGCAACGGCACGCTGGCCCGACGGTTCATCGGTACCCCCGCCGCCGGGCGGATCCGCGCCAAGACGGGGTCGCTGAAGGGCGTGAACGCCCTGAGCGGGTGGGCGTCGACATCGGACGGGCGGTCGCTGCAGTTCGCCCTGGTGGCCAACGACCTTCCCAACGAGGCCACCGGCACGAGCCTCGAGGACCGGGTGGTCAGCGCCCTGGCCCTCTGGCCGCAGGCGCCGGCGCTCACCGACATCAGCCCCCTCCCGGCGGCGGCGGGGACGGCCACCCCGCCGGGCCGCTGACGAGGTGACCGGCGGTGACCCTGGGAACGGGTCGTCCATCACCGAGCTGGCCATGTTCCCGCTGGGCACGGTGCTGTTCCCGGGGCTCGCACTGCCGTTGCACGTGTTCGAGCCCCGCTATCAGTCCCTGGTGCAAGCCTGCCTGGACGGCGACGGTCACTTCGGCATCGTCCTCATCGAGCGGGGGAGCGAGGTCGGCGGCGGCGACGTCCGTTT
>JBBWZS010000126.1:0-8791 GCA_039649175.1 Acidimicrobiaceae bacterium
GCCCGGGCCCAACACGACGGTCGTCGCCTGCACCTGTCGCACAGCTTCGACGGCGGGTGGGTGCTCGACGGCGTGCTCGACCCGCTCACCGGGGCCATCGTGGCCGGCGAGCTCAAGCGCATCGAGAGCGAGTTGTTCGACGCCGACTGGGCCGAGGCCAAGGCCCGGGTGGGCGAGGGGGTGGCCATCGCCGATCTGGCCCGCACCCCGGCCCAGCGCCGGGCCGACGCCCTGGCCGAGATGGCCACCCGCTCGGCAGCGGTGCCACCGGGGGCACGGCGGCCCGAGCCGCTGTTCAGCGTGATCGTGGGCTACGAGGCCTTCACCCGGCTGTGCGAGCTGGCTGATGGCACCGTGGTCAGCCCCGGGAGCCTGGTTCGGTGGCTCGACCGGGCGTGGGTGGAGCGGGTGGTGTTCGACGGGCCCAGCCGGGTCATCGACGTGGGCGTCACCCGGCGCCTGTTCGGTGGTGCCACCCGCAGGGCCGTCGAGCTGCGAGACCGGGAGTGCTTCCACCCCTACTGCGACACCCCCGCCGGCGACTGTGACGTCGACCACATCCAGCCGTGGTCAGCGGGCGGGCCCACCACCCAGGCCAACGGCCGCCTGGCCTGTGGGTTCCACAATCGAGCCCGACAGCGAAGTCCGTGAACAAGGCACGGGTTGGGGCCGAAAGGGGCGGAACGCGGCAGAATCAGGCCATGAGTGAGGCCCCTCCGCGCCCGCCTGCCGGTGGCGCGGAGATCACCGAGGACACGACCCTCGACGCCGACCTGGCCTGCGAACGTGGCCCGGCTCTGGTCATCGCCGCCGACGACATCACCGTCGACCTCGGTGGCCACACCGTGTCGGGAGGGAGCGAGCCCGGGCTGCGGGGCCCCGGCATCCTGTTCCGCGGGGTGAGCGGGGCGTCGGTGCGCAACGGCACGGTGGAGCGCTTCGACGCCGGTGTCGTCATCGACGGCGGGAGCGCCAATGTGGTGGAGAGCCTCATCGTGCAGGACAACATCGGGTCGCCCGACGGCGAGCTCGGTGACGGCATCGTGGTCAACAACTCACGCGACAACCGCATCCGGGCCAACGTGGTGCGTCGCAACGGCCCGTTCAGCGGCATCTCGCTCGGGCCCTCGGCAACCGGCAACGAGGTGGGCGACAACACGGTGACCGACAACGACATGGCCCACCTCGGCGGCACCGACGCCGGTCGCCAGACCATGGGTATCCGCATCGAGGGCCCGGCGGCCAACGGCAACCGCATCGTGGCCAACACGGTGACCGGCAGTGGGGCCGACGGCATCGTCGTGCTGGCCACCTGCGACAACCCCGACAGCGAGCCTCCGTGCGCCGGCACTCCACCCAACGAGCACAACGAGATCGCCACCAACACCACCAGCGCCAACGGCAGGAGTGGCCGGGGCGCCGGCATCCGGGTGTTCAGCATGCCCTTCCCGGTGCCACCCGCCCACAACACCCTCCGGGACAACGTGGCCGACCACAACACCTCGTACGGCATCGCCATCGATGCCGCCGCGCTGGGCTCGCCCGGCAACACGGCCGTCGGGAACCGGGCCCACGGCAACGGCGAGTTCGACGGTTCCGACGGGTCTCTCATGCCGCCATGTGGCGCCAACGTCTGGGAGGACAACGAGTTCGGCTCCGCCAACCAACCGTGCGTGTCGAGACGATCCGGCGAGGAGTCCCGCCGTCGATGACACGCGCCTGAGACCCGCTGGAAGCCGGCATCCGTGCTGAGCCTGGCCGCCGTCGCCGCCCAGGGCCTGGTCGATCGGTGGCGCGACCTGGGGCCGACGCTGTGGCTGGTCGCGGGCGTCGGGGCGGCGGCATGGGCGCTCCTCCTGGCCGCCATGGCGTTCGCCACCCGCTGCCGCCACGTCGACCCCGGCCCGGCAGGGCTCGACCTGGGCGGTCCGGAGCCTGCCGCGGTGGTGAACCTGCTCACCAGCGGGTGGCGGCTCGGGCACGAGGCGGTGCCGGCGACGCTGCTCGACCTCGCCGCCCGCCGGGTGGTGGGCATCGACCAGGTCGGGGAGCAGACGCTGATCCGGACCCTGACCCGGTCGGCTGCGACACCTGATCTCGAGCCCTACGAGCGCATGGTGCTCGACCACGTCGTCCACCAGGCCGTCGACGGGGTGGTGCCGGCCGAGGCTCTCACCACCGGTCCCGACGACGAGTCCACCCGGTGGTGGCGGAGGTTCCGGCGATCGGTGGAACGCGATGCCCGGAGCCGAGGTCTCTCGAAGCGGCGATGGTCTCCGGCGGCGCGCGTCGTCCTCACCCTGGCGGCCGTCGCCGTCGGCTGCCTGGTGGCAGTGGCGGCCACGACCCTGCCCGCCGACCCCAAGAACAGCGACGACAATCCCGTGGGTGCGGCGCTGGGGTTCGGTGCCATGGCGACGTTCGCGCTGGTCGCGGGAAACGAGGCGGTCAACGGTGAGCGCGACACGCCCGCGGGCCGGGACGCCGCCGGGCGCTGGCTCGGGCTGCGGACGCTGTTGGCCGACGACCCGCTCTTCGCCGAATACCCGCCGGCGGGCGTGGCCATCTGGGACCGGCTGCTGGCCTTCGGCGCAGCCATGGGCGTCGCCCACGGGGCGGTTCGTGCCCTCCCCCTGGGGAGCGAGAGTGACAAGCAGGCCTGGAGCTCGGTGGGCGGGAGGTGGCGGGTCGTGCGCATCCGCTACCCGCGGTACCTGCCTCCGGGCTACGGCCGCCACCCCGCCGTCGTCGTGCTCGTCGGCCTGGCCCAGGTGGCCCTCGCCGGCGTGGCCTTCCCGGCGGCGAGGGCGGCGACCGACGCGTTGGTGAGGGCCGCCGCTCGCTCCTCCACCGACGCCGCGACACCGGCGAGCCTCCGCCTCGGCGTCGATACCACCCTGGCCGTGGTCGTCGCCGCCGCGGCGATCCTCGTGGTGCGAGGAGTGTTGATGGTCGTCACCGGTGCCGTCGACCTGTGCTCAGGACGCCGTCGATTCGAGGGACGGGTCCTGCGGGTGCGGCGCCGGGGCGACGACGACCACCCCCGCTGGTACGTCGCCGTCGACGACGGGACCTCGGACCATGTGCGGGCGTGGCGTACGTCTCCCCTGGGAGCGACCCAGGCCAGCATGGTGAGGGCCGACGTCACCCGGTGGTTGGCCCACGTGCGGGCGCTGGAGGTGTCGGCGCCGGCGCCGGCCAGGCCGAGCTTCACCGATGGCGACGACGACGAGGTCGACGCCTCGCCCCTGTCCCACCTCCTCGGTACCACGGCCTCGGCGCGCCGGGGAGCTCTGGGCGTGGCCGCAGGTCCCCCGGGTCCGCCCCCGCCCCTGCCGGATGCGAGGGCGGTGGCCGAGGCCGCCGGGTGCCCTCTGGTGCTCGACGAGGGCGCCTCTTCGCACCCTCTGGCCCAAGAGGGCGGGTCGGCGACGTTCACTGCTCCAGGAGGCACGGCGGTGCAGGTCGCCTGGGTCGACCCGGCCCTGCTGCAGGCCCACCGCGCCATTCCCCGCCTCCTGCGTCGCGAGCTGAAGGGCGTGGGCGACGAGGCGTACCGAGCGGTCATGGGAGGCGGTGTGGTGGTGCGCCAGGGCGGACGCGTGCTCATGGTCATGGGCCGCCTGCCGGACATGAGCGACGACGGGCGCGACCGGGCCCTCGAAGCGGTCGCCCGGGTCACGCTCGCCTCGTCCACCGGCACCGGCACCGGCACCGGCACCGGCACCGGAAGGTGACCCGGGAGGAGACGGTCAAAGAGCGGCGGCCTCGTCCCACAGGACGGCGATGTGGTCGGGCGTCACCGCCCCGAGGTCGACACCGCGTTCGTCGGCCAGGCGCTCGAGGGCCTCGAAACGACGCCGGAAGGCGCTGCTCACGCCCCGCAGGGCGGCCTCGGGGTCGATGCCGGCGTGGCGGGCGAGGTCGACCACCGCGAACAGCAGGTCGCCCACCTCTTGATGGCTCACCGCCGCCCCCGGGGGCGGCAGGACCGGGCCCGACGACGGCTCCAGGCACACCGACGCCGCCTTGCGCTGCACCTTGTGGGCGTAGAGCAACGAGGGCAGGTCACCGGCGATGCCGTCCATCAGGCTGGTGCGGCCCTTCTCGGCCTTTTTGATCTGCTCCCAGTTGCGCATCACCGCGCCGGGCGTCTCGGCCACCACCGAGCCGAACACGTGGGGATGGCGCCCGACGAGCTTGTCGTGCACGGTGCGCGCCACGTCGGCGAGGGTGAAGGCCCCCTCCTCGGTGGCCAGGGTGGCGTGGAACACGACCTGGAACAACAGGTCGCCCAGCTCCTCCTCCAGGTGGACGAAACCCTCGGCGCCGGCGGTGTCCAGCTCCTCCACCGCCTCCAGCACCTCGTAGGTCTCCTCCAGGAGGTGGCGGGTGAGCGAGTGATGGGTCTGCTCCCGGTCCCACGGGCAGCGCTGGCGCAAGGTGCGGACCAGCTCGGCGAAGCGGGCCACCTCGGCCCCCACCGGCGCGGCCAGCTCCGGGATCCACAGCGAGGTGAGGTGGTCGGGTTCGACCACCCGGTCGAGGTCGTCCCACGGCACCGGACGGATCGTCTCGTCGGCCAACCCCAGGTGGTGCAGGACCATGACGTCGGCCTGTTCGGGCGGGGCGTCGACGGACAACTTGATGTCGGACAGCACCGCCCGTGAGTCGCACTGGGCAACGAGGAGAGGACCGCGCTGGTCGGCCGCCTCCACGGCGAAGCGCTGCCCGTCGACGATGCGCACCCCGGCGGCGAGAGGGTCGATGCCGAGGCGGGCCCACGCCAGGTCGAGGAACGACAGCGCCGGGAGCAGCTCGACGTCGACCCGGTCGTCGGCCACCAACAGGGCGACGGTTCGCTCGGCCACGACCGGTGACCCCGGCACCAGGTAGAGGACGGCGGTGTCGGCGTCGGCTGCTTCGGCCACCAGGGCCTCGACGATCGACGCGTAGACCTCATCGAGGGACTCGCCCTCGTCATAGAGGTGGTCGAAGCTCGCCGCCCCGGCGACCGCCGAGGCCGACGGGTGGCGGCTCGTCCGCAGCCAGCGGTGGGGCGTGGCCTCGATGGCCGCTCTCGTGGCGACGGTCAACAAGTCAGGGCCCGCGGGCCCGAGACCCGCCACCACCACCTTGGCCACCCGGGCCTACCCGGGCGCGACGGTTGTGGGTGTCTGGTTCTGGGGGGCCGAGCCGCCGCTGCCCGGCGAGGTGGTGGTGGGGGCCTGGGGCGGGACCACCCGCGACTGGGCCCCGTTCTTGTCCCATGTGCCGTACTTCGGGTTGACGCTGATCTTGGCCTTGTTGACGGCCTCGTCGGCCCAGGCGCTGAGCTTGTCGCGGGCCGAGGCCGCCGCCTGGTCGCGCGCCTCGGCGGCCACCTTGTCGTAGGGCGGCACGTCACGGGAGCGCACGAGGATGAGGTGGAAGCCGAACTGCGACTTCACCGGGTCGCCCACCACGCCGACGGGCTGGGCGAACATGGCCTGGGAGAACTCGGGGACGAGCTGGTTCTGCTTGCCGACGCAGCCGAGGTCACCGCCCTTGGGGGCGCTGGCCGTGTCGGTGGAGACCTCTTTGGCAACGGCGGCGAAGTCCTCGCCACCGTCGAGTCGGGCCTTGGCCTTGTTGGCGTCGTCCTGGGAGGCCAGGAGGATGTGGCTCACGCAGGCCTGGGCGAAGTCGTCGTGGTGGGCGTCGTAGTACGCCTTGGCGGCGGTGTCGGGCGGACCCTGGTCGAGCAGGGCGAACGAGAGCAACGACACCTGGGCGAAACGGCGGACGAGCGTGTCCTGGTACGACTTGGTGAAGCCGTTGAAGACGTCCTGGCCCCCCACGCGGTCCATGGCTGCGGTGCGCGCCGCCGCCAGGTCGGCGGGGCTGGGCACGATCTTCCGCTTGGACAGGTCCTGGCCGACGATGTCGTAGATGATCTGCTGGCTGAGCACCTGGGAGGTGAACGAGGCGTCCCACACCCCGTTGGTGCGCACCGGCGCCTGCTGCTGGGACTCGACCAGCTTGAGGTACTGGTCGTTCCTGCCCAGGTCGCGCAGCTCGCCTTCGAGGCTGCCGGTGCTGATACGGGTGCCGTCGACGGTCGCTGCGTAACTGCTGACCGAACTGCACGCCGACACCGCGACGGCGAGCCCCACCGCCAGTGCGGCCAGCCGTCGAGGGAACCGACGGTGGGCGGGGGGGGACGGATGAAGGCGCTGAGGGGCTGTCATGGTGCCACCGATGGTACTGACGCAGGCGCCTGGTCCGGGATCAGCTCGCGCAACAGGGTCATGACCGCCTCCAGCGGGTCGGCTCCCCGGCGCAGGGGAACGACGAGCTGGGCCAGGTCCTCCTTCCACACCGCGTCCCGGGAGATGCGCCGAAGACGGATCTGCTGGCTGGTCAACAGGCGCACCGGTGAGAGGCGGGCCACGTTCCTGGCCACGGTGACCTCGCGCACGCCGGTGCGGGCGCACTCGGCGCGCAGGCGGGCCACTCCGAGCAGGGCCTGGGCCACGTCCGGAGGTGGGCCGTAGCGGTCGGCCCACTCGGCGGCGACGTCGTCCACCTCGGCCTGGGTGGTCACCACGGCCAGCCGCCGGTAGGCCTCGAGGCGTTGCTCCTCCCGCCCCACGTAGTCGGCGGGGATGTGGGCGTCGACGGGCAGGTCGAGCTTGATCTCGGCCGGCACCCGGACCTCCTCGCCCTTCACCTCGGCCACCGCCTCGCTCACCATCTGCACGTAGAGGTCGTAGCCCACGGCGGCGATGTGGCCCGACTGGGTGGCCCCCAGCAGGTTGCCCGCCCCCCGGATCTCCAGGTCGCGCATGGCGATCTTGAAACCCGACCCGAGCTCGTTGTGCTCGCCGATGGTCTTGAGGCGCTCGTAGGCCTCGTCGGTGAGCTTGCGGTCGGGCGGGAAGAACAGGTAGGCGTAGGCCCGCTGGCCGGCCCGGCCCACCCGGCCCCGGAGCTGGTGGAGCTGGCCCAGGCCCATGGCGTCGGCGCGGTCGACGACGAGGGTGTTCACCGTGGGCATGTCGATGCCCGACTCGATGATGGTCGTGCACACCAGCACGTCGTAGGCACCCTCCCAGAAGTCGAGCACCACCGTCTCGAGCCGGCCCTCGTCCATCTGGCCGTGGCCGACGGCGATGCGGGCCTCGGGCACCAGCTCCGACAGCCGGGCCGCCACCCGGTCGATGTCGGCCACCCGGTTGTGGACGAAGAACACCTGCCCCTCGCGCAGCAGCTCCCGGCGCAGGGCCTCGGCCACGGCCCGCTCGTCGTACTCGCCCACGTAGGTGAGGATGGGCTGGCGCTCGGCCGGCGCGGTGTTCAACATGGTCAGGTCGCGGATGCCGGTGAGGCTCATCTCCAGCGTGCGGGGAATCGGGGTGGCCGTCAGGGTGAGCACGTCGACGTCGGTGCGCAGGCGCTTGATGGCCTCTTTGTGGGACACGCCGAAGCGCTGCTCCTCGTCGACGACCAGCAGGCCCAGGTTCTTGAACCGGATGTCGGCCGAAAGGAGGCGATGGGTGCCGATGACCACGTCGACGGAGCCGTCGGCCACACCGTCGACCACCCGTTTGGCCTGGGCGGGCGTGAGGAACCGGGACAGCGCCTCGACCCGCACGGGGTAGCCGGCGAAGCGCTCGGAGAAGGTCTGGAAGTGCTGCTGGGCCAGCAGCGTGGTGGGCACGAGGACGGCGGTCTGGGTGCCGTCCTGGGCCGCCTTGAAGGCGGCGCGCACGGCGATCTCGGTCTTGCCGAAGCCCACGTCGCCGCAGACCAGGCGGTCCATCGGCGTGTCGCGCTCCATGTCGGCCTTCACGTCGGCGATGGCGCGGGCCTGGTCGGGTGTCTCGATGAACGGGAAGGCGTCCTCCAGCTCACGCTGCCATGGCGTGTCGGGGGGGAAGGCGTGGCCGGGGCTGGTGACCCGGGCCCGGTAGAGAGCCACCAGTTCCTCGGCGATCTCCCGCACCGCCGAGCGCACCTTGGCCTTGGTGCGCTGCCACTCGCCGCCGCCGAGGCGTGACAACGACGGCGTGTCGCCGCCGGTGTAATGGCGTACGGCGTCGATCTGGTCGGAGGGGATGTAGAGCCGGTCGCCGCCCCGGTACTCGAGCAGGAGGTAGTCGCGCTGCACCAGTCCGGTGGCGTCGCCGATGTTGCGGGTGACCATGCCCCCGTAGCGCGCCACCCCGTGCTGGTGGTGCACGACGTAGTCGCCGGGCTGGAGGTTGTCGAAGAACGACTGGGCATCGGTGCGCCGGGGCCGGGGCCGCCGGTGGGAGCGCCGGCGGCCGGTGAAGTCGCTCTCGGTCAACACGCCGAGCTTCAGCTCGGGCAGCACGAAGCCCCGTTCCAACGACTCGACGGTGATCCATCCCCGCATCGATGCCGAGGACGGCCCGGGTCGGGATCCGGGTTCGAGCACCGGGAGGGACACGCCGTGCTCGGACAGGGCGGCGGCCAGGCGGGCCGCCGATCCCCGGCCCTCGGCGGCGACGGCCACCGTGTACCCACGCCCGAGGAGGTCGCCGACCTGGTGCACCAGGCGCTCGGGGTCGCCCACCACCGGTGTCCAGCCGCGCGCTTCGACGGTGGCCACCGGGGGGCCGGAGGCGGAGGATGGCTCGTCGTCGGCGTCGTCGGCCACCGGTCCGGCCGCCGCCGGCACCATGGTCCACATCGGCGCCCGGGTGTGGGCGAGCAGGCGTTCGAGGGGCACGTGCAGGCGGGGCCACGCCCGATCGGGGTCGGCGCCCCAGGTCTGGGCGAGCGA
>JBBWZS010000020.1:0-77383 GCA_039649175.1 Acidimicrobiaceae bacterium
GCGGCCGCCACCGCCGCGCCCAGGACGAACGACAGGCGGCCGCCGTCGATGCCGGCGCGGACCAGCTCGGGCAGGCCCGCTTCGAGGATGGGC
Source organism: Acidimicrobiaceae bacterium (assembly GCA_039649175.1). GTDB lineage: Bacteria > Actinomycetota > Acidimicrobiia > Acidimicrobiales > AC-14 > DATAQC01. The sequence goes on from JBBWZS010000020.1 coordinate 94, forward strand.
ACGTCGCCCCGGCTCAGGCGCTCGACCTTCTCGGCCACCACGTCGGCGCAGATGACGTGGTGGCCGAGGTGGGCGAAGCACGCCCCGGTGGTGAGGCCCACGTACCCCGTGCCGATGACGGCGATGCGGCTCACCGGTCCGCCGCCGTCGCCGCCGTCGCCGCCGGCATCACCAGGGGTACGAGACGCTCGAGGGCGTCGTGGTGGTCGGGCAGCAGGGGGATGTCACAGAGGCGCAGGGCGGCGTTGTCGAGGACGGCGAACTGCGGGCGGGCGGCGGCTCGAGGAGGGTCGAGATCGGCGGTGGCGATCGGTCGCACCAGGTCGGGGTCGAAGCCGGCGATGCCCACGGCGTGGCGGGCCACGGCGAACCAGGTGGTGGGGCCCTGGTTGGTGACGTGATAGCGCCCGGGCCGGCGCTCGATCACCAGGCGGCGGATCATGGCGGCCAGGTCGGAGGCCGACGTGAGGCACCCGTGCTGGTCGTCGACCACCTTCAGCTCCAGGCCCCGGGCGGCCCGCTCGACGACGGTGCGGACGAAGTTCCGTCCGTGGCGCCCGCACAACCACGACGTGCGCACGACGGTGTCGTCGGGCCCGAGCTCGTGCTCGCCTCCGAGCTTCGACCGGCCGTACACCGACAGCGGTCCTGTCGGGTCCCACTCGGTGTAGGGGCGGTCAGCGGCGCCGTCGAAGACGTAGTCGGTCGACACGTGGCACACCCGGGCCCCGACCAGGCGGGCGGCCTGGACCACGTGGCGCGTGCCCAGGGCGTTGACCCTCCACGCCCGGTCGGCGTCGGCCTCGCACCCGTCCACGTCGGTCCAGGCCGCGGCATGGACCACCACGTCGGGGCCTGTCCCGGTGATCACCGCCAGCACGCGGTCGCGGTCGGCCACGTCGAGGGCGGCGTGGTCACAGGCCACCACCTCGTGGCCGGCGAAGGCATCGACCAGCTCGTGGCCCAGCTGGCCACCAGCTCCCGTCACCAGGACCCGCACTACGCGGGTGGGGCGGTGTCGGCCGCGCCCGGCGACCAGGCGCTCTCCACGACCGGCGCACGGTCGCGGAGCGGTTCCCACCACTCCCGGCGATCGGCGTACCAGGCCACCGTGGCGGCCAGACCGGCGTCGAAGTCGACCTCGGCCTCCCAGCCCAGCTCGGTGCGGATCTTGGCGGAGTCGAGCAGGTACCGGCGGTCGTGCCCGGGGCGGTCGGGCACGATGGTCTTGAGGTCGGCGGGCTTGCCAAGCGCGGCCAGGACGAGGTCGGCGATCTCCTCGATGCTGCGTTCGACGCCGCTGCCCACGTTGTAGGTCTCCCCCACCCGGCCGCGGTCGATCACCGCGGCGATGGCCCGGCAGTGGTCGTCGACATGGAGCCACTCCCGCCGGTTCTTGGTGGAGGCGTACATCGGGAGGGGCTGGTCGTCGAGGGCCTTGACGGTGAAGAGGGGGATCACCTTCTCGGGGAACTGGTAGGGCCCGTAGTTGTTGCAGCAGTTGGTGATGGTGACGGGCAGCTCGAAGCTCTCGTGGTACGCCCGCACGGCGTGGTCGGCACCCGCCTTGGAGGCGTTGTAGGGCGTGCGGGGGCGGTAGGGCGAGTCCTCGGTGAAGGCGTCGTCGGTGTCGAGATCGAGGTCGCCGTAGACCTCGCACGTCGAGATGTGGTGGAAGCGGCCGATACCGGCCCGGCGGGCGCCCTCGAGCAATGTCTGCGTGCCGACCACGTTGGTGCGGAAGAACAGCCCGGGGTCGAGGACGGCCAGGCTGTTGTGTGACTCGGCGGCGAAGTTGACCACCGTGTCGATCGCCTCGTCGGCCAGCACCGCGGTGACCGCGGCCAGGTCGCCGATGTCGCCCTCGACCAGACGCACGCTCGACCCCAGGTCGGCGAGGTTGTCCCGGTTGCCGGCGTAGGTGAGGGCGTCGTAGGCGACCACCACGTCGTCGGGGCGCGTCGAGGACCAGTACCTGACGAAGTTGGAGCCGATGAAGCCGGCCCCCCCGGTCACGAGCAGTCTCACCGGCCCCACGCTACCGGCTGGACCGCTCCCGCCTGACCCTCAGCAGGACGGCTGGCTGGGGGCGCCCTTGGGTTGGGGGACACCCGACGGCGCGGTGGTGGCGGTGGTGGCGGGCGCGGCAGCGGTGTCACCGGGAGCGGCGGGCGCGGGCTGGGCGCGGACGCCGCTGTAATCGGCGCCCACGGCCAGGGTCAGGTCGACGGTTCGCAGCGTCTTGTCCTCGGTGACGGTGGCGCCGGCCTGCAGGTAGCGGGCCAGCAGGTCGGCCTTGGCCTTCTGTCCTGTGGCGTAGCGGATCGTGGTGTGGGCGTACTTGAAGTTGTCGGCATCGCCCTGGTCGGCCACGTTGAAGCCGGGCCCCCCCAGATCGGCGCCGGCCTTGGCCGCCGCCCCCTCGGAGCCGTTGCCGTTGAGCACCCGGACCCGCACATCGCTGGGCCGGACGTCGCCGGCGCCGGTGGCGGGCGCGTTCAGGCCGTTGAGCCGGTCGATGTAGGTCTTGGCCTCGGCCTGGTTCAGGCGGAGCACATCGGCCCCGCCGATGGTGACGGGCGTTGTCGGCAGGGTGAGCATGTCGACGGTGTCGGGGTTCAACGACTTGAACCGCCGGGCCACGCGGACCAGGTCGCTGGTCGACATGGACGAGTCGATGGTGACGTCTTTGACCCCGATGCCGATCAGGCGGTTGAGGGTGAGGGGGTTGGTGAGCCCCGACGACACCGCCTTGCGCATCATGCGCCGGATGAAGTCCTGCTGGCGCTGGATGCGCCCCAGGTCGGAGGAGGGGTCGGTGCGCCACTTCCCCGACTCGAAGTACTCGTAGTGGCGGCTGCGCACCCACGACAGGCCGACGTCGCCGTCGAAGCGGATGCAGCCCGGGTTCTTGATGTCGAGACCGCTCATCGTGTCGCGCGCCGGTGCGGGGACGTACACGCTCACGCCGCCGACGGTGTTCACGATGTCGCGGAAGCCGACGAAGTCGACCTCCATGTAGTGGTTGATCTGGATGCCGAGGTTGTCCTTGATCGTCTGGATCAGGGTCTGCGGGCCGCCCGACGCGAACGACGAGTTGATGCGGTCGGACTTGGTACCGCCGGCGATCCTCACGTACAGGTCGCGGGGGATCGACAGCAGCGCCGCCTTCTGGGCCTTGGAGTCGACGTGCAGGACCATGATCGTGTCGCTGCGCTGGCCCGACACCTCGTCCTTGCCCGCCTGTTGGGCCAGGTCGCCGCTGAGGCGGTCGCGACTGTCGGAGCCGACGAGCAGCACGTTCATGACCGAGCCCTTGTCCTCGGCCAGGTCGGACAGGTTCAGCTTGTGGATCTGGTTGAGACGCCAGCGCAGGTACGCATAGGCGCCGCCCGCGGTCACGACCGCGACCGAGAGGAAGATGCACGTCCCGATGAGGAGCCTCCGTGGCCACCGGCGGGTCTTCGGCCACGTCGGCCCCGGTTGTGCGGGTGGGCGGGGCCTGGCCGCCACGGGGGGGAGGGCTGCCACGAGATGAGGCTATCCGCACCCGGGAAGGGGCACTGGGCACCTCGGCCACCCGTAGGCTGGGGCGATGACCGCGCCCGCCGACTACGCCGTCGTCGGCGGGCGTCTGTTCAGCGGGCTCGACCACCTGTCGTGCGACCTCGGGGTCCTCGACGCACCGGCTCCCGGCGGGTGGGTGGTGGTGGTGCCCTTCGACGGCCCACCGGTGTGTGCACATTTCACCACCGTCGGGCCCGCCCGCCCGGCGCCTGTCACACCGTCCTGGCAGGGACCGGACCGGGAGTCGTGGACGTCGAGCCTCGACCGACACGCCTACGCCAAGCGGGTGACCGTCATCCGCGACGCCATCGCCGCCGGTGACGTCTACCAGGTCAACTTGTGCCGGCGCCTCTCGGCCCCGCTCCCACCGGGAGCCGATCTGGCTGGCCTCGGGGCCCTCCTGGCCGCCCGCAACCCGGCGCCTCACGCCGCCCTGGTCTGGCTGCCCGCCGCCGGCGTGGCCGTGGCCTCGGCCTCGCCGGAGGCGTTCCTCCGCCGCCGGGGCCGGGCGGTGGAGTCCAGGCCCATCAAGGGCACGGCGGCTCCGGGGGGTGCCTTCGCCGCCAAGGACCGGGCCGAGAACGTCATGATCGTGGACCTGGTGCGCAACGACCTGGGCCGGGTGTGCGAGCCCGGGACGGTGACGGTGCCCGCGCTGTGCCGCCCCGAGGCGCACCCCGGACTGGACCACCTGGTCAGCACCGTCCATGGCCGGCTGCGCCCCGGGGTGGGCTGGGCGGAGCTGCTGGGGGCCACCTTCCCGCCGGGATCGGTCACCGGTGCGCCCAAGGGCGCCGCTCTCGAGATGATCGCCGGGCTCGAGCCCGTCGCCAGGGGCGTCTACTGCGGCTCGGTCGGTTGGGTCGACAGCGCCCGGGGCCACGGCGATCTCAATGTGGCCATCCGGACCTTCTGGCTCGACGACGGCGCCATCCACTTCGGCACCGGTGCGGCGGTGACCTGGGACTCGACGCCCGAGGGAGAGTGGGCCGAGACCGAGCTGAAGGCGGCCACGTTGCTCGACATCGCCAGCACTCCGCCGGTGGCGGTGTGAGCTCGGTCTGGGTCGACGGGGAGGTGCTCCCGGCGGACCAGGCCCGGGTGTCGCCCCTCGACCACGGGCTGCTCACCGGCGACGGCGTCTTCGAGAGCCTGCGGGTCTACGAAGGGGTGCCCTTCGCCGTCCGCCGCCACCTCGAACGCCTGGCCCGATCGGCCGCCGGCATCGGCCTGCCGGTGCCCGAACCAGCGGAGCTGCGGGCCGCCATGGACGCCGTCGTGGCCGCCAACGAGCTCGACAACGGCCGCATGCGCATCACCGTGACCGGCGGGGTGGGTCCACTGTCATCCGACCGGGCCGAGGTGCGGCCCACCGTGATCGTGGCCGGCGGCGACCTCGTCGACTGGCCCGCCACCGCCGACGTGGTGGTGGCGCCGTGGCCCCGCAACGAGCGCGGCGCCCTGGCCGGGATCAAGTCGGTGTCCTACGGCGAGAACGTGGTCGCGCTCGCTTACGCGCGCGAACGGGGCGCGGGCGAGGCGCTGTTCGCCAACCTGGCCGGCAACCTGTGCGAGGGCACCGGCACCAACGTGTTCGTGGCCGTGGGCGGGCGCCTTCTGACTCCCCCGTTGTCGTCGGGGTGCCTGGCCGGGGTGACCCGTGAGCTGCTGGGCGAGTTGGTCGACGTGGTCGACGAAGACGTGGCCATGGCCGCACTGGCCGATGCCGAGGAGGCATTCTTGACCTCCAGCACCAGGGAGGTGCAACCCATCCGCGCCATCGACGACCGCGACCTGCCGTCCGCCCCCGGCCCGCTCACCCTCGATGCCGCCGCCGCCTTTGCCGAGCTGGTGGCCGCCAACCCCGACCCCTGATGTTCAGGCGGGCGCCGGTGCGCCCTTGGATGCCCAGAAGTCGTTGAGGGCGGCCTGGCACTTGACGTACCACGGGATGCCGAAGGCCAGGATCCACAGCGCCGTGGCCGGGCCCACCGGGCTCTGCTGGCCGTCGCGCTCGTACATGTTCTTGATCTCGATAGGCAACAGGAACAGGTTCACGATGCTGACGAAGGCCTGGAGGACGGCCCCCACCGCGCCCCCGATGCCCTCGCCCGTGTGGCGCTTGATGTCCTCGAAGCTGTAGTACGCCCAGTAGATCCCGTAGAGCCCGAGCGTGACGATGGACAGCAGGATCTGCTTGCCGATGCTCCGTCGGGGCCCGACCGGCCCCGCCGGCGCCCCGTAGTTTCCGACCGGGTACGGAGGTGGCTGCCCCGGGGGCATCTGCCCGGGAGGAGGCGGCGGAGGCGGCGCGGGCGGCGGGGGCGGCAACGTGGTCATACCCGGGAGTGTGGCCGATGACCGGCTCGCCGACAAGGGGCATCACGACGGGCGCAGGTGCACCACGTCGCCGGCCAGGACCCGCGTCGTGCCCGCGCCTCCCGCTGAGGTGATCAGCAGGCTTCCGTCGTCGTCCACCGCCGTGGCCACGCCGGCACAGACCTGGCCGCCCGGGAGGGTTACCCGTACCGCCTGCCCCAGGGTGACGCAGCGCCGCCGGTAGTCGTCCATCAAGGCCCGGTGGGCCACGGCCGCTCCTTCGCCCTCGCCGTCGCCGACCAGCCCCCGCCAGCGCTGGTCCAGCCGGTGGAGGTAGGCGTCGAGCAGCCGGTCGCGGTCGACGGGTCGGGCGGCGACGGCCTCGGCGGTGACGGCGACTGGTTGCAGGTGCGCGGGCAGCGGGCCGGGCCAGCACACGTTGAAGCCGAGGCCGACCACGACGGCGGGGCTCCCGTCGGGCGCCTCGGCCAGCACCCCGGCCAGCTTGCGCTCGTCGGGAGCCCGCTCGCCGGAGCTCCGCTCGGGCCCGACCACGAGGTCGTTGGGCCACTTCAGGCCGGGGGTGAACCCGGCCACGTCACCACACGCGTCGGCCGCCGCCAGCGCGCAGGCGAAGGTCGCCAGCGACGACAGGCGCGGGTCGGGCGGGCGCAGCACCACCGAGACGAGCAGCGACGAGCCGGGAGGGGCTTCCCAGGTGCGGCCTCGCCGGCCCCTGCCCGCCGTCTGGTGGTCGGCCACCACCACCACGCCCTCGGGGGCCCCGGAGCGAACCAAATCGGCGGCGACACGGTTGGTGGAGTCCACGTCGTGGTAGCGGCGGACGTCGGTGAACCGGGTGGCAGACCGGTTGGCGTCGGCCGGCGGCACGCCTGCCACGATAGGACCGTGTTCTCCAAGGTGCTGGTGGCCAATCGTGGTGAGATCGCCGTCCGGGTGATGCGCACGTGCCGGGAGCTGGGCGTGGCCAGCGTCGCCGTCTACTCCGACCTCGACCGCCACGCCATGCATGTCCGCATGGCCGACGAGGCGTGGTCCCTCGGCGGCAGGACGGCGACGGAGAGCTACCTCAACACCGAGGCGATCCTCGACGTGGCCCGGCGCAGTGGCGCCGACGCCCTGCACCCCGGCTACGGCTTCTTCTCCGAGAACCCCGACTTCACGCGGGCCGTCACCGAGCTCGGCGTGACCTTCGTGGGCCCGCCCGCCGGGGCCATGGACCTGATGGGCGACAAGATCTCGTCCCGCCAGGCGGCGGTGGCCGCCGGTGTGAAGGTGGTTCCGGGCACCACGTCCCCGACGGAGTCGGCCGACGAGGTGGTGGAGTTCGGCCGCGAGTACGGCTGGCCGGTGGCCGTCAAGGCCGCCTTCGGCGGCGGTGGCCGGGGGATGCGGGTGGTGGCCGACGCCGCCAGCGCACCGTCGGCCCTCGACGCCGCCCGGCGCGAGGCCCACGCCTACTTCGGGCGGTCCGAGGTCTACCTCGAGCGCTACCTCACCTGGCCGCGCCACGTGGAGATGCAGGTCTTCGCCGACACCCATGGTCACGCCGTGTGGATGGGCGAGCGCGACTGCTCCTGCCAGCGTCGCCACCAGAAGCTGGTGGAGGAGAGCCCCTCACCGGGCATGCCCGAGAGCGACAGGCAACTGCTGGGTGAGGCGGCGGTGGCGGTGGTCCGGGCCTGCGGGTACGTCAACGCCGGCACCGTCGAGTTCCTCTACCAGGACGGCGAGTCCTACTTCCTGGAGATGAACACCCGCCTCCAGGTCGAGCACACGGTGACGGAGATGGTGTGTGGCGTCGACATGGTCGCCGAGCAGCTCCGGGTGGCCGACGGCGAGGCTCTCTCGTTCACCCAGGACTCCCTCCGGCGGCGGGGCCACGCCATCGAGTGCCGCCTCAACGCCGAAGACCCCGCCGGCGGCCGCTTCCTGCCGTCGCCCGGTTCCATCCACCGCATCTCGCTCCCCGGGGGCTACGGGGTGCGGGTCGACGCCGGCTACGCGGCGGGCGACACCGTCAGCCAGCACTACGACAACCTGGTGGCCAAGATCGTGGCCTGGGGAGCCGACCGCGACGAAGCTCGGCGCCGCCTCATCCGCGCCATGCGCGAGACGGTGGTCGAGGGCGTGGCCACCAACATCGACGCCCATCTGGCCATCCTCGAGCATCCCGACTTCGCCACCGGCACGCACTCGACCCGGTGGGTCGACGAGAAGCTCGACCTGTCGGCCGTGACGTCGTCGGCCTCGGGCACACCCGGCGGCGACGGTGGGACGGGCCTGGCGGCGAGCCGCGATGTCGATGTCGAGGTCGAGGGCCGCCGTTTCAAGGTCCGGGTGTGGGCGCCCCCCGGGGGGGCGGGGCTGGGGTCGGCGGCCCCCTCGGCCCGGGCCCGCCGTCGCGGGCCGGCACAGGGAACAGGCGCCGCCCCGGGACGGGTGACGGCCCCGATGCAGGGCACCATCGTCGAGGTACTGGTGGCGGTGGGCGACGCCGTCGAAGCCGGCCAGCCCGTCTGCGTGCTCGAGGCCATGAAGATGGAGAACCTGGTCAACGCCGACCGGGCGGGCACCGTGGCCGAGGTCCGGGTGAGCCCGGGCGACACCGTGGGCGCCGGCGACGTGCTGCTCGTCGTCGGATGACGAGAGTGGCTCGACCGGCTCCAGTCGTTCAGCCGCCGGGCCGCTCAGGTGCGGGCTGCTCAGGCGCCGGGTCGTCGGGCGGCGCGCCAGCGGGCGGCGCCGGCTCCTGACCGTCGGGAGCTCGCCGGCCCCGATGGCCGAACAACCTCCCGATGGCGCCCATCAAGCGGGCGAAGGGGTCCGGAAAGATCCCCGGTTCGCCTTCGACGATCCCGTGCCTCACGGAGGCGATGCTAGGTCGAGCGGGCATCCGCGCCGCCGGAGGCCCTCTTTGGCAGACTTCTGGTCCGGGTACCCTCGAATAGGAGCCAAACAGTGAATCGACGCGAGCTCGTTCAGGCGACCGCCGCACACGGCGATCTCGATGCGAAGATGGTCGACAGGGCCATCAAGGCCATGACCGAGGTGATCACCTCGGTGAACGCCAAGGGTGAGCCGGTCGCCATCTCGGGATTCGCCAAGTTCGCCCGGGTCGACCGCGCCGCCCGCATGGCCCGCAACCCGGCCACCGGCGCCCCCGTGAAGGTCAAGGCGTCGAAGAAGGCCAAGATCACCGCCCTCAAGGGCTACAAGGACGGCGTGATGTCGATCTCGGCCGCCCCCAAGCTGGCCAAGGGCGTGTGGCCGCCGGCCCCGCCGGCCAAGAAGGCGGCCTCCACGGCCAAGGCGGCACCCGCCAAGAAGTCGGCGTCCACGGCCAAGGCGGCCCCGGCCAAGAAGGCGGCCTCCGCGCCGGCCAAGAAGACGGCGGCAGCCAAGACCTCGCGCTCCTCCACCGCCCGCAAGCGGTAACCACGCCGCTCTCTCGGGTTCCGGCATCTGGTTGCCGGTCAGCCCGGCCGCGTCGTCAGGAGAAACCGTGTGTCGTCAGGAGAAGCAGTAGGAGTCGGATGATGCGTCGCCGCCCTGGAGTCGCACCTGGTGGACCCGCAGGCCGCGGAAGTCGGTGACGAAGAAGTCGGGGTCGAAGGCGATCCCGCCCGCCGGATCGACGTCGAGCTTGACCATCCAGGCCCCCACACCCTCGGGGTAGAACTGGTCGTCCCAGGCCCCGTAGAGGGAGTTGGTGAAATAGACCCGGCGCCCGTCGCGGCTCACCTCGACCATCTGGGGCCCGCCCCGTAGCCGCTCGGGCGAGGACGGGTGCGGGGCGCCGTCGACGATGCCGCCGATGCGGACCGAGCCGGTGAGCACCGGGGCGAGGGGGTCGCTCACGTCGTATTGACGCAGCTCGCCCGTCCCCCAGCACGACACGTACAGGAACCTGTCGTCGACCGACAGGTCGATGTCGGTGACCAACGGGGGCACGGCGCCGAAGCCCTGCAGCAGCGGCGGCAGCACACTGGCATCGGCGGGTTCGGCCGGGATGTCGATGACCTTGGTGATCTGCCACTCGCCCGCGTCGATGTGCCACACCCAGATCGACGCCGACAGGTCCTCGACGCTGACGACCACTCCGAGGAAGCCGTAGGCCTTGTCGGGATGGTGGGCGGGCCGCAGCTCCAGGGCCATCTGGTACTGGTCGCCCAGGTCGAGGGTCTGGAGGTGGGTGCGCCCGGCCAGGTCCCAGATGTGGATGGCGTGGCCGTACTTGCGACCGAGGAGCAGCTCGGGGACGATCCCGTCCTCGATCATCGACGGCGTCCCCCACTCGCTGGTCACCATCACGCCCCGGTTGAGGTGCCACCAGAAGTCGTAGGCCAGGTACTGCGGACCCCGGTCGAGCTCCCAGCGCTCGAGCACGTCGAAGGTGGCGTGGTCGAGCAGGGCGATGCCGCCCGGGCCCTCCTCGCCCGCCCCGCCGAGAGCCGACAGGAACAGACCGTCGGGCCCGCAGTGCAGGGTGTGGGGCCGGGAGTACCCGGCCTTGGACGCGAGCTCGGCGGCGTCGATCACCCGGTCGAGGTGGGGCTGACGGGGGTCGGGCCGGGTGTCGACGACGTTGATGCGCGAGGACCGGATGCCGGGGACGAGCAACCAGCGCCGCTCCATGTGGTCGGGGTCGTGGCCGGTGTGGCACAGGGCCGAGCTGCAGGCGTTCCACCCGAAGTGATGCAGCTCGTCCCCCGCCTCGGGCATGTCCAGCCATCCCACCACGGTGGCGAACCCGGCCGACGACTTGTCGACGTCGACGACGGCCAGAGCGTCGGGTCGGCTGCCCTCGCCGCGGTGAAAGGCGGCCACGTAGGCCAGCTCCTCGGCGGGGGCGGCGGCGGCATCTTCGGGAGTCCGGTAGAACGTCGGATCGACCATGAAGGCCTCCTGGGATGTGAGCTGGGGTGTTCTCTTTCGCGAGTTCTAACACCGCAGGTCCACCGGCGCTCGAGAGCGAAAAAGTGCCCACGTTTTGAGCAACGCCCGTGTATCCTCTTGATTGTGAACAGTTTCACAAGTTCTCAGCCAGGGCCGGTTCGGGTGCCGTTCAGCGTGGTCGACGAGGCCGTCCACCTGCTGGAGACCGAGGCGGCACCGTGGAGCGTCGAGATGGAGCTCGCTGTCGAGGGCCACCTGGACGAGACCCGGCTCCGGACCGCCTTCGCCCACGCCCTGGAGGCCCACCCGATGGCTCGCGCCCGCAAGGTGGCGTCGCGCCCGGCCCTGCACACCGACCAGTGGGAGATCGCCGCGGAGGCCGACCACGATCCCCTGCGGGTCGTCGACTGCGCCGACGACGACGCGCTGGCGACCGCCCGTGCCGAGCTGCAGAGCCTGGCCGTCCCCCTGGCCGAGGCCCCGCCCCTGCGGGCCCGCCTGGTTCGTCACCCCGGCGGCGACGTCGTCATGCTCAACGCCAACCACGCCGCCATGGACGCCTTCGGTGCCCTGCGACTGCTGCAGTCCGTGGCCCGGGCGTACGCCGGCGAGCCCGACCCTGCTCCGGCGCCGACCCACCTCGAGGCGCGCGAGTACCCCGACCGCCTCGCCGCCGGTGGGCTGGTCACCAGGCTGCGGCGGCGGCTGGCTCTGGCCGAGAAGCTCCGCGACGTCGTCACTCCCCCTGCCCGGGTGGCCCCTGACGGGGCCACGGGTGAAGCCGGCTACGGCTTCCACCACGTGTCACTGCCGGCCGCCCGGACAGAGGCCATCGCCGGCCTCGACCACGCCGGCACCGTGAACGACGTCCTCGTCAGCGCCCTGCACCTGGCCATCGCCGGTTGGAACGCCGACCACGGCCGACCGTGCGGCCGCATCGGCGTCCTCGTGCCCGCCAACCTGCGTCCCGACCACTGGCGCCACGACGTGGTCGGCAACTTCTCGCTGCCGGCCCGGGTGTCCACCACGCCCCGTGACCGGCGCAGCCCGCAGGCCGTCCTGCGGGCGATGACGGCCCAGACGGGGCGGAAGAAGAAGTCGGGTATGGGCACTGCCCTGGTGGTGGGCCTGGGCGCGGCGCGCAAGCTGCCGCTGTGGGCCAAGCAGGTCATCGTCGCCCTGATGCCGCTCACCGGCAACCGGTTGGTCGACACCGCCATGCTGTCCAACATGGGCCGGCTACCTGAGCCTCCGTCGTTCGGGCCCGAGGCCGGAGGCACCGTCGACGTGTGGTTCTCACCTCCCGGGCGTATGCCGCTCGGGCTCACGGTGGGCGCCGTCACCGTCGGCGAGCGGCTGCACCTGTCGTTTCGCTACCGGCACCGCCTCTTCGGCGCCGACGCCGCCCGAGCTTTCGCCGACCGGTACCTGGCCGAGCTGGACCGTCTCATCGACCCCGCCCCCCCGACCGCCGCCCTCGCCTCCTAGCCGGCGCCGTCAGGCGCCGCCGCCGCCGTCGACCACTTCCCTCTGGCCGACCACGTCGACCACGTCGACCACGTCGACCACGTCGATGAGGACCTTGCCCACGGTGCCGTCGGCCACCGCGGCGTGGGCACGCCCCGTGTCGGCCAGGGGGAAGTGGTGCAGCGGCAACCCGGCGTCACGACCCACTCGCAGGGCGCCGGCGGCGACGGCCGCCGACACGTCGGCCACCGCCTGGTCCTTGGCCGCGGCAGGGACGGTGTACACGAGCACGAACTGGTACCGGGTGTTGGCCCTCATGGCCGAGAACACCGGGACGGCCAGCTCGTCGCCGTCACGCGCGTAGATCGCCACCGTGGCGTTGGGGGCGACGACCTGGCGGTCGAGCTCGGCGTTGGCGACAGGGGCCACCTCGACGATCATGTCCACGCCGTCGGGTGCCACCTCGCGGATGGCCGCCGCCGCGTCGCCGGCCCGGTAGTTGACGACGTGGTGGGCGCCGGCGGCGGTGGCCAGTTCGGCCTTCTCGGGAGAGCTGACGGTGGTCACCACCGTGGCGTCCGACCACACCGCCAACTCGATGGCGGCATGGCCGACCGCCCCTGCGCCACCTGCCACCAGCACCGTGCGACCGGCCAGCGTCCCCGGGCCGAGATTCCCGGCTCCACCGGTCGTCAGGCAGCGGTGGGCGGTCAGGGCGGGGATGCCCAGGCTGGCGCCCAGGTCGAAGCCGGCCCCGTCAGGGAGGGCCACGGCCTGACGGGCGGGGAGGGCCACCAGCTCCTGGGCGGTGCCGTCGGCCCGTTTCCACGCCGCCTCCCACAGCCAGACCCGCTGGCCGACCCGGGCGGGGTCGACGCCGTCGCCCACCGCGATCACCGTCCCTGCCCCGTCCTGGTTGGGCACGACCTGGGGGTGGCGCAGCTCCTCGCCCGGGGCGTTCCCCTCCCTCGTCTTCCAGTCCGTGGGGTTCACCCCCGAGACGGCCACCGCCACCACGACCTCACCGGGGCCGGCGACGGGCTCGGGTCGCTCCACCAGCTTCAGGACCTCGGGCCCCCCGGTCCGCTCATGGACGATCGCTCTCATCGGCACCTCCCTCTCGTTCTGCGCGCGATTTCTAACCCACCGTGTTGGAGATCGCCCAGAGAACCGAATCGGGGGGCCGGCGGTAGGCTGGGGCCATGAAGATCGGGATCGTCGGAAAGGGTGGGGTGGGCAAGACCACCCTCTCGTCGCTCATCTGCCAGAGCTACGCCGAGCGGGGGAAACGGGTGGTAGCCATCGACACCGACTCCAACCCCAACCTGGCCATGAGCCTGGGACTCGACGAGGACACCGCCAACCACGCTCCCCTCGTCCCCCGCTCCCTCGTCGTGGGCGGCGGCGACGGCAGCCTCACCCCCGCGGCCCTGCTCGACGAGTACGGCCTGCAGACACCCATCGGCGTCACCCTGCTCCACGCCATGCGGGTGGAGCAGGCCGGCGCCGGCTGCACGTGCATGTCCCACGCCACCGTCCGCAGCCTGCTGGAGATGGCCATGGAGGACGAGGCCGACGTCACCCTGGTCGACATGGAGGCCGGGCTCGAGCACCTCAGCCGGGCCGGGGGCACGCTGGCCTACGCCGACGTGCTGCTCATGATCATGGAGCCCACCCGCAAGTCGATCCTCACCGCGGCGCGCACCGTGCCCCTGGCCGAGGAGCTCGGCATCCCCCGCATGTACGGCGTGGGCAACAAGGCCCGCCTCCCCGCCGATGCCGAGTTCTACGAGAAGGTCTGCGCCGAGCAGGGCGTCACCCTGGCCGGTGTGGTGCCCTTCGACGCCGCCGTCCCCAGCGCCGACCGCAAGGGCGTGGGACTGGTGGCCGGGCAGGCCCCCGACGTGCGGGCGGCGGTGGGCCGCATCCTCGACGTGGTCGATTCCGAGGATGAGCACCAGGCCGCCCTCGACCGCCGGCGCGAGCGACTGCGCGGCCACATCGCCACCATCCGGGGGTAGCGCGTCAGGCGCCCACCACCCGGTCGCCGCCGGCGTACACGTTCATGGTGTCGCCCCGGAGGAACCCCACCAGCGTCATCCCCGCCTCCTCGGCCAGCTCCACGGCCAGGCTGGACGGTGCCGACACCGCGGCCAGGGCGGGAGCGCCGGCGATGAGGGCCTTCTGCACGAGCTCGAAGCTGGCCCGCCCCGAGGCCATCAGGACGTGCGACCGCAGGGGCAGGCGGCGGTGCATGGCCGCCCAGCCGATCACCTTGTCGAAGGCGTTGTGGCGGCCCACGTCCTCGCGAGCGCATACCAGGGTGCCGTCGGCGTCGAACAGGCCGGCGGCGTGGAGGCCCCCGGTGCGGGCGAACACCGCCTGTGCGGCACGTAGGCGGTCGGGGAGCCCGGCCAGCACCTCGACCGACAGGCGCAGGGGGTCGCCGGCCACGTCGACAGGCACTCGGGAGCGGACCGACGAGATGCTGGCCCGCCCGCACAGCCCGCACGACGAACTGGTGAACACCGCCCGAGGAGCGACGCCGGCCGCCGGGGCGTCGTCGGACACGGCCACATCGACCACGTTGAACTCCCGGAGCGGGTCGACGGGTGCAGGCCCGGGTCCGGGTCCGCAGTAGCGCATGGCCCGCACCTGGTCACCCCGGTCGACGACGCCTTCGGTGAGCAGGAAGCCGGCAGCCAGCTCGAAGTCGTGACCGGGGGTGCGCATGGTCACGGCCATGGCCCGCCCGTTCACCCGGATCTCCAGAGGCTCCTCGGCCGCCACCACGTCGTAGGAGGTGCGCCGGGTGTCGCCCTCGATCCGCAGGAGAGGCCGGGGGACGCTGGCGCCGGGCATCGCCGGCGACGGTAGCTCAGCGGTCGAAGAATCGCAGGAGTACCGTGGCCGCTTCGAAGGGGCATCTGCGTCGGTCGGACGGCGATGGGAGGGCCACCGTGGGTACAGGCGTCGTGGGTCGCCGGTCGTGAGCGCCGCCGACCGGATCGCATCCTGGCCGGTGCTGCGCCAGTTGCGAGGCGGTGACCCACTCGGTCTCGGACCGGCGGCACAGTCGCCCCGGTCGGCCTCGCTGGTGCCCCGCACGGAGACCGCCGACAAGGTGGTGGACTCGATCTGCCCGTACTGCGCGGTGGGCTGCGGCCAGAAGGTGTACGTCACCGACGGCCAGGTGACCCAGATCGAGGGCGATCCCGACAGTCCCATCTCGCGGGGGCGCTTGTGCCCCAAGGGCTCGGCCAGCCTCAGCCTGGTGACCGCCCCGGCCCGCGAGCAGAAGGTGAAGTACCGCCGGCCCTACGGCACCGAGTGGGAGGACCTCTCGCTGGTCGAAGCCATGGACCGCATCGCCGACCGGGTCATTGCCACCAGGGCCGCAACCTGGCAGGAGCGTGACGACAACGAAGACCTCACCCTCAAGCGCACGCTGGGCTTCGCCAGCCTCGGAGGAGCGACCCTCGACAACGAGGAGAACTACCTCATGAAGAAGCTCTACACCGCCCTGGGCGCGGTGCAGGTGGAGAACCAGGCCCGCATCTGACACTCCTCCACCGTCCCCGGTCTGGGGACCTCGTTCGGGCGGGGCGGCGCCACCACCTTCCAGCAGGACCTGCAGAACGCCGACTGCATCCTCATCCAGGGCTCCAACATGGCCGAGTGCCACCCCGTTGGCTTCCAGTGGGTGATGGAGGCCAAGGCCCGGGGGGCGACGGTGATCCACGTCGACCCCCGGTTCACCCGCACGAGCGCCCTGGCCGACATCCACGTGCCCATCCGGGCGGGCAGCGACATCGCCTTCCTCGGCGGCATCGTGAACCACATCCTGGCCAACGGGCGCGAGTTCCGCGAGTACGTGGCCGCCTACACCAACGCCGCGACCCTCGTCGGCGACGGCTTCGCCGACACCGAAGACCTCGACGGCCTGTTCTCGGGCTTCGACGCCGACAACAAGACCTACGACCCGGCCACCTGGCAGTACGCGGGCATGACCACCGCCACCGCCGCCGCCGGCCACCGCGAGCAGGCGATGGGCGAGGCCCACGGGCACGGGTCGAAGCACCAGGGGGCGGGTCGCCCCGACAGCGACCCGTCCCTCGAAGATCCCCGCTGCGTCTTCCAGATCCTCAAGCGCCATTTCTCGCGCTACACGCCGGAGATGGTCGAAGAGATCTGTGGTGTCCCCCCGGAGCTGTTCACCCGGGTGGCCGAGGCCCTGTGCGCCAACTCGGGACGGGAGCGCACCTCGGCGTTCGTGTACTCGGTGGGCTGGACCCAGCACACGGTGGGGGTGCAGTACATCCGCACCGCGTCCATCATCCAGTTGCTGCTGGGCAACATCGGGCGGCCGGGCGGCGGCATCCTCGCCCTGCGCGGCCACGCCAGCATCCAGGGCTCCACCGACATCCCCACGCTGTTCAACATCCTCCCCGGCTACCTGCCCATGGTGCCCGCCCGGGGGCCCGCCGACCTGGCCGCCTACATCGACGCCTACAACGCACCGGCGGGGTTCTGGGGCCACATGGACGCCTACCTGGTGAGCATGCTCAAGGCGTGGTGGGGCGACGCCGCCACCGCCGACAACGACTATTGCTTCGACTACCTGCCGAGGATCGACGCCGACCACTCGCACTACCGCAGCACCCTCGACATGGCCGACGGCAGGGTCAAGGGCTTCTTCGTGGTGGGCGAGAACCCGGTGGTGGGCTCGGCCAACGGCCGCCTCCAGTGCCAGGCTCTGGCCAACCTCGACTGGCTGGTCGTGCGCGACCTGGTGGAGATCGAGACGGCGGCGTTCTGGTACGACTCCCCCGAGATCGACAGCGGCGAGGCCCGCACCGCCGACATCGGCACCGAGGTGTTCTTCCTGCCCGCCGCCGCCCACACCGAGAAGGACGGGAGCTTCACCAACACCCAGCGCCTCCTGCAGTGGCACCATGCCGCCGTCGAGCCGGCGGGCGACTGCCGCTCCGACCTGTGGTTCTACTTCCACCTCGGTCGCATCATCAAGGACAAGCTGGCCCACTCCACCGAGGCGCGCGACCGACCCGTCCTCGATCTCACCTGGGACTACCCCACCCACGGCCCGACGGCCGAGCCTGACGCCGAGGCCGTCCTCCGGGAGATCAGCGGGTGGGGACCGCACGGGGCCGTCGACGGGTACGCCGACCTGAAGGCCGACGGGTCCACCGCCTGCGGCTGTTGGATCTACTCGGGCTCCTACGCCGGCGAGGCCAACCAGGCGGCCCGGCGCAGGCCCGGGTCGGAGCAGTCGTGGGTGGCGCCGGAGTGGGGCTGGGCGTGGCCGGCCAATCGCCGGATGCTCTACAACCGGGCGTCGGCCGACCCCGAAGGCCGGCCCTGGTCGGCGCGGAAGGCCTACCTGTGGTGGGACGAGGATTCGGGCCGGTGGACCGGTGAGGACGTGGCCGACTTCGTCGCCACCATGCGCCCCGACTACCGGCCTCCAGAGGGTGCGTCGGCCGAGGACGCCCTGCGCGGCGACGAGCCGTTCGTGATGCAGACCGACGGACGGGGATGGCTGTTCGCGCCGACCGGCCTGGTCGACGGGCCGTTGCCCGCCCACTACGAGCCCCACGAATCACCGTTCACCAACTCGCTCTACGGCCAGGAGTGCAACCCCGCCCGCCTGATCCACTCCCGGCGCGGCAACCGCTCCAACCCCGGCGGCGGGCGGCCCGGGGCCGACGCCTTCCCCTACGTGGTGTCGACCTACCGGCTCACCGAGCACCACACCGCAGGTGGTATGAGCCGGTTCCTCGCCTACCTGTGCGAGCTCCAACCCGCCATGTTCTGCGAGGTCAGCCCCGAGCTGGCAGCCGAGCGGGGGTTGGTGAACGGCGGCTGGGCCACGGTGGTGACGTCCCGATCGGCCATCGAGGCCCGGGTGCTGGTGACCGAGCGCATGCCTGCGCTGCGCGTGCAGGGCCGCACCGTCCACCAGGTGGGCCTGCCCTACCACTGGGGGCGGCGCGGCCTGTCGCCCGGTGACTCGGCCAACGACCTGGCGGGCGTGGTGCTCGACCCCAACGTCCACATCCAGGAGTCCAAGGCGGCGTCGTGTGACATCCGCCCCGGCCGCCGTCCCCGAGGACCCGACCTCACCCGCCTGGTCGACGAGTACCTGGGCCGCGCCGGTATCACGAGTGAGGGACCATGATCGCCCGACCCTCGCCGGGCGACCCGGCCACCGATGCCGGCTGGACGACCGACCAGCCCCGGCTCGGGTTCTTCACCGACACGTCGCTGTGCATCGGCTGCAAGGCCTGCGAGGTGGCGTGCAAGGAGTGGAACGGCGTGCCCGACGACGGCTTCGACTTCTCCGGCACGTCCTATGACAACACCGGCGCGCTGGGCGCCGACACCTGGCGACACGTCACGTTCACCGAGAAGCTGGTGCCCGCACCCGGCGGTATCGGTAGCGGTGGCGGTGACGAGGTGCGTTGGCTGATGTCGTCGGATGTGTGCAAGCACTGCACACACGCCGCCTGCCTCGACGTGTGCCCCACCGGCGCCCTGTTCCGCACCGAGCACGGCACGGTTGTGGTGCAGGACGACGTGTGCAACGGGTGCGGGTACTGCGTGCCCGCCTGCCCGTTCGGGGTCATCGACCAGCGCCGGGGCGACGGCCGGGTGTGGAAGTGCACGCTCTGCTACGACCGCATCGGCGCCGGGATGACGCCGGCGTGCGCGCAGGCCTGTCCGACCGAGTCGATCAAGTTCGGCCGCCTCGACCAGCTCCGAGCCTCCGCCGACGGGCGGGTGACGACCCTGCGCGCCGGGGGCGCCCCCGACGCCCGGCTCTACGGCGCCGACACCACCGACGGCGTCGGGGGGATGGGGGCGTTCTTCCTCCTGCTCGACGACCCCGAGACCTACGGCCTCCCTCCCGACCCCGTCGTCACCACCCGCGACCTGGCTTCGATGTGGCGGACGGCGGGAGCGGCCGCTGTCGCCGTGGTGGCCAGCGTGGCCGGGGCCGTACTGGCCGGCCGCCGGTGACCCCTACCCCGGCGTTCCGGTCACGTTTCGGTGGGTCAGGACCCACCGAAACGTGACCGGAACCGAGGATGGGGCGGTGCGGACCTACTACGGCCGTCCCGTGCTCAAGGCGCCGGTGTGGAAGTGGCCGATCCCCGTGTACTTCTTCACCGGCGGGATGGCCGGCGCCTCGGCCAGCCTGGCCCTGGCTGCCCGCCTGAGCGGTGACGGGGCGCTGGCCCGCCGGTCCCTCGGGGTGGCGGCACTCGCGGCCGCCGCCAGCCCGCCGCTGCTCATCGCCGACCTGGGCCGCCCCGAGCGGTTCCTCAACATGCTCCGGGTCGCCAAGGCCACCTCGCCCATGAGCGTGGGCACCTGGGTGGTGTCGGCCTTCGTGCCCGCCGCCATCGGCGCCGCCGCGTGCGAGCGCACCGGACGCCTGCGCCGGGTCGGCCGGGTGCTCGAGGCCGTCGCCGGTGCTCTCGGCCCGGTCATGTGCACCTACACCGGCGTCCTGGTGGCCGACACCGCCGTGCCCGCGTGGCACGAGGCGCACCGCGAGCTGCCCTTCGTGTTCGCCGGCAGCGCCATGGCCAGCGCGGGGGCCGCCGCCGTGGCCCTGTCGCCGGTGGACGGGACCGGGGCGGCCATCGCCCGCCGGCTCCTGGCCGCCGGCGTCGTGGTCGAGGGGGCGGCCAGCCAGGTGATGGAGCGGGCCCATCCCCATGCCTGTGCGCCCTACCGCGGTGCCGGTCGGGCCGCCGTCCTGGCCACGACCGCTCGGGCCCTGACGGTGGCGGGGACGGCCGTCGCCCTCACCCTGGGTCGCAGGCGGCGCCCGGCGGCGACCGCGGGCGGCGCCCTCGTCCTGGTCGGCGCCCTGTGCGAGCGCCTCTGCGTGAGCGAAGCGGGCGTCGAGTCGGCCCGTGACCCGCGGGCCACCATCGGCCCCCAGCGCAGGCGGCTCGACCAGGCGCGCTGACCCGGTCAGGGCTGGTCGTCGCTGGGCAGCAGGGAGCGGGCCACGGCGACGGCCTCGGCCAGGGCGTCGGCGGGCGTGGCCCCGGCCGCCACCCGGGCGGCGACGAAGCGTCCGGCCACGAAGGTCGACAACGGTGCGAAGCGCCGCTCGCTGCCGTGAGCCACCTCCCGGGCCAGGTCCAGCAGAGCCCCGACCTCGGCCTCGGTCAGGTCGGCGCCGAGGGCCATGGCGTAGCGCCGGGGCCACTCCGGCTCGGGGATGCCGGTGGGCTCGCTCATGGGCGGGCGCCGAGCAGGGCGCGGGCCCTGTCGAGGTCGGCGGGGCGGTTGACGTTGAGAGTCGCCGCGGGGTCGAGCGTGACCGCCACCACGTCAGGAGGGAGCAGCCGGGCCGCCGGCAGGCCGGCCAGCTCGGGGCCCAGCCCGTGCAGGCGGGCCCGCAGGGCCGGGCTCCGGTGCACAGCCAGCAGCGGGTGAGCACGACCCCGCTCGTCGAGGGCGGCAACCGCTTCCACCGCCGGGTCGCACAGGGCGGCGGACAGCGCCTCGAGGTGCGCGGAGGTGAGCAACGGCAGATCACCGGCGAGCACGGCGACGGCGACCGCCGCATCTTCGTCGACGGCCCCCAATCCGGCGGCCACCGCCGGCACCGGCCCCCCGCCGGGCGCCGCCTCGGTCGTGAACACGACCCCTTCGACGGCGGTGGCTCGCCTGGGACCGACCACCACCACCTCGTCGCACAGAGGCCGGGCGGCGGACAGCACCCGGTCGAGCAGTGAGCGCCCGCCCACCTCGAGGGCCAGCTTGTCGACGCTGCCCATGCGCCGGGCCGAGCCACCGGCCACCACGACGGCCGCCAACCGGACCGGGGCGCTCATGACCAACCCGATCCTACTGGGACCGCAGGCGCCGGGCCCCCGCAACCCGGGAGTGTCACGGGGCCCCGGAACCTGGCGGCACCACCGTGCGAGCATCGGCACCCGAGGCGCCCGACTGGAGGCCGGCATGGGGGCCGGGCGACCGCCGCGCCGCAGACGGTGCGAACTACGCTCTCTCGCACCTGGACACACCGTCTGAGGAGAGGACCCACTCACCATGCTTCGTCGATTGATCGCTCCTGTCTCCGCACTCGCCCTGGGGGGACTGGCTGTCGCCGGCGCCATGCCTGCCGGCGCCGCCACCCGCACGTTCACGGTTGCCCTGCACGGTTCCGAGGAGGTGCCCCCCGCCGATGGCGGCTCGGGCACGGCTCGGATCACCGTGGACAGCAGCACCGGACGCATCTGCTACGTGCTGCTCGTGTCCAACCTCGGTGGTCCCGCCGTCAGCGCCCACATCCACCAGGCGCCCTTCGGCGTCGTCGGTCCCGACGTGGTGCCCCTGGAGGCCCCGGTCAACGGCCGTTCGGCCGCCTGCACCACCACCAGCAGGGCCGAGGCCAAGGCCATCCTCGCCCATCCCTCGGACTTCTACGTGAACGTCCACACCGCCGAGTTCCCGGCCGGGGCGGCGCGCGGCCAGCTGTGAGCAGGTCCTGACTGCGGCCCGGCACGAGCCGGGCCGCAGTCAGCGTGGTTCAGGCGCCCTTGGAGGTGCCGGCCCGGCGGGCGGCGGGCTTGGCGGGGGCCACCTTCGCAGCACGCGCCTTGCCGGCGGCGGCGGCCGTCCTGGGCGCCCCGGACTTCGGTGAGGTCGTGGCGCGGGAAGTCGCGGCGCGGGTGGCTGTGGCGCGGGTAGCGGTGGGACGGGCACTCGTGGCGCGGGTGCGGGCGGCGGGGGCGCTTGCCGCCCGGGCCGGCGCCTTTGCCCTGGCGACGGGCTTGGAAGTGGCGCGAGGACGCGCTGGGGCCCGTCTGGCCTCGGGCTCGTGGGCCTGAGGCTCGACGGCCTCGGGCTCGAGGGCCTGAGGCTCGACGGCCTCGGGCTCGACGACCGCCTCGGAGTCAACCGCGGGGGGCGGTGGGGTGATGGTGTCGCTCGCCCGGACGGGTTCCCGGGCCGGCGCCTGGGACTGCGCACCGGAGAGAGCGTCGGCGAGGGTCCAGCCGGCGGGCGGCGGGTTCGACCCGGAGCGCACCAGCGACTCGATCTGCTGAGTGGCGTCGCGCTCGATGTCTTCGCGCGACGTCTTTCGTCCGAACAGTGATCGCAGCATGGTGAGAAAACCTCTCTTGGGATGGACAACACGACAACACGGCGCCGGCACTTCGGGGCGGATCGAAGAAGGGACAGGTCACCGCACGGCAGGAGAATCCCTGCCTCCCGTCCGACAGACCGCTCCGCGCCCTCACCTCCAGTATCGCGTAGTTCCGGCGACTACGAGCGTGATTTGTCGGCCCCAACCCCGATCATCGCGAGCGGGTCAACCCTTGGGTGGCGGTGACCGCAGCTCGGCATCGGTCGGGGGTGCCAGGTTGCCGTAGGGCGGCACCACCACCGGTGCCTCCTTCCACTGGTAGGGGACGAGATCGGGGCCCACCCGGTGGCCGCCAGGACCACTGTCGACATCGCCGTCGTGGCGGAAGTGGGCGCCGTACCAGACGACGAGGTCCTGGCGCTCGACGGACTCGCCCGACACCATGCGGTCGAGGTTGGCCCGTGACAGCGCCGGGTCGGTCGTGAAACCCTGGCCGTCGTCGACCTCGTTGGGGTCGTAGCGCAGGATCCAGACGTCGCCCGCGCCGTACGTGTCGGCGGTGCCGTCACCGGGCCCGGGGCGGATGGCGTAGCCCTGCGACGCCCTGGTGTTGCGCACCCGCCAGTACCGGCCGTGTTCGGCGCTGCGGTCCCGGCGGACCTCCAGGCGGATCGTGTGCCAGTTGGCCGTCTCCACCACGGGTGGGTCGTTGTACTCCTGGATCACGTTGCTCTGGGCCTCGAGGATGTCGAAGTCGAGGCGCCAGTAGACGTTGTGATGGTGGGCCTGGCAGGTGCACGGGTTCTGGGCGGCGGCGAACCCGAAACGGGGGCGGATGGTGCCGTCGGCGGCCAGCCGCCACTCGCTGACATAGCGGTACCAACCGGCCTGGAGCTGGCTGACGATCACCAGCTCGTCGCCGTCGAGCCACAGCGCCACGCCCCGGAAGTTCCCTCCGTCGGCCTGGCTCTCGAGAATGGTCTGCGGCGCGGTGGCACACAGCCGGAAGCCGGCGACAGCCTCGTCGCCTTCGGCGATGAAACAACTCTCCTCGTGCTGCCAGTCGCGATAGGTGGGGCCGCAACCGGTCGCGGCCCCGCCGTCGCCGTAGGCGACGTTGAGGATGGGGGCGTGGGCGCGGGACAGGACCCGCTGGCCCTTGTAGTCGACGGTGCGCAGCTCGACTCCCGAGCCGTTGGTGCCCGACGACGCCGAGGGGCGCACCACGACCAGGTCCCAGAGCACGGTGGCACCCCGGCGCACGCGCACACGGGCCTGGCCCACCCCGGCGGTCAGGGCACAGGTCGGGCCTGGGGGCGCCCCACACTCGGCCGCCGAGGGCGCCACGATCCCCGCCGGCTCCCGGATGATCTCGGCGTCGAAGGTGCGCACGCCCACGATGCGGTGGCGCCCGCCGCCGCCGTCGCCGTCGGGGGTGCGCAGGCCCACGGCGATGACCCGGTCGACGGAGCCGTCGGCGTTGTGGATGTTGACCAGGGGTGGCATTGGTCGGTAGGCGTAGGCACCCTCGGGCTCGAGCAGCGCCGCCATCTCCGGATCGTCGCCCAGGATCGAAACCGCCCAGGTGTGCTCGTCCTCGCTCGGCGGCCACTGGTGGGCGGTCGGGAAGATCTCCGAGCTACCGGGGTCGTCGAGCCAGCCCTGGACCCGGGCGGACCGACCAGTCGTGGTGTCGTGCACCAGGGTGCTGAAACGGGGGCCGTCCCCATCGTCCTTGTCGACCACATCGAAGCCCACCAGCCACAGGTCACCGGCCGGGAAGTGCTGTCGGAGCAGGGGATGCGAAAGGATGGCCTTGGTGGCGGCGGCGTGGGCGGTGGTGTAGGTCTGCTCGGCGACCACCTCGACTTCGAGGGGCTCTTTGTCCGCTGCGGCTTCCTCTGGCATCGGTGCTCGACCTCCCGGAGTGCCCAGTTCGGGCGTTTGGCCGCCTGGGCCCGAGCGGCCTCGGAGCGGCGGCTCGGTGACGACATGCCTTTCTACCTCCCGGGCGACGCTCGGCTGTCCCTGCCCGACCGCAGGTAGGTTTGTCGGCAATGCCCGACATCCCCGAGAACGGTCTGACCCGGCTGGTGCACCAGGTCACCGAGGTGGCCACCGGGCCCGACACCACGTTCGCCGACGGTCGCCTCACCGTCTCGGCCAAGGCCGCCCGCGAGTGCCTGGCCGACCCCGCCCTGGCTCACGTCGAGGTGACGTGGGCCTCCCCGGGCCAGTCGGTGCGCATCGTGAAGGTCCTCGACGCCGTCGAACCGAGGACCAAAGGGGCAGGTGGGGGTGGCATCTTCGCCGGCTTCGTCGGCCCCGACCGGGTCCAGGGCCGGGGATCCACGCACGTGCTGCGGGGGGCGGCGGTCGTGGTCGCCGGGTTCCTGCCCCGGGCCCAGGAAGCGGTGGTCGAGATGTCGGGCCCGGCGGCGGCCCTGTCACCCCTTGGCGCCACCCACAACCTGGTGGTCGAGTTCACCCCGGCCGAGGATGCTCCCTGGGAGGACGTCGACCGAGCCCTGCGCGGAGGCGCGTTGCGCCTGGCCGTGCATCTGGCCGATGCCGCCCTCGACACCCCGCCCGATGCCGAGGAGTGGCTGCCCGCCCCCACTCCTCCCACCGGCGGCGGCGGCCGGTACCGGGTGGGTGCCATCACCAACCTCCAGACCCAGGGCACCTTCAAGGACGTCTTCGTCTACGGCCGCAGCTTCTCGGGGGGCCTGCCCACCCTGATCGACCCCGGCGACCTCGACGACGGGGCCGTGGTGAGCGGCCAGTTCGGGCACCCGTCGCTCAAGAACCCCACCTTCATGCATCAGAACCACCCCGTCGTCGCCGCCCTGCGGGCCCGCCACGGCGTCGACGTCGACTTCGCCGGCGTGGTGATCTCCCCCGAGCCGGTGGTCGCCAGCCAGAAGGAGTTGGTCTCGGCCCATGCCGCCCGCCTGTGCGCGGCGGCGGGCTGGGACGCGGCCATCGTCACCAAGGAAGGCGGCGGTAACGCCGACGGCGACGTGGCCCTCAAGATGGACGCCTTGGAAGACGCCGGGGTGATGGCCGTGGGCCTGTTCGCGGAGATGGCGGGGCCCGACGGCACCGGACCACCCATCGTCGTGCCCCCGGAGCGGGCGACGGCCATGGTGAGCACCGGCAACTACGACGAGCGCCTGGTGCTGCCTGCCGTCGAGCGGGCCCTCGGAGGCGACGCGGTGGCCCTGGTCGACCGTCCTGCCACCGACGAGCTGCAGCTGCCGATCGCCGTGGTCTACTGCGCCCTGAGCCCCCTGGGCTGGGGCCACCTCACCTGCGCGCCCGAGGTCGGGACAGAGGTGTTGTCGGCATGAGCCGGGTCGTGCACTACATCAACCAGTTCTTCGCCGGCGTGGGCGGCGAGGACTCGGCCGGCACCCCACCCACGACCCGCCCCGAAGCGGTCGGACCGGGCCGGCGCCTGGCCCAGCTCATCGGCCCCGACCACGAGGTCGTGGCCACCGTCTTCTGTGGCGACGACCACGCCTCCGGTGACCCGGCGGCCATCGCCGAGATCATCGACCTCGTCCGCGCCGCCGAGCCCGACCTGGTGGTGGCCGGGCCCGCCTTCACCAGCGGCCGCTACGGCCTGGCCTGCGCCCGGGTGGCGGCCGCCGCCACCGCCGCCGGGATCCCCGTCATCGCCTCCATGCACCCCGACAACCCCGGCCTCGACGAGGCGGGCGGCGCTCCCGTCGTGGCCAGCGGCGAGGTGGCCCGCCAGATGGGGCCGTCACTCGACAGGCTGGCTGCCGCCGTGCGCCGGATGCTGGCAGGCGAGACGCTCACCGCCGACGACGGTCGCATCGGCGCCGTGCCCCGCCGGTCACGGGTGGCCACCAGCGATGCCGCCAGCCGGGCCGTCGACCTGGTGCTGGCCCGCCTGGGGGGCGACGCCGCCGCCACCGAGGTGCCCCTGCCCCGGTTCGACCACGTCACCCCGGCGGCGCCGGTCGCAGACCTGGCCACCGCCACGCTCGCCCTGGTCACCGAGTCGGCCCTGGTGCCCGACGACAATCCCGACCACCTCGAGTCGGCCCGGGCCACCAAGTGGTTGCGCTACCCCCTCGACGGCCGTGACTCGCTCACGCCCGGCGAGTGGCGCTCCGTGCACGGCGGCTTCTCGACGGTGTGGGCCAACGAGGACCCCCACCGCCTCCTGCCCCTCGACGTGGCCCGCCGCCTCGAAGGCGAGGGCCTCATCGGCAGCCTGTACCCGGCCTACCTCGTGACCGCCGGCAACGGCACGTCGGTGGGCAACGCCCGGCGCTTCGGTATCGAGTGGGCCGCCGACCTGCGCCACTCCGAGGTCCGGGCCGCCATCCTCACCGCTACCTGAGGCACCGGCACGCGTTGCGGGGCAACGCTGGCAAAAGAGCTCGAACGGGCAGGCATCCCCACCGCCTTGCTGTGCAACCTGGTGTCGATCGCCCAGCGGGTGGGTGCACCGCGCATCGTGCCCACCAGGGGCATCCCCTACCCCACCGGCGACCCGTCCCTCACCAAGGCCGACGAGAACGCCTGGCGGCTGCGCCTGGTCAAGACCGCCCTGGGGGCCCTGGCCACCCCGGTGAAGCAGCCCACCGTGTTCGAAGTGGCGTAACCAGCCCACTGTGGCCATCCTGGTCTCATGACCGATCGTGCTGTGATCAGCGGGGCCTCCCAGGTGCTGGCCCACGTCCCCGGGCTGGCCCGTCACGGGTCCAAGCCCCGGCGGGAGCTGGCCAAAGACGAAGGCGTGCAGAAGGCGTTCCTGGCCGCCCTGCGCAGCACCGGCGAGGCGGTGGCCTACGCGCCCCACCAGGCGTGGCTGGGGGCCCTCCACCCCCGTGACCTCCCCGAACGGCCTTGGGCCCGCCGGCCCGGGCAGAGCCCGGGAGGCAGTGGCGGCGTCGGCCAGGGAGCGGCCGAGGCCTCGGCCGGCGGGCCCGACGGCACCATGGTGGGCGAGGAGGAGTTCCTCGGGCTGCTGGCCGTGGTCGACGAGTTCGGCCTCATCACCCTCGACCCCGAGGCCGCCGACCGGTCCGCCGCCGCCCTGGCCGCCCACCCCCTGGCCAAGGCCCTCGACCTCGACCTCATCGACCGGGCGCGCGGCGACGCCGGGAAGGTGGCAGCCGAAGACGGCTCCCTGCCCCTGCACGTCGGTGCCGACCGCCTGGTCGGCGCCGTCCGGGGTGCCCAGGCCGACGACGAGTCGCTGTCGGCCCACGTCCTGCTCGAGAACCTGGCCTCCAAGGCCACCGCCACCCTGGCCCTGCTCCACCTGCTGGCCGCCGGTGACGTCGACCCGACGTCGATCGACTACGTGCTGTCCTGCGGCGAGGAGGCCATCGGCGACCGCTACCAGCGGGGGGGCGGCAACCTGGCCAAGGCCGTCGCCCAGGCGGCCGGGCTCACCGAGGCGTCGGGCGCCGACATCAAGAACTTCTGCGCCGCCCCGGTGCCCGCCCTGGTGATGGCGTCGGCCCTGGTGGCGTCCGGGGTCTTCCGCCGGGTGGCAGTCGTGGCCGGGGGATCGCTGCCCAAGCTGGGCATGAAGTTCCAGGGTCACCTGTCCCACGACCTGCCCGTGCTCGAAGACGTCCTCGGCGGCACCGCCGCCGTCATCGAGGCCGACGACGGCCGCTCGCCCATCGTCCGGCTCGACGCCGTGGGCCGCCACCGGGTGGCCGCCGGCGGGTCGGCCCCCCAGATCATGGAGGCCCTCGCCGTCGAGCCGCTGGAACGGGTCGGCCTGGCCATGACCGACGTCGACGACTTCGCCACCGAGCTGCACAATCCCGAGATCACCGAGCCCCAGGGCTCGGGCGACGTGGCCGCCCGCAACTACCGCACCATGGCCGCCCTGGCCGTGCGCCGGGGCGACCTCGAGCGCGACGACCTCGCCCGCTTCGTCACCGAGCGGGGCATGCCCGGGTTCGCCCCCACCCAGGGGCACCTGGCATCGGCGCTGTGCTACCTGCCCCACGCCCTGCGTCGACTGACCGCCGGGGACGCAGGTAGGGTCTGCCTCGTCGCCAAGGGAAGCCTGTTTCTCGGACGGATGTGCCAGCTTTCCGACGGCATGAGCATGCTGCTGGAGCGCAACCCGGCCGCCGAATCGCAGGGGAGGGCGACATGACCACCGTCACCGAGGTCACCAAGGACACCTTCGAAGACCTCACCGCCGAGGGCACCGTCCTCATCGACGTCTGGGGCCCGGCGTGCGTGCCCTGTGTGGCCCTGACCCCCCACGTCGAGCGCCTGGCCGAGCAGCGACCCGACCTCCAGGTCCTCAAGTTGGAGGCGCCCAAGAACCGGCGGCTGTGCATCGACATGAAGGTCATGGGCATGCCGGCGTTCCTGCTGTTCCGGGACGGCGCCGAGGTGGCCCGGCTCTCCGACCCCGAGCTCACGCCCGAAGCTCTCACGTCCTGGCTCGACACCACGCTCGAGACCCTGAACCCCGAAGGGGGGTAACACACCATGTTGAAAGACCGTCTGGTCATCGCCCTGGGTGAACGCGACGGCATCTCCGGCCCGTCCATCGAGGCCTGCGTCCGGGCTGCGGGAGGCAAAGTGGTCTTCGGGGCCACCGAGTGCTTCGTCTGAACCGCAGCCGGAGCCATGGACCTGCACAGCCAGGAGGCGATTCTCCGCCTGGTGGGTGAGCACGGCCCGCAGAACCTGATGGTGATCCTGGGCGCTCCCGATCCCGAGAGCGCAGAGATCGCCGCAGAGACTGTGGTGCTGGGCGACCCGTCGTACGCAGGACCATTGGCCGGGGCCCAGTTGGGCCTCGACGTGTACCACGTCCTCGAAGACGCCATAAAGGCCGACGTGCCCGACGACGTCTGGGAGGAACAGATCGGCGTGATGGCCGATGTCCTCGACGGCCCTGGTGTGGCCACCGCGGTGGCCGCCATGCGCGCCCAGGCACCCGACTCACCGGAGGCACCCGCCACCGCCTGACCGCTGCGCCACGCGGGGACCGCCGGTCAGCGGTCCCCGCCGGCGATGGCCGGCAACACCTCTTTGTCGTAGAAGCGCAGGAAGCCGTCCTGGTCCGGCCCGATCTGGTGGACCAGGATCTGGCTGTACCCGGCGGCTGCGAACGAGGCGATGAGCTCGAGGTGACGGGCCGGGTCGGGCCCGAGGGCGACGGTGCCGACCATGTCGTCCGGTCGGGCCAGGGCGAGCACCCGGGCGAAGTCCTTCGGGTGGGCCAGCTCGGTCAGGGCCGACCCCTTCAGGGCCCCGTTCGGCCACCAGCGCGCCGCGGTGCGGCGGGCCTCGTCATCGCTGGCGGCCCAACACACGTGAACCTGGGCAACACGCGGCTTGCCCGCCCCGCCCGCTCCCTCGAAGGTCTCCACGTGGCGGCTGGAGGGCGTGACCCCGAAGTAGCCGTCGCCGATGCGCCCGGCGAGGGCGGCACTGGCCTTCGACGAGCCGGCGACCACGATCGACGGTGGTCGTCGCGGCAGGGTGAACAGCTGGGCCTGCTCCACCGTGTAGTGGGTGCCCCGGTGGTCGACGGTGCCGCCCTCCCACAGCCGGCGGATGACGCCGACCGCCTCCTCCAGCATCTCCCGGCGCTCGTCGGGGCGGGGCCAGCGGGCGCCGGTGACGTGCTCGTTGAGCCGTTCCCCGGTGCCGACGCCGAGGAAGAAGCGGCCGTCGCAGAGCACGGCCACGGTGGCGGCGGCGTGGGCGATGATGGCGGGGTGCACGCGGATCAGGGGGGCGGTGACGCCGGTGCCGATGCGGAGCTGCTCGGTGGCCTGGGCGATGGCACCCAGCACCGACCACACGAACGGGCTCTGACCCTGCTCGGGCACCCACGGGTGGAAGTGGTCGGAGATGCCCGCCAGTCGGAAGCCGATCTCCTCGGCTCGTGCCGCGTTGCGCACCAGCGCCTTGGGGTCGTGCTCCTCGCACGACAGCCAGTACCCGAGCTCGAGGAGCGGGCGGGCTGCGTCAGCCACCGCCGGTCTCCGCCGCGGCGTGGATCGCGTCGGGGCGGGCCACACCGACGAGGCGACCGGCCAGGGTCGTCACCACCACCCACGGGGCGGGGCTGTGCGCCAGGTTGGCTGACATCTCCTCGGCGCTCACGTGGGGCCGGTAGGTGCTGGGCCCCTCCTGCATGACCTCGGCGATGGTGCGGCTGTCCTCCATGCCCAGGGCTTCGGCCCGCACCAGGCCCAGCACCACCCGCTCCGACGGCGCCGTCACCAGGGCCAGCTCCCACCCGTCGACGCGCGCGCGCACGGCCGACACCTGTTCGTCGAGCGTGCAGGTGGGAACGGTCGCATCGGCCAGGCTCGACAGTCGGGGCTGATCGGCCAGCGTGCCCTCGAAAGGAAGACCGTCGCCGATCCACTCCATCTTCGAGCCCACGTAGTCGTAGACCTCGGCGAACCCCAGGCTCTCGAGCCGCCACGCGGCTCGTGGGCTCATGTCTCAGAGCGAGTCGTAGCAGTAGACGATCACCGGCCGGCTCTGGTCGAGGCGTTCGGGCGCCAGATCGGCCAGCTCGGTGAGCGGCACGTGCACGGCGCCGGTGATGTGGGACTCGTCCCACTCGGCTTTGGGCATGACGTCGACCAGTTGGGCGCCGGTGCCCATCAGGCGCTGGACTTCGTGGCGGTCGATCTCGGTGGGCACGAGCAACTCCTTGGCAGTGGCGCAACGGGCGCCCGTACTCCCCTTCCCAGATCGGCCGTGGCTCATAACCTTGCGGGACCGGGTAAGCATCAGGTCTGGCGTCGGTCCGGACGTCACCGACCCGCTGATCGCAGGAGGATCATGAGCCAGATTGGCGACCTGTTGAGCCGGAGCAGCTGCGCCCAGTGCGGGGCGAAGGTCTTCATGACCGACGAGGGCCGGGTGGCCTGCGAGGGTTGCCAGCTCCCCACCGAAGAGTGCACCTGTGAGGGTGCCGTCAAACCCGACACCCAGCTCCCCGTCTGAGGCCTCGGGCATCGCCGGCTCCGGAGACGAGGGACTCGGACGCAGGCGGCGGTGGCGCGCCTGGTCGATCGTGCGCCTGGTGGGCGGCCTGGCCCTGGCCGCCGTCGCCGTCAACCTGATCGCCGGCCGGCGCGCCGAGCTGGAGGGTGCCACCGCCATCCTGAGTGGGCTGCGGTGGGAGTGGCTCGTGCTGGCCTTCGCCATCGAGGTGACGTCGGTGGTGGCCTTCGCCGAGGTGGAGCGGCGCATGCTCGGTGCCGGTGGACTGCGGGTCGGGCTCTGGCCGCTCACCGGCATCGCCCTGGCCGGCAACTCGGTGCAGAACTCCCTGCCCGGCGGTGTGGCCTGGGCCAGTGTCTTCGCCTACCGCCAGTTCCGGGCCCGGGGTGCCGACGACGTGCTGGCGGCCTGGACCATGGTGGCCGTCGAGATCCTCTCCGGTGCGTCCCTCGCAATCGTGGCCGGCGTCGGGGTGGCCCTGGCCGGCGACACCGCCACCGACCTCAACCTAGTGGGGACCATCCTCGCGGTGGCGGCGATTGCCCTCGCCGTCGTCCTGGTCGTGCGCCGACGCGGCGAGCACGTGCCCGTGACCGTGGGGTCCTGGGTGCTCAGGACGGCCCAGCGGGTGACCGGCCGCCCCCGGGGCGACGCCCACCAGATCGTCCTGCACGGGTGGCAACGGCTGGTGACGGTCACGCCCAGCCGGG
This sequence comes from Acidimicrobiaceae bacterium, assembly GCA_039649175.1. Lineage (GTDB taxonomy): Bacteria > Actinomycetota > Acidimicrobiia > Acidimicrobiales > AC-14 > DATAQC01. The sequence goes on from JBBWZS010000020.1 coordinate 32,212, forward strand.
CCGACTGGGCCATCGGCCTGTGCTGGTCGGCGGTCAACTGGCTGGCCGACTGCGCGTGCCTGGCCATCGCCTTCCTGGCCGTCGGTGCCGCGGTGCCGTGGCAGGGCCTGCTCCTGGCCTACGGGGCCGGCCAACTGGCCGCCAACCTCCCGTTCACGCCCGGCGGCCTCGGCGTGGTGGAGGGCAGCCTGGCCATCGCCTTGGTGGCCTACGGCAACAACGAGGCGTCGACGGTGGCCGCCGTGCTGCTGTACCGGGTGGTGAGCTTCTGGGCCATGCTCCCCCTCGGCTGGACGGCTTGGGCCGTCCTGACCGCCCGGGCCCGCCATCTCGCCGACGGGGACGCTCGACGCTCTCTCCTTCCCTCCGCCGCCGGGGGTGAGGGGTGAGGACCGGCTCGGTCCGAGGGCGCCTGGTGCTGGTGCTGGCCGCCACCGCCCTGGTGGGGGTGACGGCCTGCGGCGGGCCCCGGAACTCGCTGAACACCGACGCCAGCGTGTGCTTCCGCTCCCTGGCCGTGGCCAGTGGCGCCGTCCACCACAAGGGCAAGCTGGTGGGCGTGCGCCGGGTCAGCGCCCGGGTGTTGACCCGGGAGATGCCCGAGGCCACCGTGACCGGGACCGCCCCGGTGTGCCTGGTGGCCTACCAGTCCGACTATCAGGCCGGCGAGGTGGCCGACGCCCGGCCGCCCGCGGCTGGCCGCTACGCGGTGGTGGCTGTCGCCACCGGTACACCCACGCTGCTCGGGGCGCGGGTCACCGATCGGCTCCCGCTGCGGTTCCGGCACCGCACCTGAGCGCGCCCCGTCGTTCTCAGGCACTTCACAGGTTCATCTGAGGGTCCTGCCAGCTTGGGTGGGCACACTGTCTGTGTCGGAGCAACCGGAGGCCGCCGTCCTCCCCCCACTGACCCGGTCAGACCGGTCGCTCCCGCCGAAGCCGGCGCCGCCTGCGGCGCCGGCTTCGCTATGGGCCCGGACCCGCCGACCAGGCAGTCACCACTGCGACCCACAGGTGGAAGCCCAGGGCGGGGACGATCTCGGCGATCGGCGCTCTGCCCGAAGCCGACAAGCCCACGCCGACCACACAGGCGGCGAGCTCGATCCGGCACAACCCGTAGCCCCACGCCCGCCGGCGCGACCCGACCGGGAGCCCGGCGGCGAAGCGCCACATCAGCAGCGGCAGCGAGGCCCCGAGGACGAGGCCGCCGACGGTGTGGACGGCGTGCGACGGCCCCGGGCCCGTCAGCCGCACGCCGGCGGCAACCACCTGGCCCAACAGGCCGGTCAGGAAGACGACCAGGAAGCTGCGAGGCGAGGCGAACCAGTGTCCGACGAACCAGGCGAAGCCCGCCATGAGCACGGCAGCGGCGACGAGCCCGCCGCGGAAGACCAACGCCGACCTCGGGTCCGTCCCCAGGTAGCTGACGGGGCGGTCGTCGAAGAACCCGAGCCCCGTCCGGTCCATGCCGGCGGCCACGCAGCCCCACAGGATGATGACGGCGGCCCCACCGCCATACCGCAGCTGAGACGGTGGTCGCCGCCGATCGACGCGCGTCGTCCCGTCCGCCCACTCCCGGTCCACCGGATCATGTTGTCAGCGATCCACCCGACCCTCCGGTCGCGTCAGTCGCGGTTGTGGAGGGCGGTGGCGAACAGGCCGGCCACGCCCACGGCGATGAGCACCACGGGGAGCGCCCAGCGGATCGGGAAGCCCAGCCCCTCGTCGAGCAGGACCACCACGGCCATGCCGGCAAACACCGTCCCTGCCACTAGGGAGATCACATCGAGGTCATGACGAGGCACGGCGAACCTCCAGCCGGCCGAAGCCGGTCCGGGCCGACAGGACGAGGCGGCCCCCGCCTTCGCGGCCCGGCTGGACGACGTGGCGCCCGTTGTCCATCCCGTCGGTCTGGCGCCCGAACAGGACCATGCTGCCGGCGCCCACGTGACCGTCGACGACCACCTCGGTGGCCTCGGGGACGACCACCTGGAGCTCGCCGGCACCCATGGAGGCGACGACCTTCCGGGTGGACCCCGACAGGTCGACGGCGGTGAGGTCGACCACGAGATCGCCCGCCGCCAACCGGTACGGCGAGCGCAGCTCGGCCACCGACCGGGGTTGGTAGGACCGGTCGCCGACGCCGCCGCGCAGGGGGACGTCGACGGCGGCCGCCGCCGGTAGGGCCACGGCGAGGATCAGGCCCAGGGGGATGAGCCAGCGGGCCCTCCCCCGCCAGGCGCCGACCAGCAGGGCGCCCCCCACCACCAGCAGCGCCAGGGCCAGGCCCACGGTGACGGGGACGTCGACGGCACCGGTCGCGGTGACCAGGGCGAGCGCGCCGGCGAGGATCGCCAGCACGCTGAGGGTGACGGCCACCAGTACCGACCGCGGGCGGCGGGCACGGGCGGCCGGCGCCGGGACCGGGCGGGTCGGGACGGTCGGGCCCGCCGCCGACCATGTCCGGTCGCCGCTGCCGGTGACGTCGACCTGGGTGGCGTGGGTGGTCGGGCTGGCATCGGTGGCCGCGGTGGCGGTCAGCGGCTCGGTGCCCGTGAGCGGTGTCGTAGCGGTCCGACTCTCGTCGACCGCGGTTCCGGAGTCGTCGCCTGCCGGGTCGGCGCCGGGGCCAGCACCGAGTGTCCTGGGGGGCTGCGGGGCCCACGGCGGTGGGGGCGGGCCGGCGGGCGACGAACCGGGCGGGGCCGCTGGCGGGGGCAGCGACGGCCCGGCGTGATCTCGTCGCGACCACAGGACGGCGGCACCCACGCCGAGGAGCACCAGGCCGCCGAAGCGACCACCGCCGCCGTGGTCACCGAGGCGGTCGAGCACCACGATGGCGCCCACCGCCAGCAGCACCGCAGCCAGCACCTGCGAGCTGTGGCCGTGACGGGCACGGTCGAGGATGGTGGCACCGCCCGACCGGTCGTCGGGCACCAGCAGCCACCCCACCAGGTAGAGCAAAACACCCGACCCACCGGCCAGGGACAGCACCACGAAGGCGACACGGAACACGACCGGGTCGACGTTGAAATGGCGGCCCAACCCACCGCAGAGGCCGGACACGATCTTGTCGTCGGTCGACCGGGTCAGGCGCGGGGGCGCCACCCCAGGCGGGCCTGCCGCGGGGGGAGGTGCCTGGGAGCCGGTGTGGGTGTCATCTGCGGCGTTCATGGCCCCAGCGTGCGCCTGAAGGGGCCGTCCGTCCATCCGGGTTTTCCCGGGTCGCACCCGGACCTCCCCGGACCCGCGATCCGTGGGCGGCCCCATAGCCGCACGTCCGTCTTCATGGGATCATCGGCTCTGGTGACGAGCGACGCGTCGGCGCACGACCCGACTGCAGCGGGCCGGCCCCCCCGGCTGACCCGGAGCGACGACGGCATTGTCGCCGGCGTATGCGCGGGCGTGGCCCGCTCGCTCGGCGTCGACCCCGTCGTCGTGCGGGTGGCCGTCGTCGTACTCACCCTGGCGGGCGGCACGGGGGCTGCGGCCTATGTAGCGGCGTGGCTGCTCCTTCCCCGGGACGGGCGCGACCACTCGCTGGTGCAGGCGGTGATCCGCAACCGCCGCTGGGACCTGGCCCAGGTGCTGGCCGCCGGCTCGGTGTGCCTCGGGGCCCTGCTCATCGTGCGCAACACCGGCTTCTGGTTCGACGACGCCGTCGTCTGGCCGCTGCTGCTGGCCGGCGTGGGACTGGCGTTGATCTGGCGGCAGGCGGGCGACGACGAGCGCCAGTCGTTCGTGCGGGTGGCCCAGGGGGCGGTGGGACGCCTGCCCCGTTCCGCGGTGCCGCCGATCGACCTGCGCTCCCGGCGCGCCGCCCTGGGCCGGGTCGTGGTGGGCGTGATCATGGTGGTCGCCGGCGTGGGCACCTTCCTGGCCGCCAGCGACGCCTTCTCGGCCGTGCGCCAGGCCCTGGTGGCCAGCACCGTGATCGTCGCCGGCCTGGCCCTGATCTCCGGCCCGTGGTGGCTGCGACTCGGTCGCGACCTGGCGAGGGAGCGCCGCGAGCGCATCCGTTCCGAGGAACGGGCCGAGGTGGCCGCCCACCTGCACGACTCGGTGCTCCAGACCCTGGCCCTCATCCAGCGCAACGCCGCCGACCCCCGTACCGTCGTCACCATGGCCCGCCGCCAAGAGCGCGAGCTGCGGGGATGGCTGTGGGAGACGGGCCGCCAGGCCTCCGCCGGTGAGAGCCTGACGACCGAGGTCACCCGCGTGGCGGCGGAGATCGAAGCCAGCCATGCGGTGAGCGTCGACGTGGTGGCCGTGGGTGACTGCCCCCTCGACGACCGCCTGCGGGCCATGGTGGCCGCCGCGCGCGAGGCCATGGTCAACGCCGCCACCTGGTCGGGCGTCGACACCGTCTCGGTCTACACCGAGGTCAAAGAGACCGAGGCGGCGGTGTTCGTGCGCGACTGGGGATCGGGGTTCGATCCCGCCGCCGTGGCCCCCGACCGCCACGGCGTGAGCGAGTCGATCTCGGGGCGCATGGTCCGCAACGGCGGCGCCGCCGTCGTCCGGTCGACCCTGGGCGAGGGCACCGAGGTCCAGCTGCGCATGTCGGTGGCCCAGTGGTGAGCCCCGGTGGCGACGGGGAGCCCACATGAGCGAGCCGGCGCCGCCCACGGGCGCACCCCGGCCCCGCATCTTCCTGGTCGACGACCACCATCTGTTCCGGTCGGGGGTCCGGGGCGAGCTGGGCGACGCCGTCGACGTGGTGGGCGAGGCGTCGGAGGTGGCACCGGCGGTGGAGATGATCATCGAGCGGCGGCCCGACGTCGTGCTTCTCGACGTGCACCTGCCCGGCGGTGGGGGCCGGGCGGTGATCGAAGGGGTGGCGCCGGTGGCGCCCGAGGTGCGCTTCCTCGCCCTGTCGGTGTCCGATGCCGCCGCTGACGTCATCGGCGTGATCAGGGCGGGCGCCCGGGGCTATGTCACCAAGACCATCTCCGGCCCGGAGCTGGCGGCGGCCATCGGGCGGGTGGCCGGCGGTGACGCCGTCTTCTCGCCCCGCCTGGCCGGGTTCGTCCTCGACGCCTTCGCCGACGGCGGTGAGCCCACCGGCGACAGCGACCTCGACCAGCTCACCGCCCGGGAGAAGGAGGTGCTGCGCCTCATCGCCCGGGGCTACCCGTACAAGGCGGCGGCTCGCGAGCTCAACATCGGGACCCGCACGGTGGAGACCCACGTGTCGTCGGTGCTGCGCAAGCTCCAGTTGTCGAACCGCAACGAGCTCACCCGTTGGGCCGCCGAGCGCCGGCTCATCTGACATTCTGCCGGGATTCTCGGCCGGCTGGGCCCTAGACTGGGGTGGCTGCGGACGAACGGAGGCGACGCTGTCCCCTGACCCTGGCGCCGACGGCAACGGGCCGGCTCCGGACATCGAAGTGGTGCCCCCCACGGGCCCGATCCCCCTCTCCCGGGGAGCGGCCGAACGGGCGCTGCTGCGCGTCGACCACTACCCCCGCCACGCCGAGCTGACGGGCGTCCACCGGCTCACGTCCACCGGCACCGTGTTCCTCGATTTCATCGTCGTCGACGACCAGCCGTTCGTCTTCCAGCCGGGCTACTTCGTGGGGATCCAGGCCGAGGTCGACGGCATCGGCCTGCGCCGCAGCCCGTACTGCATCGCCTCGCCACCGAACGACGAGCGCAGGTTCCGCCTGCTGGTGCGCGAGGTCACCGAGGCGCCGATGTCGTACTACCTCACCGGCCTCAACATCGGCGACGTCATCAACTTCCGGGGTCCCAGCGGGCGCTCGATGATCCCGAGGGACGGTGACCACGATCTGGTGTACCTGGCCACCGGGGTCGGGGTGGGCCCCGTCCTCGCCCTCGTCGACCACCTGGCCGCCCATCACATCGAGAAGAAGGTGACGCTGTACTGGGGCCTGCGCCTCACGTCCGACATCTGCCTGCTCGACGAGCTCGACGCCCTGGTGGCGCGCTACCCGTCGTTCAGCTACCGGATCACCCTCTCGCAGCCGCCTCCCGACTGGGACGGGTTGCGGGGCCGGGTCACCGAATCGGTGCCGCCGTTGCTCGGAACCCTGGGAGACAAACGGTTCTACCTGGTGGGCAACGGCGCCATGATCGCGGAGATGGAGTTCGCCCTGTCCGACCTGGGCGTCGACCGGACCCTGGTGCACCAGGAGGTGTACTTCAACGTGCGCTACCGGCCCGACCCCATGGCCCTGGCTGACATCCGCGCCCGGTTCGTGGCCAACGACTTGTTCTCGCCCCACAGTCACCAGGAAGCGGGCCTGCTCTACCCGGAGAACCCCATCTCCCGCCGGCGCCGGCCGAGCACGTCGATGGGCTCACCCGGCACTCCCCGCCGGCCCGAGTAGCACCGGCGCACCGATGGACGTGCTCGTCGTCGGGGCGGGCCTGGCCGGTCTCACCGCGGCCGCCGACCTGCACGCCGCCGGGTTGTCGGTCGCCATCGTCGAGGCGCGCGACCGGGTGGGCGGACGGCTGTTGACCCTCGCTCCCGACGGGCTGGGCCATGGCGCCTGGTTCGACCTGGGGGCCACCTGGTACTGGGGCGACCAACCGCAGATCCGGGCCCTGGGCGCCGAGCTGGACCTCGAGTCCTTCGCCCAGTTCGCCGACGGCCGCGGTCTGGTCGAGGAGGCACCGGGGGACGGGCCCATCCCCGTCGACGTCCCCCCGGCTGCCCCTGCCGAGCTCCGCTTCGTCGGGGGTGCCCAGCAGCTGTGCCTGCGCCTGGTCGAACGCCTGCCCGCCGACTCGGTGATCCTCGCCACCTCGGTCACCGCCCTGTCCGCCGAGGGCCGCGGCGTGACGGCCGCGACCTCCGGCCCCGGGGCGGAGGCGGGGCGGGTGGAGGCGTCGTTCGCGGTCGTGGCCGTGCCTCCCCGCCTGGCCCTCGAGCGCATCACCTTCACACCGCCGTTGCCCGCCGAGGTGGCCCGGGTGATGAAGGCCACCACCACCTGGATGGCCCAGGCCGTCAAGTGTGTGGCCGTGTACGACACGGCGTTCTGGCGCCGGGCGGGATGGTCGGGCTTCGCCTTCAGCACCACCGGGCCGTTGCGCGAGGTGCACGACGCCTGCACCCACGACGGCTCCGTCGCCGCCCTGTGGGGCTTCCTCGCCGGCGACGACGAGGTGCGTTCCATCGGGCCCGCCGAGCGGGCGCCGTTGATCTTCGCCCAGCTGGAGCGCCTCTTCGGGCCCGCCGCCGGCGACCCCGCGCAGTACTTCGAGCGGGACTGGTCGGCCGATCCCAACACCATCGACGACGAGTGGTACTGGGTGGAGGGCGAGCCCCTCGATCACGGTCACCCGGCTCTGGGCGAGGCGTTGCTCGACGGGCGGGTGGTGCTGGCCGGCGCAGAGACCGAGGCCGTGGGGGGCGGCCACATGGAGGGCGCGGTGCGGTCGGGCCACCGGGCGGCCGAGCTCGTCCTGGGCGCGGCGGGTGCCCGACATACGGAGTGAGCGTGGCTCGAACTCGAGAGTGAGCAGCGGCCGGGCACCCGGCGGACCGGCTCGGTACCATACGATCCCACGTTCAGGCAAAAGGGGAGGCCGAACATGAGGGTCAAATGGTCTGCAGCCGTCTTGGTGACACCTCTGTTGTTGCTGGTGCCGATCGTGAGCAGCGCCCCGGCTGGCGCCGGGCTGACCGCAGTGTGCAATGTCGGTCCCGACCAGCCGCCGATCCCGGCCACCATCACCGGCTCGGGGTTCATCCAGGGCACCTCGGGCGACGATGTGATCGTCGGCAGCGCAGGCGACGACACCATCGTCGCGTCGGGCGGCAACGACGTCATCTGTGCCGAGGGCGGCAACGACACCGTCAACGGGGGGGGCGGTGACGACACCATCTTCGGTGACGGCGCCGGTCCCAACGACCCACCACCGTTCGGCCCGGGTGGCGACGACCGCCTGGTCGGGGGCTCGGGCAACGACCAGATCTTCGGGTTGGGGGGCAACGACAGCATCCAGGGCAGCGATGGAAATGACTTCCTCGTCGGCATGGGTGGTGAGGATCGAATCAGGGGTGGCGACGGGAAGGACACCATCTTCGGTGGTCCCGGCGACGACAACCTCGGTGGCGACACCGGCAACGACACCATCTTCGGGAACTTCCAGAGCGACACCATCTTCGGTGGAGGGGGATCCGACTTCATCAACGGTGACAACCCCCCCGGCGAGCCCGGCGGCCCTCCGGGCGGCCCTCACGAGACTCCCGGCGCCACGGACACCTGTGACGGCGGAGGATCGATCAACACCATCGTCAACTGCGAGGTGGTGACGGGCGGCGTCGCCTGATCCTCGGCGGCTGGCCGCCACACCCTTCCGACGTGCATGGCGCGCCTGAGGCGGGCCCTGCACGGTTGGGATTTCAGGCGGCGTAGACGTCGATCTCGGTGGCTTTCACCGACACCCAGACCGGGCCTCCGTCCCGGAGGTGGAGGTCGGCAGCGGCCGCCGGCGTCACCTCGGCCACGATGGGCGGGGAGCCGGCGATCTCGACCCGCACGCGATCGGCCTGGAGATCGAGGGCTCCGGCCTCGCCCGCCCAGATGTTGCGGGGGCTGCCCTCGGGACGGCTGCGGTGCAGGGCGACGGCCCGGGGGTGCACCAGGGCGAAGACGGGCCCCCGCAGGTCGCCGGCCACGGTGAGCGAGCCTCCGGCGGTGAGGGTGACCTCGGCGCCCCGGGCCGTGCCCTCGAAGAGGTTGAGGCCCACCAGGGCGGCCACCCACGGCGAGCGGGGCCGGGCCGTGACCTCCGACATGGGCCCCTGCTGGGTGACCCGGCCGTTCTCGACGACCACGAGGCGGTCGCCGATGGCCATGGCGTCGACGGGGTCGTGGGTGACCATCACCCGGACGCCGGCCGACCCGGCCAGCCGGGCCCGCAGCTCACGGCGTAGCTGGGCCCTGCCGGCGGCGTCGACCGCGGCGAGGGGCTCGTCGAGCAACAGGAGGGCGGGCTCGGTGGCCAGGGCCCGGGCCAGGGCCACCCGCTGGGCCTCGCCCCCCGACAGGGCGGAGGGGCGGCGGGAAGCGAGCTCGCCGACGCCCATCCGGTCGAGCCACTCCCGCGCCGACCGGCGGGCGCCGAACCGCCGCCGGCCCCTGGCCCGCAGCCCGTAGGCGACGTTGTCGAGGGCGCTCAAATGCGGGAACAGGAGGTAGTCCTGGAACACGACGGCGACCGGTCGCCGCTCGGGCGGCACGTGGATGCCGGTCGCGGTGTCGTCGAGCACGACGCCGTCGAGGACAACGTGGCCCCGGTCGATGGCGGTCAGTCCCGCCAGGGCGCGCAGCAGGGTGGTCTTGCCTGCGCCGTTGGGGCCGACGACGGCGACGATCTCGGCGGCGGTGGCGTCGAGGGCGACGGCGAGGTCGAGCGATCCCACCCGGACGGCCAGGTCAGCGCGAAGACCCATCTCCTCCCACCAACCTCCCCCGTAGGGCCACCAGCACGGCCAAGGCGACCCCCAGCAGGACCAGCGACAGGGCGATGGCGCCCTCGGGCCGGGTCTGGAGGGTGACGTAGATGGCGCTGGGCATGGTCTGGGTGCGGCCCGGGAGGTTGCCGGCGAAGGTGATGGTGGCGCCGAACTCGCCCAGGGCGCGCGCCCAGCACAGGGCGGCGCCGGCGGCCACCGAGGGAGCGGCCAGGGGAAGGGTGACGGTGCGGAACCTCCGCCAGGGGCCGGCCCCCAGGGTCGCGGCGGCCTCGTCGTAGCACCGGTTGGCCTGGCGCAGGCCGGCCTCGGCGGTGATGACCAGGAACGGCATGGCCACGAACGCCTCGGCCACGATCACCCCTCTGGTGGTGAAGGGCAGCGGGAACCCGGGCAGCGACCCGAAGTGGCGTCCGAGGAAGCCGCCCCGTCCGAACGCCGACAGCAGGGCGACGCCGCCCACGACGGGCGGCAGCACCATGGGCAGCAGGACCAGGGCTCGCACCAGCGAGCGGCCGGGGAACGACAACCGGGCCAGGACCCAGGCCAGCGGCACCCCGAGCACGACGGCCACCGCCAGCGCGCCCAGCGAGCACTCCAGCGAGAGGCGCAGGGCCTGGCCCACCTCGGGAGTGGACAGCTCCGGGCCCAGCCGTGACCACGGCGCCCGTTGCAGCAGGCCGATGAGGGGCACGGCGACCAGCGCCACTGCCCCCACCGCGGGCACGACGAGCCCCAGCGGTGGACGGGCCTTACTCACGGGGCCCCGAAGCCGTGGGACGCCAGGGTGGCCTCACCGGCGCCGCCCACCAGGTCGTCGACGAACGCCTGGGCGCGGCGGCGGTTCGTGGTGGCGCGCACCACGGCAGCCGGATACCGGGTCACCACGTTGGCATCGTCGGGGATCTCGACTCGTGTCACCTCGTCGCCGGCCGCGGCCGCGTCGGTGACGTAGACGATGCCGGCGTCGGCGTCGCCGGATGCCACCCGGCGCAGCACCGCCTTCACGTCCAGCTCCCGTGACACCGGGTGCACCGTCACACCGGCGCGCCGCAGCGCCTCGGCGGCCGACCGTCCCGCCGGCACCGCAGGGTCGGCGAGGACCACCCTCCGGTCGTCGTTGGCCAGGTCACCCAGCGAGGACACACCCTTGGGGTTGCCTCTTTGCACCACGATGGCCAGCTTGTTGTGCGCGAAGATCCGGGGAGCGTCGACCAGCCCGGCCGCCACCAACGGCGCCATGCTGGTCTCGTCGGCGGTGGCCACCACGTCGGCAGGGGCGCCGGCGCCGACCTGGGCCACAACCTGCTGGGACCCGGCGAAGCTGTAGGTGACGGCCAGGCCGGCGTGGTCGGTCGCCCGCCGCCAGCCGGGGTCGTCGAACGCCTCGGTGAGCGAGGCGGCCGCCACCACGGTGAGCGAGCCAGTGGCGCCATGCGTCGATGGCGGCGAGGCACCGACGTGGCAGCCGCCGGCGGCCAGCGCCGTGACCGCGAGCATCGCCGTCGCCACCACCGCCCGCGGGCGGGAACGGCGCCGGCCCCCTCTCACTCCGGTCACTCCGGCGCCGCCACCTCGATGACCACGTTGGTGGCCTTGATGACGGCGACGGCCAGCATGCCCGGCGCCAGGCCCAGCTCGTCGGCCGCCTCCCGGCTCATCAGCGACACCACCCGGTGGCGGCCGGCGTAGATCTCCACCTGGGCCATCACCTTGTCCTTGACCACCTCGGTGACGATGCCGGCGAAGCGGTTCCGTGCCGATCCCGACACGACGACACCCGAGTCGGGCCCCGACGCCTGCGCCGAGGCGAATTGGGCCAGCACCTCGCCGTCGACGACGCGGCGGCCGCCCGCGGTGCGGGTCGTGGCCAACTTGCCCGCATCGGCCCACCGCCGCACGGTGTCGGGGCTGACCCCGAGCAACTCGGCTGCCTGCCCCATGCGATACGCCACCATGGCGGCAAGCCTAACCCGCAGTTGCTGCTTCGTTCCCTCTCTCCTCCCCATACCTGCGGGTCGGATGCATGTTGGAGCCGACGTTTGCGCCCACGGTCAGAAACCCGGAAGACGGTGGGCCTCAGCGGGGTTGTGATGAATGGCGGACGGGAGCCTCGGGTCGTCAGCCCGACGCCGAACCGAATCTTTGGCCGTACGACTCACGTGGAGCATGCCCATGCCGCAAGGCAGCAGCGATCGTTCGAATACCGAGGACATCCTCCGGCGCTACCTGTGCGAGATCGGCCGCACACCGCTCCTCAGCAAGGATGACGAGCAGCGTCTGGGGCGGGTGATCGCAGACGGGCGCAGTGCTGCCTCGGCGTTGCGACGTCGGGGCCAGGAACTGCCCGCGGAACGGCGTGACGAGCTGGAGGCGGCGGTGGCCGAGGGCGAGAAGGCGGCTCAGACCTTCGTCGAGTCGAACCTGCGCCTGGTCGTCTCCGTGGCCAAGCGCTACCAGTCGTCGGACCTCCCGCTCCTGGACCTGATCCAGGAGGGCAACCTCGGCCTGATCCGGGCGGTGGAGAAGTTCGACGTGACCAAGGGGTTCCGGTTCTCCACCTACGCGACCTGGTGGATCCGTCAGGCCATCGGCCTGGCCGTGGCCAACACCGGCCGCACCATCCGCCTTCCGGTGCACGTCGGCGAGACGGTCGCCAAGGTCCAGCGGGCCCGGGTGGCCCTGGAGGCGGAGCTGGGCCGCCCACCGGACATCGAAGAGCTGTCAGCGCAGACCGATCTCTCACCGGCCCGGGTCCAAGAGGCGCTCCAACAGGGGCACCACCCCACGTCGATCTTCGACCCGATGGCCGCCGACCACGACCTCACCCTGGCTGACGTCATCGAGGATCCCAACGAGACCAGCGCCATCGACCAGGTCATCGCCGCCTCGCTGCCCGCCCAGGTTCGGGACCTCCTGAGCGTCCTCACCGATCGAGAGCGCGAGATCGTCTGTCTGCGGTACGGCCTCGATCGGGGGAAGCCTCGCACTCTCGCCGAGCTCGGTCACGCCTGCAGGCTCAGCCCCGAGGGTGTCCGTCACGTGGAGAAGAAGGCCCTGGCCAAGCTGCGCCGCCAGTGCACCTCGGCCGGCCTCATCGACCTGCTCGCCGGCTGACACCGGTCACGGCGCGTCGCCGCGCCTCCCCGGGGTGATTCCCGAGAACTGACCCCGATCCCTTCAGCGGGCCCGGGCGGGAGTGCGGGTGGTGGTGCGGGCGCGGGAAGGGCCGGCGGAGGGGCGCTTCGGGGCAGCCTGGCGCTTGACGCGACCGGCGGCCTCCTTGGCCTCGCCCTTGACCGCTTCGGTCGACCCCTTGGCCTGGCGCTTCACCCGAGAGGTCGCCCCCTTGGCCTCCTTGGTGACCGTCTCGGTGGCGTCGGTGGCCCGCTCCTTCACCGTGCCGACCGACGACTCGGCCGTGCCCTTGACCTGCCCGGCCGCCTCGGTGGCCGTCTCCTTGACCTTCTCGAGGCTCTGCTGGGCGCTGGATTGAAGCTCGCCGGCCACCGACTTGCCCGCCTCGGCCACGCTCTTGGTGATCGGCTCCAGCCTCTCCTTGGCCTTGTCGGTGAGCTGCTTCTCCCTGTCGGTGGGCGGAAGCAGGGCGGCGGCGAAGAACCCGCCGGCGAAGGCCAGGAGGCCGGCGGCGACGGGGTTGCCCTCGGCCTTGCGGCGAGCCCCCTGCGGGGCGTCGCGCACGTTGTCGACCACCGTCGAGGCCGCCGAACCGGCGCGCGCTCCCACGGTGGGGCTCTGGGCCCGGACGGTGCCGGCCCTTCCGGACAGCTGGCCCCCGCCGATGCTGGCGCTGCCACTCCCGTTGCCACTGCCGTGGCCATTGCCGTTCCCGCTGCCGCTTCCGACCACGCTGCGCACCCCCTGGCGGACGGCGTCCGCCCCTCGTCGGGCCAGCCGGGCGGGGCTGACCTTCTCCTTCACGTCGTCGACCTTGTCGGCCAGATCGGCCTTGGCCCTGGCCACCACCTTCTTGGGGGCGACTCGGTCGCCCACGGCCTCGAGCGTCTCGCCCAGGTCTTCGCGGATGTCGTCGATCTCGCTCCTGAGCTCCTCCGGGCTTCTGTCCATCTCAGTACCTTCTTCCCCATGCGTCGCTGTAGGTGGGTTGCTCGGAGCTGTTGACGCCCCGCTGGAGTGAGTCCTTGGCCGTCTCCACGTCTTCCTTCACCGTCTCCACCGTCTGCTGCGGCACGGGGCGGACGGTGGACAGCTTGGACTTGCCCTGGACGGCCAGGACGCCGGCCACGGCCAGGAAGACCACACCGACCACGAGGAAGGCCACGCCCGCGGGCATGATCTCGGCCAGCCCCCACGCGGCGGCGAAGGCGAGCAGGATCAGGGCGACGAAGCCGACGGCGCCGGCGGCTCCGAACGCCCCCAGCCCCTTGCCCGCCTGGGCGATCTGCTCCTTGGTCTCGACCCGGGCCAGCTCCATCTCCTTGCGGACGAGTTGCTGGAGCTGACCGGTGACGTCGGAGATGAGCTCGCCCAGGGACGGTTCGTCCTTGCTCATCGAAGCGGAGGGGCCCACGGTCACCTCGTCCGGGCGGCGCGGGCAATGGCGGCGCGCGCCGCGCTGCGATCGGCGGGGGCAGGAGCGCCGCCGCCGGCCCGCGCCGGCGTGGCCGACGCGGGCGTGGCAGCCGCCCGGGGGGCAGGCGGACGTGAGACCGAGGCCCGGGCCACCGGCGCCTGGCGGGTGGGCGCGGGCGCAGCGACAGGGGCCTCAGCGGCGGCGCCGTCACCGTCGGCGGAGTTGGCCCGTACCGCGCGGCCGATGCCGAACCCGGCGATGGCGGCGCCGACGAGGAACGCGCCGGGGCGGCGGCGGGCGAACGCCTGGAGATCGTCGAGAACGCCCGTCACCCCCCGCGTATCGATGTCCGACGCCAGCCCGTAGAGGCGATCGGCGGCGTCGTAGACGGCGTCGGCGGCGTTGGACACGTAGGGCTTGAGGTTCTCGGCGTCATCGGGACGACCCTCGACCAGCGCCTGCACCTCGTCGCCGATCATCGACAGCGTGTCGGCCAGGCGTCGGGACTGGGCCTGCGCCTGCTGCTCGAGCTGGGTCTTGGCCTCCTCGGCCAGCGAGCGGCCCTGCTCGAGGGCCTCACCGCCCACCTTGGCGGCCTGCTCCTTGACGGTGCCCGTCACCTCACGGACCTGGTCGGTGGTGACGGCCACCACCTCCTGGCCCTTCTCGGCCGCGGTTGACGCCACCTCCTGGGCCTGGTCGGTGGCGGCCGACGCCACGTCCTGGGCCTCGTCAGCGGCCCGCGAGCCCACCTTCGAGCCCGACCGGGCCGCGGCACGGCCTGTCGAACGGGTCCGCACGGTCGGGCTGACCGAAGTCGTCCGTCGTTGTGCCATGTGTCGCTCCTTCGTATCGAGCGTCCTGCCTGGGATCAGGGGGGTCCTTGTTCGCCAGCTCGCTTCGCCGACACGTGACCTTCGGGCGAAACGCCCGTCGGCCCTGTCGAGGCTGACTGCTCAACCACAGATTTTCCTGCCCAATGCCGGCGCCGGTAAACCTGGTGTCGTCAGGCGAGCAGGCGGGACAGCTCGGCCCGGTCGGGCCCGGGCAGGTGCGGGCTCTCGAAGCCGGCGACGGCGTCCACCCGCTCGGCGAACCCGGGGCGGGCGAACACCTCGTCGGGCAGGGCCAGGCACCCGGTCACCTCGAGGAGGCCTCGGAACACCTCGGGGTCGCCCATGGCGGCGCCGAACATCGCAGCCGCCACGGAGCCGACCGGCGGTGGCTCCTCACCGTTGCGCAGGGCGCTCATCTCGGCCATGCGGGCCCTATCGGCCCGGATCTGGTCCCGGTAGAACGGGCCCACCTCGACCTCGGTCGTCTCGGCCCACGCCCGGGCGAAGCCCACCGGGTCGTCGAGGTCCGAGCGCACGACGTCACGCAGGCACTGGGCGTGGAGGAGCCCGACGGTCATCCCCCTGCCGGCCGACGGGTTCGTGCACGCCCAGGCGTCGCCGACGGCGGCGATCCCCGTGGCCACCGGGCGGCCGTCGATCACGAAACGGTGGTGGCGGTCGAGCACGCCGGCCGTGGTGAGCACGTCCGAGATCGGTTCGCCGTCGAGCCAGTGGGCGTACAGCGGGCAGGCGGCCACCACCGCGGCGAAACGGTCGGGCTCCCGCAGCCTCTTGAACAGCGGATCGGACGACGCCGCCCACACCGTCACCGACCAGGTGCCGTTGTCGCCGGGGATGGTCAGCACCGAGAAGGTCCCCAGGTCGGCCACCGGCGGCCCGACCATGGGCGGCGGGTTCGGACCGGTGAAGAACCGGGTGTGGTAGACGAACCCGCAGTCCTCGGCATCGACCTCGGGCCGGCGCGCCCCGATGGCGCCCAGCAGCTCACCCAGCCTGGTCCGCCGGCCCATGGCGTCGACCACCAGGTCGGCGGCGCAGCGGTCCCCGTTGCCGGTGACCACGCCGGTGACGTGCGGGACACCGTCGATGGCGCCGGGACCTGCGGTCAACCGGGCCACTTCGACGCCCCGCCGCACCGTCACGCCGGGCGTGTGCCGGGCGGCGTGAGCCAGCACGGATTCGACGACCGGACGACGACCGGTGACGAACCGGAACCGGTCGTCGTCGGGCCGGGCTGACGGGTCCTCGACGGAGGGCGGCAACAGGTACATCGGGTTCATCGACACGCACCCGGCTTCCACCAGGGCGTCGACCGTCCCTGGCAGCTCCTCGTCGAGGATGGTGCGGAACCGGGGCAGCAGGATGTGGGCCTGGTGGAACTGGGCCACGCCGGTGCGCTCCCACTCGTCCCAGGCCTGCGATGCCACGTCGGGCGGCAGGGCGGCGTCGCGCTCGAGGACGAGCACCTCGTGACCGTCGCGGGCCAGCAGCATGGCCGTCGACAGACCGATGACGCTTCCACCGCACACGAGCACCGAGGCCATGGCCCCTAGCTCATCACGTGGCGGGAAGGTCGAGCGCCCGGCCCCGGGAGGGCCACCCGGGTGGGGCGACCGGCGGTGTGCGTGGGACGGTGGTCACCCACCGCCCGCCTCACACGCCCCGACGATCGCTCCTTCCCCCGGCGACTTCCGCCACCCGTGGCACGAAGTCTCGGGCACCCACCGACCCGGGTCAATAGTGGATTTGCACACCTATCGCGTAAATGACGTCACCGGCCGTGGCATCCCGGGCGGCGCGACGCCGTCGTCTCTGGGCCCTGAGCTCTCAGCCGACGGTCAGGCAGGTGCCCAGCACGCAGACCCGGGCCAGGTAGGTCGGGGGCAACGGCGCAGGGCGGGTCACGAGGGGTTCGAGAGCCGATCCCGGTGCCACCGGAGGGGCGGCTGCTGCTGCGACGGGGGCCGAGGTGGTGGAGACGGCCGGCGCGGCGACACCCGCCGCGGGGTCCGGGGCCGCCGGTGAGGTGGGGGCGGCGGAAGGGGCCGGTGGTCGAGGCGACACCTGTGCGGGCAGCACGGCGTCCTGCGGCTGCGCCTGCGCCTGCGCCGAGGCAGGCGGCGGAGGCGACGGCGACGCGGACGGCGGCGACGTCACCGCAGGCAGATCTGCGGCCGGCGCAGGTGCGGGCCCGGTGCGGGGGCTGGTCGAGCCGGGGACGGGGGCGACGCCGCGCCGGGGCGAGGCGGGACCGAAGGCGAGGCCCCAGACCAGCGCGCCCACGACGAGGGCGACCACCACCGCCAGCGCGGCCGCCATCACCGCACGGGGACGGCGGCGCCATTCCTTCGCGCGGTCCGACGCGACGGCGTCGTCCCACTCCTGGAGGAAGCGCCCCAGCTGGCGGTGGGCGTCGAGGTGGGCCAGCTCGTCGCGCGGATCGGGCGAGCCGTGCTTGCACGTGGGGCACGTCCAGGTGTTCCGGGTCGAGCCCGCTGTCGAGACAGGAGTCACTGCGACCGTATCGGCAACCCCGGCGGCCGACTTAAGGGGGATTTAGGAAAAGTTTTCCCGGCGCCCGCGCGCTACCGGGCGATGAAGTACTTGGCCCGGGGGTGGTGGCAGATGACGGCCGAGGTGGTCTGCTCGGGGTGGAACTGGAAGTCCTCGCTGACGGCCACGCCGATGCGCTCCACCTCGAGCAAGTCGGCCACCTTGGCGTTGTCCTCCAGGTCGGGACAGGCGGGGTAGCCCCACGAGTAGCGCCCACCCCGGTAGTGCTGGCGCAACAGCATGTCGACCAGCTTGCCGTCGTCGTCGGCGAAACCCCACTCCTCGCGGATGCGCCGGTGCCAGTACTCGGCCAACGCCTCGGCCATCTCCACGCCCAGGCCGTGGAGGAGGAGGTACTCCTGGTAGCGGTCCTCGGCGAACAGGTGGGCGGTGGCCTCCGAGACCGCTTCACCCATGGTGACCACGTGGAAGGCGGCGTAGTCGACCTCACCGGAGTCGATGGGCCGGAAGAAGTCGGCGATGCACAGGAACGGCTCCTGGCCCTGGCGGGGGAAGGAGAACCGCAGCCACTCCGACGTGCGGGTGTCGTCTTTCCAGATGACCAGGTCGTTGCCGTCACCGTTGGCCGCGTAGTAGCCGTAGGCCACCTGGGGCACAAGGGCGCCGCTCTCCTTGGCCTTGGCCAGTTCCTCCCGCAGCGTGGGGCGCATGCGGGCCTTGAAGTCGGCGTCGGACTCGGTCCTGCCGGTGTCGGGGTCCTTGACGGGCCGGAACTGCCACTGGTGACGGAACAGGGCGGTCTCGTTGAGCCACCCGGCGATCTCGTCGATGGGAAGGCCCTTCACCACCCGGGAGCCGAGGAAGGGCGGCACGAAGATGGTGTTGTCGGTCTCCACCTCGGGTGAGCGCGCCGGGATGCCCTCGCCGCCCCCGGCGGGCGCCACCGATCGAGAACGGGAGGGGCCGACCCGCCCGGTGAGCTCCCGCCCGAAGTTGGGGTCGTCGCTGCCGGTGCGCTTGAGGTCCATCAGCTGGTCGAGGGTGCGCAGGCCCTCGAAGGCGTCCTTGCCGTAGAACAGGCGCCCGTCGTAGACCTCGCGCAGGTCGCGCTCCACGTAGCGGCGGGTGAGCGCCGCGCCGCCGAGGAGCACGGGGATGTCGGCCAGACCGCGCTGGTTCAGCTCCTCCAGGTTCTCGCGCATGATGAGCGTGCTCTTCACCAGCAGGCCGCTCATGCCGATGGCGTCGGCGCCCACCTCGGTGGCCTTGGCCACCATCTCGTTGACGGCCACCTTGATGCCCAGGTTGTGGACCTCGTAGCCGTTGTTGGTGAGGATGATGTCGACGAGGTTCTTGCCGATGTCGTGGACGTCGCCCTTCACCGTGGCCAGCACCACCCGGCCCTTGCCCCCCTGGTCGGACTTCTCCATGTGGGGCTCGAGGTGGGCGACGGCAGCCTTCATGGCCTCGGCCGACTGGAGCACGAAGGGCAGCTGCATCTCACCCGAGGCGAACAGGTCGCCCACCACCTTCATGCCGGCGAGGAGGGTGTCGTTGACGATGTCGAGTGCGGGTGTGGTGGTGAGGGCCTCGTCGAGGTCGTCGGTGAGGCCGTTGCGGTCGCCGTCGATGATGCGGTGGTGCAGGCGGTCGGCGACGGGCCAGCCGCTGCGGTCCTCCTTCTCCACCTTGTTGGCATCGACGCCCTCGAACAGCCCGAGCAGCTCCTGCAACGGGTCGTAGCCCTCCCTGCGGCGGTCGTAGATCAGGTCGAGGCACACCTCGCGCTGGCGCTCGGGCATGCGCGACAGGGGGATGATGCGCCCGGCGTGGACGATGGCGGCGTCGAGGCCGGCCTCCACGCACTCGTGCAGGAACACCGAGTTGAGGGCGTGGCGGGCCGCCGGGGTGAGGCCGAACGACACGTTGGACAGGCCCAGGATGGTGTGCACCCCGGGCAGCTCGGCCTTGATGCGCCGGATCCCCTCGATGGTCTCGATGCCGTCGCGCCTGCTCTCCTCCATGCCCGTCGACAGCGGAAGGGCGAGGGCGTCGAAGAGCAGGTCGGACGCCTCCATGCCGTAGCGGTTCACGGCGAGGTCGTGGATGGCCCGGGCCGAGCGCACCTTCCAGTCGGCGGTGCGGGCCTGGCCCTCGGTGTCGATGCAGGTGCACACCACGGCGGCGCCGTACTCGCGGGCGAGGGAGAAGAAGCGGTCGAAGCGGGTGCCGGGGGCGTCGCCGTCCTCCAGGTTCACCGAGTTGAGCACGGGCTTGCCGCCGATCCACTGCAGGCCCTGCTCGATGACGGCGGGCTCGGTGGAGTCGAGCACGAGGGGGATGCTGGCCTGGGTGGCGAAGCGACGGGCCACCTCGTCCATGTCGGCCACGCCGTCCTCACCCGTGTAGTCGACGCACACGTCGAGCAGGTGGGCGCCCTCTTTCACCTGGGCCTGGGCCATGGCCACGCACTTGTCCCAGTCGTCGGACAGCATGGCCTCGCGGAAGGCCTTCGACCCGTTGGCGTTGGTCTTCTCGCCCACCACCAGGAACGACGTGTCCTGGCGGAACGGGACGTGCGAGTAGATCGACGCCGCCCCGGGCTCGTGCACCGGCTGGCGCCGCGCGGGGGTGAGGTCACGGCAGCGTTCGACGACGGCCCGCAGGTGCTCGGGCGTGGTGCCGCAGCACCCGCCGATGACCTGCACACCCAGCTCGGACACGAACCGGGCGTGGTAGTCGGCCAGCTGGTCGGGAGTGAGGTCGTAGTGCATCTTGCCGTCGACCACCGACGGCAACCCGGCGTTGGGCAGGCAGGAGATGGGTACCCGGCAGTGCTGCGACAGGTGGCGCAGGTGCTCGTGCATCTCGCCCGGGCCGGTGGCGCAGTTGAGGCCGATGACGTCGGGGCGGACAGCTTCGAGGGCGGTGAGGGCGGCGGCGATCTCGGTGCCCGGCAGCATGCGCCCGGTGAGCTCGACGGTGACCTGCACCTGCAGCGGCACCTGGCGGCCGGCGGCGGCCATGGCCCGCCGGGACCCGATGATGGCGGCCTTGGCCTGGAGCAGGTCGAAGACGGTCTCGATGATGATGAGGTCGACGCCGCCCTCGAGCAGCCCGGCGGCCTGGACCTCGAAGCAGTCGCGCAGCTCGGCGAAGCGGATCTGGCCGAGCGAGGGGAACTTGGTGCCGGGACCGATGGAGCCCGCCACCCAGGGGCCCCCGTCGCTGCGGCGGTAGCCGTCGGCCACCTCGCGGGCGATGCGGGCCGCCTTGACGTTGAGCTCGTGGGTGCGCTCGGCCAGCCCGTACTCGGCGAGGGTGACGGGCAACGAGCCGAAGCTGTCGGTCTCGACCACGTCGACGCCGACGTCGAGGAACGACCGGTGCAGGTCGGCGATCACGTCGGGCCTGGTGTCGACCAGGATCTCGTTGCAGCCTTCGAGGGCGGCGCCACCGAAATCGTCGGCGGTGAGCTCTCGCACCTGGAGGTTGGTGCCGGTGGCGCCGTCGTAGATGACAACGCGCTCGTTCACGGCTTGCAGGTAGCGATCCACCCCGGTCAGGCTACCGGCCGTTGCCATCGTGGACGTCGGCCTTCCAGATCGTGCGTGTCGGATAGGGAAAAGGAATCAGTGACATCGGGGTCGAATAGGTCATGAACATGGCTCGTCAGGAGGAATGGCCGGGATGACCACGATGATCCTGCTCGTGGTGATGTTCGCGGCCGTCGTGGTGCCCCAAGCGTGGAAGGCCCGGACCGAGCGCCACCAGGACTTCCTCGACAGCATCCACCTCCACGCCGGAGTGGAGCGCCCACCCGACGGTCCCCCTCCGGCTCGCCGGCCTCCCTCCACGCTGGCCCGGCGGCGGACGGTCTTCAAGGCCCTCCTGGCGTCGGTGGGCGTGTCGGCGGTCGCCGCCGTCGTCTTCCCGGCCAAGGCGAGCCTCATCGCCCAACTGGCCGTCGACAACTGCCTGCTGGCCTACGTGGGCCAACTCGTGCGCTGGCGCGACGCCCGCAGCCCCGTCCGGGCGCCCGTTCCGGCTCCCGACATGGTCCTGACGCCGTCGTCGGTACAGCCCGCCCTGCGCATCGGCTGAGCTTTTGGTGACGGGCACCCGGGTGCTTCGCACCGCGCCCGTCACTGCCGTCGGGGGCCCCTGCCCCGCCGGCGTGTGAACCCGCGGCAGCCGCGATTCTGGTCGAAGGCGTGCCGGTAGGCTCGGCCGTCCGTGAAGATCTACACCCGAGCCGGCGACGACGGCACCACCGGATTGCTCTTCGGCGGACGGGTGCGCAAGGACTCGCCGGTGACCACCGCCTGCGGCGACGTCGACGAGGCCCAGGCGGTCCTGGGCGTGGCGCGCAGCGCCGCCGACGCCACGCCCGAGCTCGACGCCCTCGTGGTCGGCATCCAGCGCCACCTGTGGGTGCTGATGGCGGAGTTGTCCACCGCCCCTGAGAGCCGGGCAAAGCTGGTTGGCGGCCAGACGCTCGTGACGGCCGACATGGTCGCCGGCCTGGAACTACTCATCGACGACCTGGCGGCGCGCGCCGACCCCCCCACCGAGTTCGTCGTCCCCGGCCAGGCTCCCAGCGCGGCGTTCCTCGACCTGGCCCGCACCGTCGTGCGCCGGGCCGAGCGCCACTCCCTGGCGGTGGCCGCCGAAGGGTCCCAGGTCGTGCCCTACCTGAACCGTCTCTCCGACCTGCTCTGGACCATGGCCCGCTGGCGCGAGGGAGAGTCGCTCACCGCCCGCTCGCCGACGCCGTGACGGCCGGCGACCTGCGACCCACCGACATGACCCTGAAAGACCTGGAAGGAACAGCCTCATGGGACTGACCTGCACCCTCGACGCCGAGGCCCCCGCCGATGTCGCCGTGCTGGGCGTGCCCGTGTTCTCCGGCGGCGAGGTGCCCGCCGGCGCCGGGGCCGAGCTCGACGGCCACTGGTTGAGCGAGCGCCACTTCGAGGCCAAGCCCGGTGAGACCCTGGCCCTGCCCGCGGACGACGGCACCACGGTGATCGCCGTGGGCATGGGCGCCCGTGACGACGTGACCGCCGAGACCCTCCGCAAGGGCGCCGCCGCCCTGGTGCGCGCCGCCTGGCACTCCCCGGCCGTGGCCACCACCCTGGTGGCTGCCGCCCCCGAGCTGGACGGCGCCGCCGCCGTCCAGGCCGTGGTCGAAGGCGCCGCTCTGGCCGCCTACCGCTTCACCCGCTACAAGGGCGACCCCCATCCGTGCCTGCTGGAGACGTTCACGGTCGTGGCCGAGGGCCGGGCCGCGGAGTCGGGCCTGCAACGGGGCAACCGGGTGGTGGCGGCGGTGACCATGGCGCGCGACCTGGTGAACGAGCCCGCCGGCGCCATGACTCCCTCCCGCCTGGCCGACGTGGCCGCCGAAGCGGCTGCGGGTGGTCGCCTGGAGCTCACCGTCTGGGACGAGGTCGACATCGCCTCCGAGAACCTGGGCGGCCTCGAAGGCGTGGCCCGGGGCTCGGACGAGCCCGCCCGGCTGATCCGGTTGGCGTGGGAGCCCCCCAACCCCCGAGCCCGCATCGCCTTGGTGGGCAAGGGGATCACCTTCGACTCGGGAGGCTTGTCGATCAAGTCGGCCGAGGGCATGGAGACCATGAAGACCGACATGTCGGGGGCGGCGGCGGTGCTGGCCACCATGGCCGCCCTGCCCGACCTGGCGCCCGACGTGGCCGTGCTGGCCATCGTGCCCGCCACCGAGAACATGCCCGGCGGTCACGCCACCAAGCCCGGCGACGTGCTCAAGGCCCGCAACGGCAAGACCATCGAGGTGCTCAACACCGACGCCGAAGGGCGGCTGGTGCTGGCCGACGGACTGTCGCTGGCCGTGGAGGCGGGGGTGGACGCCATCGTCGACCTGGCCACCCTCACCGGCGCGTGCATCGTGGCACTCGGGCCCAAGATCGCCGGCCTCATGGGCAACCACGAGGGTTGGGTCGACCAGGTTCGCACCGCCGCCGACCGGGCGGGCGAGAAGGTGTGGCCGCTCCCGCTGCCCCAGGAGTACCGCCGTTCCATCGACTCCGAGATCGCCGACGTGAAGAACATCGGCTCCGATCGCTACGGCGGGGCGCTCACCGCCGGGCTGTTCCTGCGCGAGTTCGTGGGCGACGTGCCCTGGGCCCACCTCGACATCGCCGGTCCCGCCCGCAGCGGAGACGATGACGGCTACGTCCGCAAGGGCGGCACCGGATGGGGCGTGCGCACGCTGCTGGAACTGGTGTGCTCCTTCGACCCGCCCGTCCCCACGCACGGGTCGCCGCCTGCAGGCTGACGTGGGAGAGTGAGACATGGCGGACGCGGACGCTCCCAACGGCGGCGGACGACGGCCTCCCAAGGCCCGTCCCGCGCCCGACCGCACGCCGAGCGCCCCCCGCCGGCCAGCAGCCAAGAAGGCGGCGGCGACGTCGGGCCCCGACGACGTGACCGCTCCGCCCCCGCCTCCGGCCACGCGGCGGGCACCGGCCAAGAAGGCCGCGGCAACGACACCGGCGGGCGGTGAGGCCGGGGCGACGCCTCCGGCCACGCGCCGGACGCCGACCAAGAAGGTGACGGCGGCGGCCGGCGCGGGTGCCCCGGCGCCGGCCACCCGCCGGGCCACCGCCAAGAAGGCGGCCACCACCCGGACCGATGACGTGGCGGCAGCAGCGGCTCCGACCACGCGGCGAACACCGGCCAACAAGGCCGCTGCTCCCGCCACCAGGCGGCCTCGGTCGGCCTCCGCCGCCCAGGCCCCGTCAGCAGCCGCGTCGGAGGCAGCCGCGTCGGAGGCAGCCACGTCGGAGGCAGCCACGTCGGAGGCAGGCGCGTCGGAGTTGCCGGCGCTGCCCCCGCCCTTCGAGGTGCCGCCCCCGCCCCCGCCGCCGGACGCCGTACTCACTCCCCCGCCGCCACCCGGGTGGGATGCACCTCCTCCACCTCCACCACCTCCACCTCCGCCGCCTCCGCCTCCGCCACCGCCGCCCCAGTCAGCGGACGACGCCCCGGCACCGGCGCCGGTGTGGACACCGCCCGGCGGCGGTCCTGCCCAGAGCCCGACCACGCCACCGCCACCGCCCGCCGGCTCGATGGCGCCGCCACCACCCGGGGGCGGTTGGGCGCCACCGCCGGGAGCGGCGCACCCCGGTGAGTGGCGACCTCCCGGCAGCGCCCCCCCTCCCACCTGGCCCGGCGCCCCCCAATGGGCACCACCCGCCGCCACGCCGACCGAAGGGCTGGCCGTCGCCAGCTTCGTGGTCTCGCTGGCGTCGGTGATCCTGTTCTTCCTCGTCGTCCCCGCCATCGTGGCCTTCGTCCTGGGCATCATCGCCCTGCGCAGGATCAAGCGCAGGGCGCCGCGGGGCGGCCGGAGCCTGGCCATCGCCGGTGTGATCATCGGCCTGGTGGTCGCCTTGGGCGGCACTGCCTTCGACGTCGGCGTCGCCTACTTCGCCACCCACACCACGAGTTACGACGACTTGGCGCCGGGCGACTGCGTCAAGCGGCCCAATGGCGAGGTCGTCCTGCTCCGCCGCCAGAGCTGTTCGGGCAACCACGACCGTCAGGTCTTCGCGACCCTCGACGACCCGGCGGGTGACTCGGCGGCCTACCCGGGGCGCACCACCTTGCGGACCTTCGCTGAGAGCGAGTGCCTGCTCCGGTTCTCAGCACTGGCGACCGACGTCCCCAACCGGGCCGACCTGGGTGTGTTCTTCCTGGTCCCCAACCAGAAGTCGTGGGAGAACAGCGGCAACCGTCGGATCGTCTGCATGGTGGGCACCCGCGACGGGTCGTCGCTGACGCAACCGCTGCCGCTCGCCGCCAGGTAGGTCGGGCCCGGTGGTGACCGACCTGGCGCTCCCCGCGGACACCGGAGACCGCCCGGCGCCGCCTCCACCCGACGCGCCAGGCCCGACCCTGCGCTATCGGGCGCCCCTCGACGGGCTGCGGGCGCTGGCGGTGATGGCGGTGCTGGCCTACCACGGCGACCTGGTGTGGGCACGGGGTGGCTTCATCGGCGTGGACGTGTTCTTCGTCCTCAGCGGCTTCCTCATCACCGGCCTGATCCTCGTCGACCACCAGAGCTACGGCCGGGTGCGCCTCGGCCGGTTCTGGCGTCGTCGGGCCCTGCGCCTGCTTCCCGCCCTTATCGTGGTGCTGGTCGGCGTCTCGGTCGCCGTCCCCCTCCTGGCTCCCGACCAGAACTGGCGGCTGGGCGACGACCTGCTGGCGGCGCTGGCCTATGTGAGCAACTGGCGCCTGATCTACCAGCACCAGTCGTATTTCCAGGCCATCGGGCGGCCACCGGTGCTGCAACACCTCTGGAGCCTGGCGGTCGAGGAGCAGTTCTACCTGGTGTGGCCCGTCGTCGTCGCTGTCGCCTTGCGCGCCGGGATCACCCGCCGGCGGATGGTGCGCCTCATCGTGGTGGCCGCCGTCGGGTCGGCCGCCCTGATGGCCGCCCTCTACCGGCCCGCCGACGACCCGTCGCGCGTCTATTACGGCACGGACACCCGCGCCGCCGCCCTGCTGGTGGGCGCCGCCGTGGCCTTCCTCTGGAACTGGGGCGGGGCCGGGCGGACCGCCGGCGGCCATGACACCGACGCGGGGGCCGAGTCGGCGCCGCCGGCCGCACCCCGCCGGGGGCGGGCCGTCGCCGTCCGTGCCCTCCTGGAGGCGGCCGGGGTGGCGGCGCTGGTGGGACTGGGCCTGTGCGTGAGGGGCCTCGACCAGCTGCGGCCCGGCCTGTACCGCGGCGGGTTCCTGGGCGTGGCCATGCTGGCAGCGGTGGTGGTCGCCGTGGGCGCGGCCGAGCGGCGCACGTTGGTGGGCCGGGTGCTCGGCTGGCGGCCCCTCGTGTGGCTGGGCCGGCGTTCCTATGGCGTGTACCTGTGGTTCTGGCCGGTCTTCATGCTCACCCGGCCCCACGCCGACATCGACCTCACCGGTTACCCGCTGTTCGCCCTGCGCGCCTCCGTCACCGTGGCCCTGGCGACCGCCTCCTACCGCTTCGTGGAGATGCCGATCCGGTCCGGCGCCCTGGCGAGAACCTGGTCGGCACTGCGCTCGCGGTCGGGTCGTCGCGAGGCGAGCCGGGCCACGGCCTGGACCATGGCCGTCGCTCTGGCCTTCGCCGCCATCGCCGCGGGGGTCGTCGTCCACCGCCGCACCCCCACCCCGGACGCCTTCTTGGTAGAGGGCCGGCTGGCGCTGCGCCAGGTGCCGGCCGACAGGACGGTCGAGCCGGGATCGGCGACGACCACCACCTCCCAGGATCCGACGACCACCGTCGCCCCGCCCGAGCCCACTCCCGCCCCTACCCCACCGGCGCCGGCCGACACGGCGCCGGCGCCCACCGCACCCGCACCCGCGCCCGCCCACACTGCGGTGGTGGCGGCGACCGGGCCCCACGGCCGGGTCACCGCCATCGGCGAGTCGGTGCTGATGGAGGCCGAGCCCGAGCTGGCGGCGGCGGTTGACGACCTCACGCTCGAGGCCGCCGTCGGTCGCCAGATGGAGGGGACGATCAAAGCCGTCCAGGCCCTGCACGACGCCGGGGGGCTGGGCGACGAGATCATCGTGCAGGTCGGCAACAACGGCACCGTCACCAGCGACGAGTTCGAACAGCTCATGTCGTTGCTGTCGGGTGCCCGCCGGGTGGCGGTGGTCAACGTGAAGGTGCCCCGGGTGTGGGAGGAGTCGAACAACGACGTGCTCGCCTCGGGGGTGGCCAGATGGCCCAACGCGGTCCTGCTCGACTGGCACAGCCTCGGGTCGGCCAACCCCGATGTGTTCCTCGACGACGGTGTCCACCTGCGGCCCGACGGTGTGCGCCTCTACACCCAGCTGATCCTGTCCGGCCTCTGACCCGGGGCGCCGTGCGCGTATCGGCACTAGTGTTTGATCGCGGTTGAAATTTCCGGCGACAAATTTCAAGGGAGATGCGGGATGAAGACCAGCCGTTTTTTGCGTGCCCGGGCAGTCGTGCCCGCCGTCATGCTCGTCGGAGGGGCCGGTCTACTCGTGACCCAGCTGGCCTCGAGCGCGCCGGCATCGGAGACACCACAGATCCAGAGCTTCCACCTGCGCGCCGCCAACAGCGGCAAGGACGCCACCGTCGCCGGCGGCTCGACGGCTGACGGGGCCAGGGTCATCCAGCTGCCCGCCACCGCCCTCAACGACCAGGGCTTCGTGCCCCTGCCGTTCGGCACCGGCTTCGTCATCGTGAACGTCAACAGCAACAAGGTCCTCGACACCGCCGGCGGGTCGACAGCGGCGGGGGCGGCGGTCGTCCAGCACACCTTCGGCCCCACCGTCCCCGAGGTTGCCAGCCAGGTCTGGTTCCTCACCGCCACCGGGTCCAACGCCGTGTTCACCAACTTCAAGAGCGGCCTGGCCCTGGAGGTGGCGGGCGCATCCAGCGACGACGGCGCGCCCCTCATCCAGAACGCGAGGAGCGGGGCCGCTGACCAGAACTTCGCCGGCATCCCCGTCGGAGTCCCGGCCACCACATCGACATCGTCCACATCCTCGACGTCGTCCACCTCATCGACATCCTCCACGTCGTCAACATCGTCCACGTCCTCCACGTCGACGACATCCACGACAATGGCCGGCTCGGGCTAGTACGGCCATACTCTGTCGCTGAACCATGAGAACAGGACGATGGCGCACCAGGGCAGTGGCACTCGCCGCCCTGGCGCTCGGCGCCGCGGGCCTGTCCGTACTTCCCTTCCCCGCCGCCGCGCCGGCTGACGAGGTCTTCGTCCCGCCGCCCGGGTTCGAGTTGCAGGCCGCCCACAGCGGCAAGGTGCTGCTCATCAACGGGTTCGCCGACACCGACGGAGCGCCGGTGGTCCAGTTCTCGAGCAACGGGGGCCTCAACGAACGGTGGGCGCCCGTTCCCTTCGGCACCGGGTTCGTGTTCGTGGGACTGAACGGCTACAAGGTGCTCGACGTGGCCGGGGCGTCGACCGACAACGGCGCCGGTCTCATCCAGCAGCAGTGGAACGGCAGCGCCAGCCAGGTGTGGCTGCTCTTCCCGTTCGGGCCCAACGCCTCGGTGTTCATCAACGCCAAGAGCGGCAAGGCCATGGACGTCGCCGGGGCATCCACCGCCGACAACGCCCCCGTGATCCAGTGGGACTGGCAGGCGGGCGCCAACCAGATCTGGCGGGGCATCCCCGTCGGCGTGCCCGAGACCACGTCGACGACGACATCCACGACCGTCGCCGCAGGCTGAGCACCCGGACCAGAAGAACGGGGCGGCGGCCGGGGGGTCGTGGGTCCCCGGCCGCCGTCCGCTGCACGCCGTCAGGCGGCGGCGCCGCCCTCAGGGCCGGGCCCAAGGTCGAGACCATGGCCCTCTACGACGGCCAACGCCTGACGATGGCGTTCCCATGCCCACGTTGTTGCGTCGCGACACAACGACGGGTGGAACTTCCACCTGGTCAGCTGTCGCTCGGTGGCCTCGAAGTCCTCGCCCAGCTCCACCAGGCTCAAGGCCAGGCGCCGGCAGCGCTGGCGCAACTGGTCGGCGGCGGGCATGCGCAGTTGGTCTTCCTGCCAGGCCTGATGGGCCGCCTGGAGGTCGCCGGGCAGCCGTTGCACCTGACGGCGGGTGAGGGGTGGCAGCTTGCGCCGCACGGCGATGGCGCCGTCGCCCCGGGTCTCGGCCAGGTCGAACTGGCAGCACCGGGCGAAGGCCCGCATGAACGGCGAGTGGCGCCCGCCCCGGCTGCCCAGCCCCAGGGCCTGGGCGGTGGGGGCGAGGGGAAGATCGAACCCGTCGGGGCTGGCTTCCAGGCCGGCAGCCAGTCGCCGCAGGAGCCAGGTGGTCGACGGACCGAGGATGCCGAGCCAGTACTGCTCGACGTAGTGGGACCGGGGGTCGTGGCCGAGGGCGTCGATGACGCTGTCGGGCCAGGGCTGGATGGCCAGGGTGTCGGGTGGGTCGGCCGGGGTGGTGCCGGGGTGGAGCGCAACCGCTGTGCTCATGACGCCTCCTGGGCGCTGGCAACAAGAGAAGGGGAAGGCGACCGAACAGCTTTTTCGTGCCTTTTCAGTATCTCCCATACTCTACTGACCGTCAACCGGACGGCAGCGGCAACGAGCGGAATGTCGACCCGCCGAGTAGGGTTTTCCTTTGAGACAGCTACTCCCGAATCCCGCACCTGCCGAGGACGTGATCGCATGGCCACCTTCCGAGACCTGCTGGCCGAGGCCAAGACCCAGATCCGCGAGGTCGACACGGCCGAGGCCGAGCGCCTGACCGCCGAGCGACCGGGCACGGTCGTGCTCGACGTACGCGAAGCCGACGAGTACGAGCAGGGCGCCCTGCCCGACGCCGTGCACATCCCCCGGGGGTTCCTCGAGAGCCAGGTCGAGAACCGCATCGCCGACCACGACGCGCCGGTGGTCGTGTACTGCGCCGGCGGCACCCGGTCGGCCTTCGCCGCCCGCACCCTGGGTGAGCTGGGCTACACCGACGTGGTCTCGGTGGCCGGCGGGTTCAACAAGTGGAAGAACGAGGGGCGCAGCTGGACGACGCCGCGCACCTTGTCGCCCGAGCAGCGCAACCGCTACCAGCGCCACCTGCTGCTGCCCGAGGTGGGCGAGGAGGGCCAGCAGAAGCTGCTCGACGCCAAGATCCTGCTCCTCGGGGCCGGGGGACTGGGCTCTCCCGCCGCCCTCTACCTGGCGGCCGCCGGCGTGGGCACCCTGGGCATCATCGACATGGACGTGGTCGACGAGTCCAACCTCCAGCGCCAGATCCTGCACAACCTCGACCGCATCGGCGACCGCAAGGTCGATTCGGCCAAGAAGACCCTCACCGCCCTCAACCCCGACGTCAACGTGGTCACCTACGACGTGCGCCTGGGGGCCGACAACGTGCTCGACATCATCGACGGCTACGACGTCATCGTCGACGGCACCGACAACTTCCCCACCCGCTACCTGGTCAACGACGCCTCGCTGGTGAAGCGCATCCCCGTCGTGCACGGGTCGATCTTCCGGTTCGAGGGCCAGGCCACCGTCTTCCACCCCTACGTGGGCCCGTGCTACCGCTGCCTCATCCCCGAGCCCCCTCCGGCCGAGCTGGCGCCGTCGTGCGCCGAGGCGGGCGTGCTGGGCGTGCTGCCCGGCATCGTCGGCTCCATCCAGGCCATGGAGGCCATCAAGATCGTCCTCGGCCTCGGCGAGCCCCTCGTCGGCCGCCTGCTCGCCTACGACGCCCTCGAGGAGTCGTTCCGCACCTTCAAGGTCCCGCGCGACCCCGAGTGCCCGGCGTGCGGTCCCGATGCCGGAGAGATCGTCATCGCCGAGTACGACGAGCTGTGCATGCCCCACCCCCGCGCCGCCGCCTGAGCGGCGACGGATCCTCGGCGAACTCACCCCTTCCCTCGCACGTCGGGCTGTGACATAGTCCGGATGGCGTTGGATCGGGACCCGGTCGTCGAGGGGGGAGAGGAAGCCTCATGAAACGATTTCTGCGAATGCTGGGATCGGGAGCGACAGCTCTGGGCCTGCTTGCCGCCGTGCCGTCGGCGGCCGGGGCGGCAGAGGTCGCCACGACGACCTGCACGAGCACCCTGGCCCCCGGCACCTACGCCAAGGTGGTCGTGCCCGCGGGTGCGGTGTGCATCATCGACGGGCCCATCACCATCACCAACGGCCTGTTCATCCGCGAGGGTGCCACCTTCGTCCTCGGCAGCGAGGACCACCCGGGGCACACGGGCATCATCGTCGGGGGTGTCCACGCCACCAATCCCGCGTCGGTGCAGATCCACTTCACCGCCATCAACGGCGGTATCGAGATCCACGGCGGGTCGGGCCCGTTCGGGGGACCCTTCGACGTGACCTTCAACGCCATCGAGGACAACCAGATCAACGGGCCGGTGCTCATCGAGGGCTACAACGGCTTCTGGATGGGCTTCATCCGCAACAAGGTCAACGGCACGGTGACCATGCGGAACAACGTGCTGGCCGACCCTGACGGCAACGAGTACGTCACCAACGTCATCAACGGCGACCTGGTCTGCCGCGGCAACTCTCCGGCCCCGCAGACGGGCGACTCGGAGGGCGAACAGAACATCGTGACCGGCGCCAAGATCGGGCAATGCCGGCGAGTCTGACCCCGTCGCGGTAGCCGTCCGACGGGCTAGCGTCGGGGCCATGCGAGCTTCCCGGGCCATCGTCGTGGCCACGATGATCGTGGTCGCCATGGTCGCCGGCACGGGGACGGCGCCGGCGGCACCCCGGCCCTTCCGCTGGAAGCCACCGGCTTCTCCGGCCACGACAGCGCCGACCCCGCCGGGCGCCGCCACCGTCGCCCCCGCGGCCGAGACCGGTCCCCCGGCCCCGACCTGGGCACCGGCCGCCACCGCCGCCATCCACCCGGGTGTGCAGACGCTCACCGCCGGCCGCCAGTGCACGGCCAACTTCGTCTTCACCGACGCCACCGACGTCTACGTCGGCCAGGCCGCCCACTGCGCCGGCACCGGCGACAGCACCGACACCGACGGCTGCGGCTCCGCGTCGCTGCCGCTGGGCACGGCGGTGGAGGTGACGGGGGCGTCGCATCCCGGCGTCCTGGCCTACAGCTCCTGGGTGACCATGCAGGACCGCCACGAGACCGACCCCACCATCTGCGCGTTCAACGACCTGGCTCTGGTGCGCCTCGACCCCGCCGACCGGGCGGACGTCAACCCCTCGGTCCCCCACTGGGGCGGCCCCGTCGACCTCGCCCCCGGCGACAGCGCCACGGGCTCGCTGGTCTACAGCTCGGGCAACTCCAAGCTGCGCTTCGGGCTCCCCCTGCTCATGCCCAAGCTGGGTTTCAGCCTGGGCGACCAGGGCGACGGTTGGTCGCACCAGGTGCTCACCCTCACACCCGGCATCCCCGGCGACTCGGGGAGCGCCGTGCTCGACGCTCAGGGCCGGGCCCTCGGGGTGCTGAGCACCCTCGAGATCCTGCCCCTCCCCGGCGTCAACGGCGTGGGCGACCTGCGCCACGAGCTCGACTACCTGCACACCCAGACCTCCAGCACCGTCCAGCTGGCGGTGGGGACAGAGCCGTTCAACGGCGCCCAGCTCCCCGTCGGCCCCTGACCCGGGCCGTTCCCCGACTTCCGTCCCGAGAGCTCTGCCGCCTAGGATCGACCTTCGTGCCCGGCGCCTGTGCCGGGCCTCCACGATCGAAAGGTGGTTCGAAGCGCGCCATGACGGTAAAGAGCGGCAGTCACCCCATCGGCCCCGAGAACGGACAGCTGACCATCAACACCTATGTCGGGGGCATGGGGGCGAAGATGGGCCACGACCTCGTCCTCGAGGCCAAGCGGTGGAACGGCACCGTCAACCTCGACGCCGACAACCCGGGCGCCTCGAGTGTGCAGGTCACCGTGGACGCCGACTCCCTCGAAGTGGTGCAGGCCACCGGAGGCCTCAAGCCTCTCAGCGACAAGGACAAGGCCGACATCTCCCAGAACCAGGAGAAGACCCTGCAGTACGGCAAGCACCCGCAGATCACCTTCCAGTCGACGGCGGTCTCGGGCAGTGCCCCCAGGCTGTCGATGCAGGGCAACCTCACCATCGCCGGCAACACCAAGCCCGTCACCCTCGACGTGAGCGTCGACGACGGCGCCGGTGGCGCCAAGGTCACCGGCGTCACCAAGCTCCAGCACAGCGACTTCGGCGTGAAGCCCTACTCCAAGATGGGCGCCCTGAAGGTCAAGGACGAGGTCGACATCCAGGTGGTCGTGAACCTCCCCTCGGCCTGATCACCGGGCGGATGCGCATGCCTGTTCGAGGGTGACGACGCCCCTCGAACAGGGCCTCCTGGTTTGGGTTGTTGCGGGCCGTCTCTGCCGGTCATAGGGAGACGACGGAGGGGGCGACATGAAGATCGTGCGGGTCGCAGCGATGGTGGCCATGGTGACAAGCCTGGCCGTGCTGATGGGCACGGGCTCGGCGGGAGCGTGCAGCGCGGTTGCCCCTGGACCCGCCGAGCAGACTCTCTTCGACCAGGCCGACCTGGTGTTCGAGGGCGTGGCCCTGGCCAGCCAGGACCCCAACACCACGGCCACCATGATCTCGTCGGCTGACCCCATCACATGGACGTTCTCGGTGGAGCAGGTGGTGAAGGGCACGGCCACCGCCACCCAACAGGTGACCACGGTGCGCTCCGAGGCCAGCTGCGGCTTCACCTTCGTGGTCGGTCACCGCTACCGCGTGTACGCCAAGGCCGGCGGCGCCGGCTTCACGACCGGCCTGTTCTCGGGTACCCGGGAGATCACCGCCCTGAGCACGACGACCACGACCGGGTCGGTCCCGACCACGGTCCCTCCCGATCCGGCTCCCACCACTGCGGTGACCGTCGTTGTGGAAAGGCAGCCCCTGGCCCGCACCGGGTCACCCGTCGCACAAGTGGTGGCCGTCGGCCTGGGCCTCGTCGCCCTGGGGTCGCTCCTGGCCCGGACGCGGCGCCCAATCCCTTGACCGCGGGGGCCGGCGCCGGGAAGCTGGTGGGGATGGCCCCGAGGATGAGCACGGGCTTCGGCGGCTCCGACGCCAAGGACGACTTCGACCGGGCCCGGCGGCGCCAGGCCCTGGCCCGGGCCGCCGCCACGGTGTCGGGGCGCACTCGTTCGGACGCCGGTGGGCTCGTTCCCCTCGCCGAGGTGGAGGCCGCTCTCGGGGGTCGCCTGTCGGAGCGCCATCTGGGCCTGCGCACGGTGCCCATCGACAACGTGATCGGCTCCGTCGACCGCACCGAGGGCTTCGACCGGCGCTTCCTGCCCACCTCGTCGAAGAGCCGGTCACGCTGGGAGCGCATCGCCCAGGCGGCCCGCCGGGGCGACACGTTGCCCCCCGTCGAGCTCTACAAGCTGGGCGACGCCTACTTCGTGATCGACGGCCACCACCGGGTGTCGGTGGCCCGGGCCCTCGGACGCCCCGACGTGGATGCCAGGGTGACCGAGCTCCGCACCCGGACGCCGGCGGAGGGTCTGTCGATCACCGACGTGACGGCGACGGCCCAGCCGCCCCGCCCCCGCCCTCGTCCCCGCCCTCGCCGTCGCCCTCCACCGACGGGCGGCGGGTGAGGTTCTCGCCGCTCTCGGCGTCGAAGTAGAGCACCCGCTCGGCGTCGAACCACAACTGGGCCTCGGCACCACGCTCCACCTTGCTGGCGGCGTTCAGGCGGGCGACGATCTCGACCGACTGGTCGGAACGGCTCCCGCTGCCGGGGGCGATCTCCCTGCCCACCGATTCCAGCTCCCCGCCCAGGCCGCCTTGGGCCTCGGTGTTGAAGTGCACGAACAGATCCGAGCCCATCGACTCGACGACGTCGATCTGGGCGGTGAACGTCGGCCCCTTGTGCCGGTCGCCCTCGGCCACCAGGGCGGCGTCTTCGAAGTGCTCGGGCCGGATGCCGGCCACCAGGGACCGGCTCCCCTTGTCGAGCTTGGCCGCGACCTCGGCGGGCAGGTCGATCTCGGCCAGGGCCAACCTGGCCTTGCCGCCCTCGACGGTGACGGGCAGGAAGTTCATGGCCGGCGACCCGATGAACCCGGCGACGAACAGGTTGGCGGGAGAGTCGTAGAGCACGCTCGGCGACGCCACCTGCTGGAGGACGCCCTTGCGCATGACCGCCACCCGGTCGCCGAGGGTCATGGCCTCGGTCTGGTCGTGGGTGACATAGACGGTGGTGGCGTTGAGGCGGTGCTGGATCCGGGCCACCTCGGTGCGCATCTGCACCCGCAGCTTGGCGTCGAGGTTGGACAGGGGCTCGTCGAGGAGGAACACCTTGGGGTCGCGGACGATGGCGCGTCCCATGGCCACCCGCTGGCGCTGACCGCCGGAGAGGTTGGCCGGCTTGCGATCGAGGTTCTCGGTGAGGTCCAGCGTCTGGGCCGCCTCGTTGACCCGCTTGTCGATCTCGTCCTTGGGCACCTTGGCCAGCTTCAGGGGAAAGGCCATGTTCTCCCGCACCGTGAGGTGGGGATAGAGGGCGTAGTTCTGGAACACCATGGCGATGTGGCGGTCCTTGGGCGCCTTGGTGTTGACCACCTCGTCGCCGATGCGCAGCTCGCCGTCGCTGATGTCCTCCAGGCCGGCCAGCATCCGCAGCAGGGTCGACTTCCCGCAGCCCGAGGGCCCCACCAGCACGAGGAACTCCCCGTCGGCGATGTCGAGGTCGACGTCGTGCACGGCCTCGGTGCCGTCGGGATAGCGCTTGGTGATCCCCTTGAAGGCGATTCCGGCCATGGACGATGCTCCTTGGGTTGGTCGCGGGCTCGGGCTGGCGTCAGCCCTTCACCGCGCCGGCGGTGAGACCGGCAACGATGCGGCGCTGGAACACCAGCACGAGCACGATGATGGGCACGGTGACCACCACGGCGGCGGCGGCGATGGCGCCCGTGGGCTGTTCGAACTGGGTGTTGCCGGTGAAGAAGGCGAGGGCGGCGGGCACGGTGCGCGCCCGGTCGGTGGACGTGAGGGAGATGGCGAACAGGAAGTCGTTCCAGGCGAAGATGAAGGCGAGGATCCCCGCAGTGACCAGGCCGGGCGCGGCCAGCGGCAGGATCACCTTGCGGAAGGCCTGGAACGGCGTGGCCCCGTCGACCTGGGCGGCCTGCTCCAGCTCCCAGGGGATCTCCCGGAAGAACGCCGACAGGGCCCAGATGGACAGGGGCAGGGTGAAGGTGACGTAGGGGATGATCAGCCCCGGCCACGTGTCGAACAGGTGCAGCGTGCGCCACACGTTGAACAGCGACCCGATGATCGACACGGGCGGGAACATGGCGATGGCCAGGGCGCACACCAGGATGGCCGTCTTGCCGGGGAAGTCGAGGCGGGCGATGGCGTAGGCGGCCATGGCGCCCAGGGCCACTCCGATGACGGTGGCGATGAGGGCGATGCCCAGGGAGTTGCGCAGGGCGGACAGGAACGAGTCGTTCTTGAACACCTTGGAGTAGTTGTCGAGGGTGAGCGACCGGGGCAGGAACTTGCCGTTGCCCAACTCGTCACCGGGCTTGAACGACAGCGAGATGATCCACGCGAACGGGACCAGGGCGGAGGCGATCACGATGATCGAGCCCACGCTCCAGAGCACCCTCTCGGAGCCGTGCTGGGTCTTCATCACTTGTCCCCCTGGCCGATGAGCGAGGTGCCGAAGCCCTTGACGAAGATCAGGGCGATGACGAGCACGCAGACGAAGATGAGCACCGAGACGGCCGAGCCGATACCCAGGTTGAGGCGGTTGATGAGCTGGTTGTAGCCGAGGATGGAGACGCTCTCGGTGTCGTTGGCCCCCCGGGTGAGGATGAACACCGAGTCGAAGATGCGGAAGGCGTCGAGGGCCCGGAACAACATGGCGACGAGGATGGCGGGCTTCATCAACGGCAGCGTGATCAGGAAGAAGCGCTGGACGGGCCCGGCGCCGTCCACCCGGGCGGCGTCGTGCAGCTCGTCGGGGACGAGGGCCAGTCCCGCCAGCAGGAGCAGGGCCATGAACGGCGTCGTCTTCCAGACCTCGGTCATGATGATCACGATCATCGACGGCACCCGGGAGCCCAGCAGGTCGCTGTTGGCGCCCAGCAGGGGGTTCACGAAGCCGGTGCCCGGTGTGAACGCGTACTTCCAGGCCAGCGACGCGACCACGGTGATGATGCCGTAGGGGATGAGCACCGACGTGCGCACGGTGCGGCGAACGAACACGGCGCGGTGCAGCACCAGGGCCACGGCCATGCCGATGACCAACTCGATGGCCAACGACACCACGGTGATGGTGAGGGTGGTGCTGAGGTCGGCCCACCACACCTTGGAGGTGAGCACGTCGGTGTAGTTGCGCAGGCCGATGAAGGCGTTGTCGTTCGGGAACCGGAGGTCGGCGCGCTGCAGCGACAGCCAGATGGCGTAGCCGATCGGGTAGGCGGTGACCGCCACCATGGCGATCACCGCGGGGGTGCACAACAGCCAGCCCAGCCTGCGCTCGGAGCGGGCCCGCTCGCTGAGCGCCGGTCCACTCATATGAGGCCTCCCGACTTCAGCACCTTGCCGAGCTTCGACCGCAGATCGGACTCCGTCCGCTTGGGATCGATGGCCTTCTCCGGATGGATGGTCTTCTGCACGGCCAGGGAGACGTCGTTGTAGGCGGGGGTGGCCGGGCGCTGGCTGGCGGCGAGAAGGGTGGAGTGCAGCACGTCGGCCGGGCCCAGCGCGGCGGTGACGGAGGGGTCGCTGTAGAGCGCCTCCTTGGTCGGCGGCAGCCCTCCCAGGGAGGCGTTGCGCACCTGGCTCTCCGGCGAGGTGAGACATGCAGCGGCGGCGAAGGCCTGGTTGGGATGCTTGGTGAACTTGCCGACGCCCAGGTTGTAGCCACCGAGGGTCACGTGGGAGGGCTGCCCGGGCACCACGCTCGGCCACGGGGCGATGCCGACCTTGGCCACCAGGTCGGGGGCCTGCTTGTTCAGGCTGGGCAGGACGGCGGAGTAGTTGACCATGAAGGCGGCCTTGCCGGCTACGAAGGCCGACGTCGACTGGTCTTCCCGGTCATTGGAGAGCGACGGGTCAGCCGCCGGCGAGGTGGCCAGCTTCTTCATCACCCGCAGGGCGTCGACGCCGGGCGGGCCGAGGGCCACCTTGCCGTCCGGGCTGAGGATCTGGCCACCGGCGGATGCCACCAGGGAGTTGAACCACACGGTGAGGCCCTCGTAGCGGGCACCCTGGGCCTCGATCTTGCCTTCGGGACCGAGCTTGGCGGCAACATCGATCATCTCGTCCCAGGTGGCGGGCGGGTTGGGCACCAGGTCCTTGCGCCAGAACAGCACCTGGGCATTGGTGTTCTGGGGGCTGGCCCACAGGCGGTCCTCGAACTTCGCCGTCCCCAGGGCGGTGGGCACGGCCCCGTCCTCCACCGTCGCCCGGCGGTCGCCCGTCCACTCCCTGACCCAGCCGGCCTTGGCGAACTCGGCCGTCCAGATGACGTCCATGCCGATGACGTCGATGCTCGAGTCACCCGCGGCCAGGCGGCGCACGAGTTGCTCGCGCTGGGCGTCGGCGTCGGCAGGAAGGTCGACGACCTGGATGCGGTAGGCGCCGTTGGCCGCCTTGGTGCACGCCGCGGCATCGTCGGTGTAGGCCGACGAGCCTTGCTTGCCGATGTACCAGTGCAGGGTGGGCGGTCCCGCCTGGGCTCCCCCGCCGCAACCGGCGACCGTCATGGCGACGAGGACGGCGGCGATCGCCACGCGATGGTGGCGGCGGCCACGTCCCACCGGGGTCCTCCACCGGACGGCCACTTCACCTCCCCCGCCCACCGGAGACAGGCCTCGGCGGGCACCCGTCTTGTGCCCAAGTTCACCGAGACGAAACATCGCGGTGACCGGGACCCGGCGGCGGCGGCGATAGCCTCGATCCCCCATGGCCTCGACGGTTCGGTTCGTGATCATCGGAGGTGGCCCGGCCGGCAACCAGGCGGCCACCACGGCCGCCCGCCTCGGCGCCGACGTGACCCTCGTGGAGCGCGACATCGTCGGTGGGGCCGCCCACCTGTGGGACTGCATCCCGTCCAAGGCCATGATCGCCACCGGGGGCGCCATGTCCTTCGCCCGCCGCTCGGCCGGCATGGGCCTGGCCCGGGCTGAGGCGGCGATCGACTCCGGCGCCCTCAAGAACCGCATCACCGCCATCGAGGACCACCTGAACCGCTCGGTGGTCGATCTCCTCACCAGCCAGGGCGTCCGCCTGCTGCGGGGCGAGGGACGGCTGGCCGGTCCCCACCAGGTGGTCGTCGACAACGGCATCGACACCGAGGAGCTCGAGGCCGACGCCATCCTCCTCTGCACCGGGACCCGACCCCGCATCCCCGACTGGTGCACGCCCGACGGCGACCGGGTGCTCACCACGCGCCAGGCCTACCCACCGCCCCGGCTGCCCGAGAAGCTGGTGGTCATCGGGTCGGGGGTCACGGGTGTGGAGTTCGTGCACATGTTCCGTTCCTTCGGCTCGGCGGTGACCCTCATCGTCAGCCGCCAGCAGGTCCTGCCCGGCAAGGACGCCGAGGTGGCCGCCGCCCTCGAGGACGATTTCCTGCGCCGCGGCGTCGTCCTGCTCAAAGGGGCCAGGGCCACGGCCGTCGACCTCGGCGACGAGGGCCTGATCGTGCGCTGCGACGACGGGCGGGCGGTCGCCGGAAGCCACGCCCTGCTCGCCATCGGTGCGGTCCCCAACTCCGAAGGCCTGGGCCTGGAGGCCGCCGGGGTCGAGGCCGACCCCGCCGGTTTCGTCACCATCAACCACCACTGCCAGACCAACGTGGCCCACATCTACGCCGCCGGAGACCTGTCGGGGAAGCTGCCGCTGTCGTCGGTGGCGGCCATGCAGGGCCGCAAGCTGGCCGAGCACGTGATGGGCCTGCACACCCGCCAGCACCGCCACCTCGACTACGACAAGGCGGCCCAGGCCATCTTCACCGAGCCCGAGATCGCCGAGGTGGGCATGGCCGAGGCCGAGGGCTTCGCCACCGGGCGCAAGATCCGTGTCACCAAGGTGCCGTTCTCGGCCAACGCCAAAGCGCTCATCAACGACGACACCCGTGGGTTCGTGAAGATCCTGTCCGACCCCGCCACCGGCGTGGTGCTCGGCGGCTCGATCGTCGGACGCCATGCCGCCGAGCTGATCTCGATCATCGCCATCGCCGTCAACGCCAACCTCAAGGTGACCGACATCCTCGAGAGCCTGCTGTCGCACCCGACTCTGGCCGAGGCCCTGGCCGAAGCTGCTGAATAGTCGGTGGCGGGCACCCGGTTCCTTCGGAGCTCGCCCGCCACTGCTGGCGGGGGCCCCTGCTCCGGCAGCGCGCGCCCGGCCGGCTGAGTGACCTCACCCGCCGTCGACACCGATCCTGAGCGGGCGCCACGTTGGCGGGGCGCGGCCGTTGTCACCGCCGTCGGGGCGGCGGCATGCCTGGGGCTGGAGCTGCGGTTCAACCACATGGGCGGCATCCTCGGAGGCCGCTACCCGATGCTCGTCGTGCTGGGCGTGTGGTGGCTGGCGTTCGCGGTGGCCGCGTGGGCGCTGCTGCGCCTGCCCCGACGGACGGCGGTGATGGCGGTGCTGGCCGGGGCGGTGGTGTTCAACCTGGCCGCCCTCACCGCCGCGCCCCAGATCTCCGACGACCTCTACCGCTACTCGTGGGACGGCAGCGTGCAGGCCCACGGGATCGATCCCTACCGGTATCCCCCGAACGACGCCCGGGTCGCCCAGCTGCGCAGCCCGTGGTTGTGGCCCAGTCCCAGGACCTGTGCGTCGTGGGGCAAGCCTCCCAACTGCACGCGGATCAACCGGGAGATGGAACGGACCATCTACCCACCCGTGGCCGAGGCGTGGTTCCGCGTCCTGCACACCGTTGTGCCCATCGGCACCCGGCACAAGGGGTTCCAGGTGGTGCACGGCCTGGTGGGCCTGGGCCTGAGCGTGCTGTTGATCGGCGTGCTCCAGCGTCTGGGGCGCAACCCCGCCTACGCCGTGTTCTGGGCGTGGTCGCCGCTGGCCGTGGTGGAGACGGCCATGGACGCCCATGTCGACGTGCTGGCGGTGCTGGCCGTGGTCCTCGCCCTGTGGGCCTTCGAGCGCAGGCGGCCGGTCACCGGAGGTCTGCTCCTCGGCGCCGGCATCGCCATCAAGCTCATCCCCGGCGTCCTCTTGCCTGCCGGCCTACGGCGCAAGCCCGTGCAGGTCATGGCCGCGGCCGCCGCCGTGGTGGGAGCCAGCTACCTGCCGCACGTGCTGGCCGTCGGGCCGACCGTGCTCGGGTACCTGCCCGGGTACCTGAAGGAGGAGAAATACTCGGAGGGCGGCCGGTTCCT
Source organism: Acidimicrobiaceae bacterium (assembly GCA_039649175.1). Taxonomy (GTDB): domain Bacteria; phylum Actinomycetota; class Acidimicrobiia; order Acidimicrobiales; family AC-14; genus DATAQC01. The sequence continues at coordinate 73,482 of JBBWZS010000020.1, forward strand.
GCTCCTCCGCCTCCTCGACCTGCACGGCACGGTCGCCGAGGCCGTCGCCGTGGCCCTGCTGGTGATCACCGTCGTCGTCGTCGTCCTGGCGCCGTTGCCCTGGCGTCTCCGTGACCGCCACGGCCAGGCCACCGACCGGGAACCGCCGTCGCCGATCACCCGGGCCCGGTGGATCCTCGTCGCCGTGTTCCTCATCGTGACCCCTGTCCAGCCCTGGTACGCGGGACTGGTGGTGGCGGTGGCCGCCCTGGACGGCAGGTGGGAGCTGCTGGCGGTGGCGGCGGCGCCCTACCCCCTCTACTTCGGCACCATCCTCGACAAGGCCAAGCCCGACTTCGGGACCGTCTCCTACGGCGTCGCCGCCCTGGTGGTGCTGGGCGCGACCGTCTGGCGGAACTCGCGACGGACCCCTTCCCCGCTGGCTGTCACCACCCACGCGTGACGGGCGGCCACCCGGAGGTGGCCGCCCGTGTCACCGGCGTTCGGCGGGCCTGGGCCCGGTCGTCCTACTTCGGTGCGGGGGTGCCCTTGGCCGTCACGTGGACGACCCCGAGGACGATGCCCTGCTTGAACAGCGAGACACCGAAGTACTTGTTGAGGGCGTCGGCACCGACCTGGGACAGCTTGGCGATGGCGCCGTCGAGCTTGGTGTTGCCCTGGGCGTCGGTCGAGATCTTCAGCGCGGACCCGTCGATATCGAGGATCGGCGCCGCCGAACCGCCGTTGACCGTGGCGGTGAGGGTGGAGTCACCGGTGTTCACCACGAAGTCGGTGAGGTCGAGGGACTTGCCCCCTGCCGTGAACTTCAGGCCGCCGGCGTGGCTGACAGCGCCCCGGATGTAGTTGGGGTCGGTCGTCGGGAAGACCGACACGAAGCCCTGGGTGATCGGGAACGTGGCGTTGGTGTCGGCGCCACTGGCGGCCACGGTGGCGGGGGCGATCGGCGTGGGCGTCACCTTGTTGTCGGTGAGCACCTTCAGCGTGCCGGGGTCGAGGGTGACGCTGGTGTTCGCACCCGACAGGTTCAAGAACTGCGACGTGGGCGTGCCCTTGGGCCCGGCCGAGCCGGTGGCCACGATGTGGACGACACCCAGGGTGATGCCCTTGGAGAAGATGGTGACGCCGAAGTACTTGTTCAGGGCGTCGGCACCGACCTGGGACAGCTTGGCCACGGTGCCGTCGAGCTTGGTGTTGCCCTGGGCGTCGGTGGAGATCTTCAGGTTCGAGCCGTCGAGGTCGAGGATCGGGGCTGCGCTGCCGCCGGCGACGGTGGCGGTCAGGGTCGAGTCACCCGGGTTCACCATGAAGTCGGTGAGGTCGAGGGACTTGCCCCCGGCGGTGAACTTCAGGCCTCCGGTGTGGCTCAGCAGGCCGCGCACGTAGTCGGGCGTGGTCGTGGGGTACACCGACACGTAGCCCTGGCTGATGGGGAAGGTGGCGGTGGTGACCCCACCGGTGGAGGCGACCGTGGCCGGCGCGATGGGCGTCGGGGTCACCTTGTTGTCGGTGAGGACCTTGAGGGTGGCGGCGTCGAGGTCGACGCTGGTGCTCACGCCCTTGAGGGTGAGGAACTCGGCGGCCATGGCCGAGCCGGCGGTCTTGGAGGTGATGTCGGTCCCCGACGACGCGCTCTTCGACGAGCTGCCGCATGCGGCCAGCGTCAGCGCTGATGCAGCGACGACGGCCAGGGCCACCTTGGGGCGGGCCAGGCTGCGAAAGGTACTCATACGGAATTCTCCTTGTGGTTGCTCATCAGAGCGGTGCTCATCACGTCACCCGGTTTTCGGCACCGACGGCGGCGGCGGATGACGAGAGGGCCCGGTACAGGGCGGGAGGGGTGCCGGTCACTACGCTGGATCGGGTGGCCGTTCCGCCTGACGTCGTGGCTTTCGACGTCATCGACACCCTCTTCTCGTTGGCGTCGCTCGAGCCCTTACTGGCCGGCGCCGGGGGAGGGCCGTCGACGCTGGAGCTGTGGTTCCGCCGGCTCCTGGGGGACGGCTTCGCCCTCACCGCCGCCGGCGACTACCGCTCGTTCTCGGACGTGGCCAAGGCGAGCCTGCGCTCCGTGCTCCCCGACGCCCACGACCACGACCTCGAGGCCGTGGTGGCCGGGCTCGCCGAGCTCGACGCCCACCCCGACAGTGCCCCGGCCATGGGTCGGGCGGTCGAGGGAGCACGTGTCGTCGTGCTCACCAACGGCAGCGCCCGCAGCACCCACGCCCTGCTGGAGCGCGGCGGCCTCGACGCCTTCGTCGACACGGTGGTCTCGGTGGCCGACGCCAAGGCCTGGAAGCCCGCCGCCGCGCCCTACCTGCACGCCGCCGCGGTGCTCGACGTGGCCCCCGAGCGCCTGGCCATGGCCACCGTCCACCCCTGGGACGTGCACGGCGCCCACCGGGCCGGGCTCACCACCGGCTGGTGCAACCGCGACGGCCGCCGCTACCCCGCCACCTTCCATGTCGCCGACGTGCACGGGCCCGAGCTGGTCAGCGTGGTCGAGGCACTGTTGGGCCTGGGGGTGTCTGGTCTGGGGGTGTCGGGTTCGGAGGTGTCGGGCTGACTCCCCCGGTCAGGCCGATGGCGTCGGCTCGACCAGCCCGTCCCAGCTCCACTGCGGTACCGCCAGACCGTCGGGGACCACCGCGTGCGGCGGCCTGAAGACCAGCACCTCGTCGACCGCCCAGATCATGTACGCCCGCAGCGCGGCACGGAACTCCGGGTCGTCGGGCAGGCCGGCGTCGTCGGCGGCGGCCACGAAACAGGCGACGAAACGCCGCCCGAGGTCGGTCATGTCACCGTTGCCGGCATGCAGGTGGAGCATGAAGGAGTGGCCACCACAGGTGTCCGAGTACGCCGGTGGGCCGCCCATGACCTCGGCCCAGTAGGCGGCCAGCCGCTCGACGTGCTGAGGATGCTGCCCGGGGTGTGAGAAGGGATGGTTCAACTCGGGGTCGGCCAGGCACCGGGCGTGGTGGGCGGCGGCCAGGGCGACGAAGGCGGCGCCGCCTCCCGCGAACTCGTAGAGACTCGGACGCACACCCGAGTGTGGCACGGGAGCGGCTCTGACCACTCGGTCACCCCGTTGAGCCGGAGCCGCCGTTGTCCGGACCTGAGGCCGCCGGTGTCGCCGTGTCCACCTTGCCATCGCCGGCGCGACCGTTGCCCTTCGATCCGGCCAGCAGCGACCGGGCCAGCTGGAGCCCGGCCACTCCCTGCACATGGCCTGGGCGAGCGTCTCCGACAGGCCCTGGGCCCCGTTCAGCACGATCATCTGGTCGATGTGCTGTGCCTGACGTGGCGACCAGCTCCGGCTGCCTGATCGCCCCGATGGGCCCCGCCAAGCCTTGCCTCGGCGCCATTACGTGAAGAGCGTCCCCTCCTGACAGAAGCACAGGTCGTTCCCCCATGGGTCGACGACGTAGAAGGACCGTTCCCCCCACGGTCGCTCGATCACGTCACCCGCTGGTTCGCCGTGAACCTGGTACGGCGCAAGGACGCCGAGCCGGCTCGCCCGCCCGTGTACCGCCTCGATGTCGTCGACGGCAAAGGACAACGACTTGGGCCCCGGGGTCGGCGACAGCCCGGCCTGTGAGACGTCGATGAGGGCGACGATCGTGCCGCCGCAATCGAAGTAGTGCCGGGCACCCCGGTGACGCTCACCGTCCCAACCGAACAGGTCGCGATAGAGCTCGGTCGCGCCCTCCAGGTCGCCGACTTCCACGGTGACACGGAACAGCTTCGGGATGCTCATGGCGCGGGTCCTTTCGTGAGCAAGCGTCAGCGACCGATGGCGCGGCGCCCGAGGAACGTCACCCGTTCGATGACGACCCGGCCCACCTCGCCGCCCGCCTTCACCGCCACGTGGGCCTGGAGCAGGCGCCGCTCGCTCAACGTGGCCA
>JBBWZS010000164.1:0-7959 GCA_039649175.1 Acidimicrobiaceae bacterium
GGTGACGGGCGAGGACGGCACCGACCTCAGTCCCCGCTTGGCCCGCCCGGCCGAGGGGCGCTGGGCGGAGGCGGCCGTCGTCCATCGTGACGACGGCACCAACGTCCCGGTGGCTCTGTCCGCCGGCGCCCTGGCCGATGCCGCCGGGGGCATCGGTGGCGGCGTGTGGGGGTTGCGGGACATGCGCCGCGAGCGCGAGGCGGAGCGGACCAAGGCCGACCTGCTGGCCAACATCAGCCACGAGCTGCGTACCCCGCTGGTGCCCATCAAGGGGTACGCGATGATGCTCGGACAGGGCCGGCTCCCCCACGACGAGGCCCAGGCGGGGCTGGCCGCCATCGGCGATGCCGCCGATCAGCTCGAGCGGGTGATCGCCCGTCTCCTCGAGGTGGCCGGGAGACGGGCCGACGGGGGCCGACCGGGTGGGGGGCGACCGGGGGACGAACAGCCGCCGGAGGCCGCCGGTACGCCGGCCCCCGTGCAGGTGCGCCAGGTCGTCGATTCGGTGGTGCGGCGGTGGAAGGCCCGGGAGGGGCCGCGTCATCCCCTCACCCGCCGCATCGCCCGAGAGCTTCCGGGCCTGGCCGTCGACCGCCGTCGCCTGGAGGAGTCTCTCGACGAGCTGGTGGACAATGCCGTCAAGTTCTCCCCCGAGGGCAGTCGCATCCTCGTCGCCGCCCGCCTCGTCGACGCCGCCGGTCCCGACGGGGACGGCTCCGGGCCGGCGGTGGAGATCTCCGTCGACGACCTGGGGATCGGTATCGCCACCGACGAGCTCAGCCGCATCTTCGACGACTTCACTCAGGCCGACAGCACGGCGACGCGGTCCTTCGGCGGCCTGGGCCTGGGCCTGTCGGTCGTGCGCCGGACCGTGGAGGCCTACGACGGCGAGCTGGTGTGTGAGACCGAGCAGGGCAAGGGCTCGCGTTTCTCAATCATCCTGCCCGTCACGCCGATACCCGATGGGGAGAACAGATGAGATCGCGACTGGCCACCTCGGTTGTGGTGACTGCTGCCCTGGTGGTGGCATCGGCCACCGCCTGTTCGGGCGGCGGTGGCGGGTCGTCGGCCCGCCTCACCGTCAGCGGGCGAGCGCAGGTGACCACCGGCGGAGGGTCGGCCCAGGCCGTCGACGGGAGCCGGGCCCTGCACGCCGGCGACCGCGTCAAGGTCGACTCCGGCACCGCCGTCATCCGTCTCAGCGCCGACCGTGCGCTCGAGCTGCGAACGGGCAGCGAGGTGGCGTTGGCATCGGGTGGGGCCCAGGGGGCGGGTACGGCTGACACTGCGCTCCAACCGTCACTGGTGGCGGGTGATCTGTTGGTGACCGTCCCCGGCGGGAGTGGTGCCGCCGACCTGCGGGCCACGGTGGCCGACTCCTCGGTGTCGGTGGCCGGCGGTTCGGCCCGGCTCACCCGGGGGGCGGCGGCCACGGTGGCCTCCTACAACGCCCGGGTGACGGTGGCCTCGGCCGGGCGCTCGCTGAACGTGCCCGCGCTGCGCCAGGTGGCGGTGCCGGCCGCCGGCCTGCTGCCCGGGAAGCCCTCGCCCCTGATCTTCAAAGCCGGTGACGCGTGGGACCAGCGGTTCCTCGGCGACGCCATCGACCTGGGCAACCAGTTGGTGGCCCGCAGTCGGGGCTTCACGGCCCAGCTCGGTCCCGGCGAGGGCCACACCACGGGGTTCTACCGCCAGATCCTTCCCGCCCTGGCCAATGAGGCGTCCTTCGACGTGGCGTCGCTGGGCCCCGACCGCTCACCCGGGGAGGCCCTGGTGGGGCTGGCCATCGCCGTGTCCGGCAACCGGGGGAGCTTCGACGACCGGGTGGCGTCGGTGTTCTCGTTCCACGACGACGGCGCCGCGTGGGGCCTGGTGGCGCTCGACCAGGGCGTCTCTCGGGCCCCGTTGCTGGCCGGGGTCGACGAGGCCATCGGCCGGGGCCCGTTGAGCGCAGCCGAAGGGCGCCCTCAAGCGACAGCGTCGGCGCCGGCCCGGAACGGTCGGGCCCCGGCCACCACGTCGACGCCGTCGTCGGGCGGAGGCTCGGTCACCTCGCCCGGACCGTCCCTCGCCGCCCCGTCGCCGTCCCCCTCGACCGCCGGTGGGCCCCTGAACACCGGCACCCCCCTCGACAACACGGTCAACTCCCTCGTCAACGTCCTCAGCGGCCTGCTGGGAGGCCTGGGCCGCCGGTAGAGCGCCGGCGGGCGAAGCCCCGACCCTCCACCGCGGCGGCGGGGCGCGGCGGTACTGTGACCGGATGGATGACGACCCCATCGTCATCTCCTCCGGGAGCGCGCTCACCCCCGAGTCGGTGGCGGCCAAGACCTTCGCCACGAGCTTTCGGGGCTACGACCAGAACGAGGTCAGGGCCTACCTGAAGGAGGTGGCCGACGAGCTCTCCGCTGCCGCGGGCCGGGAATCGGACTTGCGGGCGGCGCTGGCCGAGGCCCACAGGCGGGCTGCCCACCCCGATCTCGACGAGGACACGCTCACCGCCGCCCTGGGCGAGCAGGCCGCCCGGCTGCTCACCAACGCCCGCGAGGCAGCCTCCAACATCGTGGCCGAGGCCGAAAAACGGGCGGCGCGGATCATCGGCGAGGCCGAGGTCAGGATCGCCCGGGTGCGCTCGGAGGCCGACGGCCTGCTGGCGCGCCGCTCCGAGGAGGCCGACCGCATGACCTCGGGTTTGCGCCAGGCGGCGGAGGCGACGGCTCGCACCCTTCGCGACCGGGCCCGGGCCGAGGCCGAGGCCGAGGTCGAGTCGGCCCGCAAGCAGGGGCGGGAGATGGTGGGCGAGGCCCGGGCCGTGCGGGAGCGGATGCTGGCCGACCTGACCCGCCGCCGGCGCACGGCCGAGGTGCAGATCGAGCACCTGCGCACCGCCCGGGTGCGGCTGCTCGAGGCCTATTCGGTGGTGCGGCGAACCCTCGACGAGGCCACCCACGAGCTGGGCGCGGCCGAAGCCGAAGCCGGCCCCGTGCTCGACGCCGCCGCCGGTCGCGTCCCCCGCCGTTCCGACAGCGCCGTCGACGAGGGGCGCCGCCCGTCGTCGTCCGAGCGCCGAGGGGGCCCGGGTGCGGGGCGCGCCGGCGAGCAGCACCAGCAACGACCGGCGGTCGACGCACCCTCCGCCCAGCAATTGGCCGGCCCCCTCGGACGCGGGCTGGTCTCGGTCGGCGGTGTGGGCGGGCCCCGCCCCCCGGCGCCCGTCGAGGTGGTGACGGCGCCGCCGGGCGACGAACCTGCCCCGGACGACCCGCCGCCCACCGGTGGTCCCGTCCTGATCGAGGCGCCAACCGCCGTGGAGGCCGTCGAGGCCGTCGAAGCCGTCGAGGTGACGACGGCGCCCGATGCCCCGTTCGAGTCGTCCTCGGGCGCAGATGATGACGACGGCGACGGCGGCCAAGCCTCCCCGGCGCCGGAGCCGGCCGAGGCCGTCGCTCCCAGCCCTGCGTCACCTCCTCCCGGCACACCCGTCGCCGAGGTCACGGCCGCGCCGGTGCTACCCACCGAGGCAGAGACGGCCGCAGACGCGCCGCCTGCCGCGGTCGCAGCCGCACCCGCACCGAGTGCCGACGAGCTGTTCGCCCGCCTGCGTGCCGCCCAGGTGAAGGCGCCGCCCGCCCCGCCGCCGCGGATGCCGCCGCCGCCCGCGCCAACGGCCGCCGCCCACTCGAGGTCGTCCTCGACGAACGGCAACGGCACCGTCCCGGCGCCGGCCGGCGACCATGTCCTGCACGACGTCGGCACGCCGCTCACGGTGAGAGAGGAGTCCGCCCTGGCCGGGCGCGACCAGGTCCTCGAGCCGATCCAGGCCGATCTGGTCCGCCGCCTCAGGCGGGTCCTCCAGGACGAGCAGAACGAGGTGCTCGACCGGCTCCGGCGCGATCGCCGGCCCACCCCGGACACCGTTCTTCCCTCCCTCGACGACCATGTCGAGCGCTACCAGTCAGCCGCCAGCGCCCTGCTGGGCCGGGCCGCCGACGCCGGCGCCGAGTTCGTCTCGTCACCGCAGGACGAGGCTGGTGGGGGCGGGGTGCCCAGCGGAGGATGGCCGGTCGAGCAGTGGGGGGCCGACCTGGCCGTCGACCTGGTCGTGCCGCTGCGCGACCGTCTCGAATCGGCGATCACCGAAGCCATGTCCGGCGCCGCCGAGCCCCAGGTGGCGGCCTACGACACCGGCGGGGTGAGCGAGAAGCTGGGCGCCAGCTACCGGCAGTGGAAGACGACCGAGATCGAACAGGCGGCGCGCCACCACGCCAGTGCCGCGTTCTCCCGGGGGGCCTTCGCGGCGACGCCGGCAGGCGCCCAGCGGTGCTGGGTGGTCGACGACGACGGCGGGCCCTGCCCCGACTGCGACGACAACACCCTGGCCGGGCCGGTGACCAAGGGGGAGCCCTTCCCCACCGGGCAGCCCCACCCCCCGGCCCACGACGGGTGCCGCTGCATCCTGGTGGCGCCACCCTCCTGACGCACCTCCAGCGCCGCCGCCCCGGGTGAAAGGGCTACCGACCGGATCTCTCATAGTCTCTAGTCGTGCGTCCCCCCACCGACATACCCCGGCGGCGTACCAAGCCCAACCGGGTCGGCCTCGTGCTCGTTGCCATCATCGTCCTCGTCCTGCTGGTGCTGGCGGTGTCGTTGCGGGGCATCGCCGGCTTCTACACCGATTACCTCTGGTTCGATGAGCTGCGCCTGACCAGCGTCTGGAAGGGCGTGCTGGGGGCCAAGGCGGCCATGGCCTTCATCTTCACCGCCCTGTTCTTCGTGATCATGTGGGTGAACCTGGCCATCGCCGACCGCATCGCCCCCAAGTTCCGGCCCACGGGTCCCGAAGAGCAGATCGTGGAGCGCTACCACGCCCTCGTCGGCCCCCGAGCCGGGTTGGTCCGCATCGGCGTGTCACTGCTGTTCGCCCTGATCGCCGGTCCCGGCACGGCCGGGCAGTGGAACTCGTGGATCCTGTTCCGCAACCGGGTCAACTTCGGGACCAAAGACCCTCTGTTCCACAAGGACATCGGATTCTTCGTCTTCCAGTTGCCGTTCCTGAAGTTCGTGGTCGACTGGCTCTTCGCGGCGGTGATCATCGTGGTCATCGTCACCGCCGTCGCCCACTACCTCAACGGCGGCATCCGGTTCCAGACGCCGATGCAGAAGGTGACCCCGCAGGTGAAGGTCCACCTGTCGGTGCTCCTCGCCGTCCTCGCCCTGATCAAGGCGGTGGGCTACGTCCTCCAGCGCTACGAGCTGGTGTACTCCAAGCGCGGGGTGGTGAGCGGTGCCAGCTACACCGACGTCAAGGCGCAACTGCCGGCCCTGAACCTGCTGATCGGCATCTCGGTGATCGCCGGCATCCTGTTCGTGGTCAACATCTTCTGGCGCGGGTGGGTGCTGCCGGCGCTGGCCGTCGGGCTGTGGGCCCTGGTGTCGGTGACGGCCGGCACCGCCTATCCCGCCCTGGTGCAGAAGTTCAAGGTGCAGCCGACGGAGTCCACCAAGGAGAAGCCCTACATCGCCCGCAACATCAACGCCACCAGGGCGGCGTTCAACATCAAAGACACCAAGGTCACCGACTTCGGCTATCGAGACGATCTCACCGCCGCCGACCTGGCCAACAACCAGGAGACCATCCGCAACGTGCGCCTGTGGGATCCCGCCGTGCTCACCGAGGACTACAAGCGCCTGCAGGAGATCCGCAACTTCTACCAGTTCAACGATGTCGACGTGGACCGCTACGGGCTCAACACCTCCGACCGGGTCACCCAGGTGCTGGTGGCCGCCCGTGAGCTCAACATCGGCGGCATTCCCTCACCCTCGTGGGTGAACCAGCACCTGGTGTACACCCACGGCTACGGCGTGGTCGGCTCCCAGGCCAACGCCGTGGCTCCCGACGGCAACCCCGACCTGCTGGTCAAAGACCTTCCCCCCACGCCCGAGAACGGTCCCCTCACCGTCACCAACAACGCCATCTACTTCGGCGAGAAGCTCCCCGGCTACGCCATCGTGAAGACCAAGCAGCAGGAGATCGACTTCACCGAGGCCAACGGCACCAACCACACCAGCACCTACAACGGCACCGGCGGCGTCACCATGAGCTCGTGGGTGCGCCGGGCGGCACTGGCCCTGCGCTTCGGTGACCCCAACCCCCTGATCTCGGGGTTCGTCACCCCCGAGTCCAAGGCCATCTACATCCGTGACATCGACGAGCGGGTGCGCAAGGCGGCCCCGTTCCTGAAGTACGACGCCGACCCGTACCCCGTGCTGTTCAACAACCGGATCCTGTGGATCTACGACGCCTACACCACGACCAGCAAGTACCCCTACTCGCAGACGGCCGACACGGCACGGGTCGCGGGTAACAGCGGCCTGCAGAGCGACTTCAACTACGTGCGCAACTCGGTGAAGGTCGTCATCGACGCCTACGACGGCTCCATGAAGTTCTACGTCATGGACAAGACCGACCCGCTGGTGCGGTCCTACACCAAGGCGTTCCCGAAGCTGTTCACCGACGGAGCCACGATGGACCCCGCCCTGCGGGAGCACCTCCGGTACCCCGAAGACCTGTTCCGGGTCCAGACCAACATGTACGGGCTCTACCACATGACCGACGCGGCGTCGTTCTACAACAAGACCGACGCGTGGGACATCGCCCAGTCGCCCGGTGCCGTCGGCAGCGCGGTCACGGTGTCGCCCGGCGGGCAGGTCGTGCAGTCGCGCGCACCCCGGATGCAGCCCTACTACCTGAAGATGCGACTGCCGGGCGAGACGAGCGAGGACTTCTTGATCTTCGAGCCCTTCGTCCCGTTGTCCAAAGACGACAGCCGCAAGGACCTGACCGCCTTCATGGTGGCCAAGAGCGATCCCGCCAACTACGGGCAGTTACAGGCCTACGTCATGCCCCGACAGAAACAGATCGACGGGCCCGCCCTGGTGAACGCGCGTATCAACCAGGAGCCGGTGATCTCCCGCGACATCACCCTGCTCGGCCAACCGGGGTCGGGGTCCAAGGTGACCCTCGGGAACATGTTGTTGGTGCCCATCCAGGAATCGCTGCTCTACATCCAGCCGCTGTACGTGTCGTCGGAGAACACGCCGCTGCCCCAGCTCAAACGGGTCATCGTGGTGTACGCCGACAAGGTGGTGATGCGAGACTCGCTCGAGCAGGCCCTGACCGACATCTTCGGCAGCGCACCACCGACACTCGAGCAGACGCCGACCGCCGGCCAACCGGCCCCGACAACGCCGGCGCCGTCCACCGCCAGTCCTTCTCCGCCGGCCGGCGCGGCCGGCACGGCCCAGAACCTGCTGACCCAGGCTGCCGACCACTACAAGGCCGCCGATGCGGCCCTGAAGAACGGCGACCTGGCCGGCTACCAGACGGAGACCAACACCGCCCGCGACCTGGTCACCCAGGCGACGACGGCGCTGGCGACCGGTCAGGCGCCGCCGACCACCCTCCCCCCCGTGATCGCCCCGGCGTGACCGGTGCTAGAATGGGTGGTACGCCGCGGGGTGGAGCAGTCTGGTAGCTCGTCGGGCTCATAACCCGAAGGTCGCGGGTTCAAATCCCGCCCCCGCCACCAACGAAACCGCAGGTCAGAGGCCCTTTCCGCTCGTCGGGGAGGGCCTCTCTTGTCACCGGCTTGTCAGCGCCCCGGGTGTCACAACCCTTACGTGGCAGGTTGAGCCGCGGCAGACGATCTCATCGACGGCGCCTTTGGTGATGAGGCGACCGCGGCCGACGACGAGGCAAACCCGCGGGCGATCAGCCAGACGCCGAACGTCAGCTCGAACAATCCACCGGGGATGGCGGCGACCATGGCGGCGCTCGCGACGCCGACCAGCTCCAGCACGTTGCCCCCGGCGAAGCACGCGTAGCCGATGAAACCCCAGACAGCTAGGAAACGCGGAACGAGTCCGGTGCGAAAGAGCAGCGCGCAGAAGAAGAGGCTTCCG
>JBBWZS010000041.1:0-5609 GCA_039649175.1 Acidimicrobiaceae bacterium
GAGGAGGCGCACACGCCCATGGAGATGACCCACTTGGGCTCCATCATCTGGTCGTAGACCTGGCGGAGCACCGGCGCCATCTTCTGGGAGACCCGCCCGGCGACGATCATGAGGTCGGCCTGGCGGGGCGAGGCCCGGAAGACCTCCATGCCGAAGCGGGCCAGGTCGAAGTGGGCGGCCCCACTGGCCATCATCTCGATGGCGCAGCACGCCAGGCCGAAGGTGGCGGGCCAGACGCTGTTGCGGCGCGCCCATTTCACCAGTTCCTCGATGTTGCCGGTGAGGAAGTTGTGGTTCAGGTCGGCCAGGCCCATCAGCCCTCCCCTCGCTCGCTCGTCTGACCCACCGGCACCCGGCCCACCTCGCCGACGGTCACCTGGCTCACTCGTCGGATCGTGGTCTCGGTCGACCGCTGGGCCGAGCGTGCCTCGTCAGTGTCGGGCACCTGGCGGTCGGCCATCGGCGACAGATGCTTGGTCGGGCCCCAGTTGAGCGCTCCCCGGCCCAGCAGGAACACGAACGACAGGAAGACCGTGGCCGCGAAGGCCAGCATCTCCCAGAGGCCGAAGGCTCCGAGCTGGCGGTAGATGACGGCCCATGGGAACAGGAAGATGATCTCGATGTCGAAGATGATGAAGATCATCGCCACCAGGTAGAAGCGCACCGGGAAGCGCTGGGCCGGCCCCGACTCGGGCACGATGCCGCACTCGTAGGGGGCCACCTTCGCCGCCGTGGGCCGCTTCCGCTGGCCTATGAGGCCCGATGCGAAGAACGACAACCCGGCGAAGAGGGTGGCCAGGATCAGTATCACCAGCAGCGGGAGGTACTGGGCCATGGTGTCTTCGGAGCTTAGACGCGCTGGGCCATCGCTTCCTTGTCCCGGGTGTGCAGCGAGTAGATGGTGATGGCGAACAGCAGGCCGAAGCAGATGCACACCACGGCCGGGTTCTCGCGAAGGGCACCCAGGTCGCGGACCATGATGACCGACACGATCGGCGCCTGGGGGTCGACGACGGCCTTGGGCGGCGGTTGGCCGGCGACGGCGGGGGGCTTCACCGCCTTCTGCACCTGGATGACCAGGTAGTGGGCCTCGTGGAAGACGTTGAGGGGACGCACGTTGAGGAGGTGGAACGGTCCGTACTTCTCACCGCCCGTCTCGGCTGCGGTGACGGGCAGGAAGTCGCCCGAGGTCTTGAACTGGGCCTTGGGTCCGACGATGAGGGTGTCAGCCACGGCCTGGGCGTCGGCCACCTCGGGATCGGCGATGTCGAGCTTCTTCCAGCCCTGGGGGAACTTGCCGGCGGCAGCCGTCCGGGACGCCTGCGCCACGTCGCCGACGACCACCTCCTTGGCCTTCCAGGTCGGCGAGCGCCCGACGGGGCCCGACCCGTACACCCACCAGACCGCGCCGAGAGTGAACATCCAACCGGAGAACCCGGCGAAGGCCAGCAGGAAGCCCAGCCGGCTGCCCATGTTGGTGGACAGGAGCAAGAAGACCGACCCCGGGAGCACCGTGACGGCGATGACCACGTACAGGGCCCCCCTGATCTGGGGGTTCCAAGCCAGGGCGGCCGTGACCAGGTGGCTCATGTACAGGTGGCTCGCGGCCAGATGACCCATCACAGCCCCCGCTCGTAGTCGACGATCGCCTGGATCTGCTCGGGCGACAGTATGTCCTCGAAGTGCGGCATGAGGCCGTGGCTCTGTCCCCGGACACCGTAGGGCTTGCCCTGCTCAGCCGTCTTGGCCACCCACTCCACCTGCAGCGCGGGGGTGGGGAACTGCTCGAGCGTGCTGCCATTGTCGAGGGGCGGCCCGAACGCACCCCCGCCGGGCTTGCCCGGGGCGCCGTAGGACCAGCCCATGGTGTGGCAGCGCGAGCAGTTGGCCTCGAACAGCTTCTGGCCGTCCACCCCGAACGTGGCCAGGGCGTCGGCCCTCACCGCCTTGGCATCGAGCTGGATGCTCTGGAGGTAGGCGATCAGGTCATCGAGCTGCTGGTCGTTGAGGGCTCCCCCCCCGTCGACGCCCCACGGCGGCATGGGTGTGTTGGCCCGGCCGTAGGTGAGGATGTACTTGACCTCCTCGGGGCGGTACCGGAGCATGACCGTGTTGAGGGGCGGGGCCGTCCACTGCACCTGCTGGGCAGGAGCGTCGGGGTGGGCCGGGTCGCTCAGGGTGTAGGTGGCCACGCCGCCGACACCTTTGACGCCGTGGCAGTTCTCACAGCCGTAGTGGGCCTCACGGGGGGTAGGGGGGTCGCCGGGCGTGGCCTGGAAATAGCGTTGCCCGCGGATCACCGCCTCCTCGTCGAAGTACTTGACGCCCCGCTGCAGGCCTCCGGCCCGCTGGCGGTACGGCTCTCGCATCCAGTACACGGGCAGGGCGATGGCGGTGATCATCAGGGTGATGAAGGCCCACCACAGGTACTTGGTGAGGCGGGGGCCCTCCATGGCCTCGTCGTTGAAATAGGTCTTGCGGTTGGGCGCGACCTCGAGCTCCTCGCCGGGCACGTAGGTGCGCCGGGTCGAGGTGATGATGTAGAGCACCCACCCGGCGAGCATGGCCACGACCACCCACACGCCGATGCGGCGCTGCTGTGATGCTGCTGCGAGAAAGAAGCTCACTTCTCTGCGCTTCCCCCGACGCAGTGCGGCCCCTCGGCCTCCTGGCCGGTGGTGTTGGTGCCGATCGGGGGCCCGGTGACGACCTGCTTGGTGTCGACCACGACCTGGCCGCCGTCGACGGAGACGGCGAAGCGGTCGAGGCCCCGAGGTGCCGGACCGCCCTTCTTCTCGCCCACCCGGTTGTACTGCGAGCCGTGACAGGGACACTCGAACCACTGCGACGTCTTGCACCACGGCACCCGGCAGCCCAGGTGCACGCACTTCTGGTAGAGGGCGACGATGCCCTCCTGGTAGCCGTCGATCACCGCCGAGTAGGCCACGATCTTCTTGGCCTTGGCCACGTCGGCGACGGGGTACGGGTTGATGTAGAACCGGCCCGAGGCCAGGTAGAACGGCTCTTTCTTGTCCTCGATCTGCTTGAGGATGTCTTCCTTCTTGCCCGCTTTGATCTTGGCGCCGAACCCGCCCGACAGGGTGGGCCACAGGAAGGCCAACGACGCCCCGCCGAAGGCGGTGAGGGTGAGGGCGAAGGCGGTGAAGATCCCGCGGTTGAGGACCTGGCGCCGGGTGACGCCGAGGGTCTCCTCGTCGGGGGGGAGCGCCGGCGGAGGGGGCGGGGCGGAGGGGTCGGGCAGCCCGGAGCGGCCCTGGCGCTCGAGGGCGACGGCCCGTTCCAGTTCACGCCCGGTGCGAGCGGCGGGGGCGGCCGACGACGCCCGCTCCAGCTGGGCACCGGGCACGGGCGCCTCGTCGGTCGCCGCCTCCGGGGCCTGGGACAGGGCGCGAGCGGTGTCGCGCCGGCGGGCCGTGGCCAGGGAGAACACGGCCGCGGCCGCGACCAGGGCGACGATCACGATCAGGAGGACGACAGTTGAGGACATTGTGGTGCGGGGCTCCTAGAGGTCGAAGAACACGCCGTCTTTCCAGGGGAAGGTGAAGTTGAACCCTGGCCCCCGGAAGAAGCACCCGATGATCACGAGCACGCCCCAGAACATGAGGAACATGGTCATGAGGGCGATGGCGAACTTGCGGTCCTCGGGCTTGCTGGACGGATTTTTGTCACTGAACGGCGCCAGCATCAGGGCGAAGATGCCGATACCGGGAATGGTCACCCCGGCGATCATGGGGTGGAACATGGTCAGGAGCTCCTGAAGGCCGAGGAAGTACCAGGGGGCCTTCGAGGGGTTCGGGGTGAAGTTGTAGTTGGCCGACGCCAGCAGGGGGGCGTTCACCAGGGCGGAGAAGATCAACAGGAAGGCGCTCATGGCCATGCAGGCCACGAACTCGCCGATGAGCAGGTGGGGCCACACGTGGACCTTGTCGGTGGGCGTTGCCCTGACGTCTTGGATGGAGCCCGCCTTGACCACCGTGAGCAGGCGCTGGGTGTGACCCTCGGGCCCCTTGGCCACCGGCGCCGGCGCCGTGGCCACCGCCGTCCCTCCCCCGGTGGTGGCCGCACCGCCGGCCGCGGCGGCCGGGGCCGAGCCTGCGGCGGTGCCGGGCGACTGGCTGCGGGCCAGGAGGTGGGCGGGGATCTTGTCGGGGTCGCCGGCGGTGGCCGGGGTCGCCTCGGCGCCGCCGGCGTCGGGGCCACCGGGCACGGGCAGGCCCAGGGCGGCCCGCCGTTCCTTGGACCGACGAAGAAGATGTTCGGGTACCTCGGTCACGCGACCTCCTCCCTACAGCGGCCCGGAGAGGCCGCCGTCCTTGCGGACCCTCCAGAAGTGGATCGCCATGAAGATGACGATGACGAACGGCAGCAACAAGACGTGGAGCACGTACCACCGCAGCAGCGTGTCGGTTCCGATCTCCGCTCCCCCGAGGAGCACGAACTTGACCTGTGACCCGAACACTGGCGTGTAGCCCATCATGTTCGTCCCCACCGTGACCGCCCAGAGCGACAGCTGGTCCCAGGGCAGCAGGTACCCGGTGAACGACAGGAGCAGGGTGAGGGTGAGCAGCACCACGCCGATGACCCAGTTGAACTCCCGCGGCGGCTTGTAGGCGCCGTGGTAGAAGACCCGCGACATGTGCAGGAACACCGAGATCACCATCAGGTGGGCGGCCCATCGATGCATGTTTCGCACCAGCAGGCCGAAGGTGACCGAGGTCTCGAGTGTTCGGATGTCGTTCCAGGCCTGGGCCGCCGTCGGACGGTAGAAGAACATCAAGAAGATGCCGGTGAGGGTGAGGATGATGAACAAGAAGAACGACAGCCCGCCCAGGCACAGCGTGTAGCTCACCTTCACCGCGTGACGCTTCACCTTCACCGGGTGAAGGTGGTAGAGCAGGCTGTTCATGATCACGTAGGACCGGTTCCTGGGGCTGTCGGTGTAGCCCTTGCGGAAGATCGATCCGGGCCGGAAGATCGAGGTCCATGCCTGCGAGCTGCGGACCTTCTCCCCTACCTCCGACAGGCGCTCGGCGGGGCTGCGGTGGCCGTTGCCGTCACCGTTGCCGTTGCCGTTGCCGTTCCTGGTCAGTCGCTTGGCCACGCTCAGAACCGCATCCCGTAGGCGAACCCGTGCTTCTCGTCGCGACCGTGGGGATCGCCGTCCTTGGCCGCCACCCCAGCCTTGCCCATGACGATGACGCCGGTGGGGCAGCGGTCGACGCAGAGACCGCAGCGGGTGCAGACGTCCTCGTCGACGATGAACACCACGTGGTCGTCGGGGTCGTCACCGGGCTGCTCGGCGCCCACCGCGTCGGTGATGGTCTCGGTGGACAGCATGTGGATGCATTTCCACGGGCAGATGTCGACGCAGCCCTCGCACATGATGCACTCGGACTGGTCGATGTGGAGGAACTGCTTGGGCTTGACCGCCTTGGACAGGTAGTCGGTACCCACCTCCTGGAGGACGTAGTCGCCGGTGAAGGCGGGCATGGGTGGGTTCGCGTCGTTCTTGGCCATGGCTAGTCCTGGGTCTTCCGCTCGAAGGGCCGCTCGGGCCCCGGCTCGATCGCTGCGCTCACTCGCCTCAT
>JBBWZS010000196.1:0-5702 GCA_039649175.1 Acidimicrobiaceae bacterium
TGCGATCCCGAGCGTTCAGGCAGGCAATCGATCGTCCGCCCATGCGGTCGACCTCGTGGGCCACAGCGATGCTGGAGACCGTCGCCCGCCCGACGTGGTTGTCGGGGATCAGGTATCCCGAGGCAACCTTGCTCAGCACCCCGATCTGATGACGCACGTGCATCATGTCCGGTTTGGTCGGCGGCTCGACCTCACAGATCCATTCGAACGCCGAACCGGTCACCGCCGCAGATTACCCAAGGCGACGCCCGGTTCCGTGCCCTGATCCGACGGCAGCCAGGGGGGTATCCCCGGACACGTTCACGATCGTCAACCCAAGGTGTCCAGGGCGGCGAGCATGCGCTTCAGGGCGACCTGGCGGTAGGACGACTCCATCAACTCGGCGATCTCGCCCCAGTCGACCGGCGCACAAGCGAAATCGAGGGCCACCCAGCCGGCGGGGCCGAAGTACGGCGGGATGTAGAAGCGGTCGTCTTCGAGCAACGCCGGGCGCTCGTCCGCCTCGGGCTTGAAGATCACCCCGTACGGATGGGTGTCGTGGCCGGAGAAGACGGCGAACAGCTTCTTGCCGGCACGGAACGTGGGTCGGCCCCACGCCTCCACCTCGGCAGCTTCGGGCAGGGAAAGGCACACCTGGCGCAACTCGCTCAGGTACGGGTCGTCGTCGGCGTACATCCGGGGATGAGGCGTGACCAGAGCCTACGTACCAACCGCCCGGTACCGTCGTGGCATGCGCCGCGCCGGTCTCGTCTCAGTCCTGCTCGCCCTCGTCGTCTTCGTGTCCGGCTGCGGGAGCGACTCCACCTCTGGCCGGGCGGCGACCACATCCGCCCCCACCACCACGGCGTCGAGCCCCACCACCACGGTGGCCGTGCAGAAAGACGTCCTCAACTCGCAGGTCGATCCCCCCGGCGCCCAGGGCCGCACCCTCACGCTGATCCGCTACACCATCGCCCCCGGCGCCAAGCTGGCCGCCCACATCCACCCCGGCGTGCAGATGGCGTCCATCCAGTCCGGCTCGCTCGCCTACACGGTGATCTCGGGCACGGCGAGCGTGCGCCGGGCTCCTGCGGGCACCACCGAGCAGGTGACGGGCCCCGCCGACATCACCCTCAACCAGGGTGACTCGGTGATCGAGAAGGGCGACATGGTGCACTTCGGCGCCAACACGACGGCGACGCCGGTGGTGATCGTGGCCACCTTGTTGACCGAGGACGGTCAGGACCTGGCCGTGCCCGTCACGACCACGGTCCCCACCTCGACACCCGGTTGACCCCGGACTACCGGTAGAGGGCGGCGACGGCCCGGGGCAGGGCCTGGTCGAGTGGGATGGCGCTTCGTGCCATCCGCCGCAGGACGGCGCCGATGAGCGTGGGAGGAGACCGCCTCACGTACCAGTCACGGCGACGTTCGGTCAGCCACGGCCGTAGTTCGTAGCGCCCCACGCCCTGGGCTCGGGCGCCGAGGACGTCGACGAGCAGCCCGTCGAGCTCGTAGACCGGTCGGGCGCCCAGCTCGAGGGTGACCTCAGCGTCGGGGTCGACGCGGTTCACTGCGGCGCGGGCGGCGACGTGGGCGGCGAGGACATGGTCGAGCGACCGGACGAGGTCGCCCACCGCGCCGACCCGGTACGGCGGCCGTGCCCCGGTGATCCACGCCTGCCAGCACGCCACGTTGGGCTCGACCAGGGTGACGACGTGGTGGCACCGCTCACCCAGTCGCTCGGTCACCGCCTCGGCCCACCCTGCGAACCGGGCCGGTGACTCCAGGCGCAGCCAGAAGTCGGCGCCCAGCCAGTCGGGTCGCCCCCCGTCGTCGAGGACGATCACCGGCGCCACGCCTCGCGCCCGTCCGGCGTCGCACGCCCGGGCGTAGTCCTCGAACACCGCCTCGTCGTAGGCACCCTCGACGGGCTCGGCGCGAGCCCAGTCGACGCCCAGGCGGAAGGTGTCCCCGCCGGAGGCCGCGGCGCGCTCGATGTGCTGGTGGGGGGAGGCGTCGGTCACCGCGCCGGCGATCGTAGCCACCGCCCCAACGGATAGGGTCCGGCGATGGTTCGACGGTCGCCGCTCCGGAGCACGGGGAGGTCGGGACGATGACGCCCCGAACCCTGGTGTTCTTCCACGCCCACCCCGACGACGAATCCATCGCCACCGGCGGCACCATGGCCAAGCTGGCGGCCGACGGTCACCGCGTCGTGCTGGTCGTGGCCACCCGGGGTGAGAACGGCGAGGTGGCCGACGGCTTCCTGGAGCCGGGTGAGGCGCTGTGGGAACGGCGGATCATCGAGACGGCGGCGTCGGCCGAGATCCTCGGTGTGTCGCGCGTGGAGTTCCTCGGCTACGTCGACTCGGGCATGATCGGCACCCCTGAGAACGAGGTGCCCGAGTCGTTCTGGCAGGCCGACGTGGAGGAGGCCGCCGAGCGCTTGGCCGCCATCCTCATGGAGGAGCGCGCCGACGTGGTCACCGCCTACGACGAGAACGGTGTGTACGGCCACCCCGACCACATCCAGGTCCATCGGGTGGGCCTGCGAGCGGGCCAGTTGGCCGGCACTCCAAAGGTCTACATGAGCACGGCCAACCGCGATCACATGCGCCGGGGCATGGAGGCGGCGGTGGCGTCGGGGGTGGAGATGCCCGAGATGCCCGACGACATGCCCGACCCGGCCGACCTGCAGATCGGGGTCCCCGAGGGGCGCATCACCACCGCCGTCGACGTGCGCGACCGGATCGACGTGAAGCGGCGGTCGATGGCCGCCCACGCCAGCCAGATCTCGGAGACCTCGTTCTTCTTGGCCATGCCCCCGGACATGTTCACCGACGCCTTCGGGTGGGAGTGGTACATCCTCGACGGCGCCGCGCCGGACACCCACGAGACCGACCTCCTGGAGGGCCTCTGAGCGGCGTGCCCCTCCTGGGGACGCTGCTGGCCATCCACAAGGGCTTCGCCTGGGTCGTGATCGTCGGCAACGGTCTCGCCGGTCTGTGGGCCCTCGGTGCGGCTCGCTGGCCGTCGCTGCGTACCCGGGCGCTGTGGTGGTTCACGGCCGCAGTCGAACTGTCGGTGTTCGCCCAGGTGGCCATGGGCGTGGGCATGGTGTCGGGCCAGGGCCTCAAGGCGCCCCAGTTCCACATGTTCTACGGGTTCGTGGCCATCATCGCCGTGGGCATCATCTACTCGTACCGCCAGCAACTGCGTCACCGCCTCTACCTGCTCTACGGCGGTGGGGGCCTGTTCATCATGGGACTCGGCATCCGCGCCCTGCTGGTGGGCCGCACATGAGCGAGGACCACGGCGTCATTGAGAACCACACCGAAGCCGAGGCCCGCCGCGACCGGAGCATGACGCGCCGGGCCCGGCTCGTCGTGTTGTTCGGCGGTCGCTCGGCCGAGCACGAGGTGTCATGCACCTCGGCGGTGTCGGTGCTGAGAGCGGTGGACACCGACCGCTACGACGTCGACCCCGTGGGTGTCACCCACGACGGTCGCTGGGTGCGGGCCGCAGGGGCGTGGCGCGTCCTGGCCGAACGTGGTGCCGACCGGTTGCCCGCCGCCCTCGAGGCCACGGGGCCCGAGGTCGGCGTGTTCGAGACTCTGGCACCCGGTCCGGGCGGACTGCCGGTCGTGGTGTTCCCCCTGCTGCACGGGCCGTTCGGCGAGGACGGCACCGTCCAGGGCCTGTGTGAGCTGGCCGACGTCCCCTATGTGGGATCGGGCGTGCTCGGGTCGGCCACGTGCATGGACAAGGACGCCACCAAGCGCCTGGTGATGGCGGCGGGGCTCACCGTCGCCCCCTGGCTGAGCGTGCGTGACGACCACGCCGACACCGACGCCAAGATTGCCGCCCTGGGCCGGCGGGTGGCAGACGAGCTGGGTTGGCCGGTGTTCGTGAAGCCCGCCGCCCTGGGGTCGTCGGTCGGCGTGACCCGGGTTCCCGACGAGGAAGCCCTGACGGCGGCCCTGGCCGAGGCCTTCTCCTACGGCGAGTGGGCGGTGGTCGAAGAGGCCATCGTCGGCCGCGAGATCGAGTGCGGTGTGCTCGGCGACCGCCCGCCGGTGGCATCGGTGCCGGGCGAGGTGCGTCCCAGCCGGGAGTTCTACGACTACCAGGACAAGTACCTGGAGGGGCGGGCCGACCTGCTCGTGCCCGCCCCCCTCCCGCCCCAGGTCGTCACCGAGGTGCAGGCTCAGGCCGTCGCCGCCTTCCGTGCCGTGCGGGCCGAGGCCATGGCCCGCGTCGACTTCTTCTGGGACGAGGGCGGCCGCGACTTGGTGGTGAACGAGGTCAACACCATCCCCGGGTTCACGCCCATCTCCATGTACCCGCGCATGTGGGAGGCGTCGGGCGTGAGCTATCCCGAGCTGGTCGACCGCCTGGTCACCCTGGCCCTCGAACGCCACGCCCGCCAGGCCGGCCGGGTGGGCCGGAGCCGTTCGCGGTGACTGTCCGGTCGAGCGCTACAGGTTGATGACCTGGAAGGTGAGGGTGCGGGTGACACCCTCGATGAGCTGGAGACGGCTGACCACGATCTTGCCGAGATCGTCCATGGTCTCGGCCTCCATGCGCACGATCACGTCGTAGGGACCGGTGACCGAGTCGGCCGCCACCACCCCTTCGATACCCGCCGCCTCGGAACCGACCTGGGCCGCTTGGCCCACCTCGGTCTGCACCAGCACGTACGCCCGAACTGTCATCGCTCTCGTGTTCCTTTCAGACCGCGCTGAGGCGCTTTTCGAGGCGGGCCAGCTCGTCGCGGAGGGCATCGGGGATGCGTTCGCCCAGGTGGGCGTAGTGCTCCTCGATGGACGGCACCTCACGGCGCCACTCCTCGACGTCGACCCGCAGTAACTCGGCCATGTCGTCGTCGGCGATGCCCAGGCCCTCGGTGGAGATGGCTCCCGGGGCGGGCACCATGCCGATGGCGGTCCTGACGGCGTCGGCCCCCCCGGCGACCCGTCCGACGATCCAGGCGACGACCCGGCTGTTGTCGCCGAAGCCGGGCCACAGCCAGCGGCCCTCGGCATCCTTGCGGAACCAGTTGACGTAGAACAGCTTCGGCAGCTTGTCGGCATCAGTGGCCCTACCGACGTCGAGCCAGTGGCCCAGGTAGTCGGCCATGTTGTAGCCGCAGAACGGCAGCATGGCGAAGGGATCGCGACGCAGCTGGCCCACCGCACCGGTGGCCGCCGCCGTGGTCTCCGAGGCCATGATCGAGCCCAGGAACACGCCGTGCTGCCAGTCGAAGGCCTCGTGCACGAGGGGCACCACCGACGAGCGGCGGCCGCCCACCAGGATGGCCGAGATGGGCACGCCCCTGGGGTCGTCCCACTCGGGGGCCATGGACGGGCACTGGGCGGCGGGGACGGTGAAGCGGGCGTTGGGGTGGGCGGCGGGACGATCGGCGCCGGGGGCCCAGTCGTGGCCCAACCAGTCGGTGAGATGGGCGGGCGGCTCATCGGTCATGCCCTCCCACCACACGTCGCCGTCGTCGGTGAGGGCGGTGTTGGTGAACAGGCAGTTGTGGTCGAGGGTGCGCATGGCATTGGGGTTGGTGTCCTCGGAGGTACCCGGTGCCACGCCGAAGAACCCGGCCTCGGGGTTGATGGCCCACAGCCGTCCGTCGTCGCCCAGCTTCATCCAGCAGATGTCGTCGCCGATCGTCTCGACCTTCCATCCCGGCAGGGTGGGGATGAGCATGG
>JBBWZS010000046.1:0-9183 GCA_039649175.1 Acidimicrobiaceae bacterium
GCAACCCACCATCCCCCGGAGGTCCGACTGATGGCCCGCGTCACCGCCCTGCTCCTCGCCCTGCTGGCCGTCACCGCCGGCTGCAGCCCCTCCCACCAGCACCTGGACGTCCCGACCGGCGCCGGCGCCCCTCCACCATCGGCGTCCAATGCCCCCGGGCCGGGAGGGGTCGCATGGGACTGGCCGGCGCCGTCGCCAGCGTCGGCGGGCATGCCGGCGGCCGACGATCGGGAGGTGGCGTTCACGTACGGCCACGACCACCTTGTCCTGCTCGACGCCAAGGGCAAGGCGTTGTGGGAGGCGGTTCGCCTGGGCCTGCGCGACGTGGCCCCCCGGCTCACCGCCGACCTGGTCCTGGCCGCCACCGACGACGGGATGGCCGCCTTCCGGCGGACCGACGGGTCGAAGGTGTGGGACGTCACCCTGGGCGGCCGGCCCAACACGCCGGTGGTCGTGGGCCGGCTGGTGGTGACCTCCACCTGGGAAGGCCAGGTCGTGGGGCTCGCCGTCGCCGACGGCCGGGTGGCGTGGAAGGCGCCCCTGCCTGGGGGCACCCAGGGCCCGCCCGTCTCCGACGGGACCGCCGTGGCGGTGACCTGGCAGCGGGACGACCGCAGCGCCGCCGGCGCCACCGCATTCGACGGCGCCACCGGCCGGGTGCGATGGACCGTCGCCGTCGAGCCCGGTGGCGTGGGCGGCCCGGCGGTGACCCCGGACGGTGCCCTGGTGTTCGTCGGCGGGGACCTGGCCGCCCACGCCCTGGCCCTGGCCGACGGTAGGGAGCGGTGGCGCACGGCGCTGGGGGGCGCCGGCTCCCCGGAGGTGCCACCGGTGGCCGTCGGCGCCGACGCCGTGCTGGTCGCCCACCGGCTGGGCGGGCTCGACCTGCTGGAGACGGCCACCGGGCGCCGGCGGTGGCAGACGGCCACGGACGGGATCGCAGTCAGGGGCGGCCCGGCCGTCGGGCCTCGGGGAACCTTCGCATTCCCCCTCGACGACGGCCGCATGGTCCTGGCCGGCCCCGGTCGTGAGACCGAGACCCGTCAGGCCCCGAACCGCATCAGCGGCCTGGTGGCGGGTCCCGACGGCCTGCTCGTGGCCGGCACCCGGGGCGCCGCCGTCAACTCGGTCGAGGCCACCCTGGACTGGTGATCAGGGCAGCTGGAGGCCCTCCATGCGGTCGCGCTTGAGCTCGTAGACGGCGCCGGCGCCGGCCAGGGTGGCGAAGGCGTCCCAGACGTCGAGGGCGGCCTGGCCCTCGGGCTTGTGGGAGAGCACGGGCCCGAAGAAGGCGCGGCCGGGGGCGGACTCCAGGGCGATGGTGGGGGAGGCGGCGGTGGAGCCGCACAGGTCGGCGGCCTCCACCATCGACGTCTCGATGGCCCGGTCCCAATCCGGATCGGAGAAGGCGCCGGCCAGGGCCGGGTCCATGCCCGCCGCCGAGAGGGTGGCGGCGACGTGCAGCGGCCAGGCGCCCTGGAACAGCTCCACGCCGGCGCCGGTGTAGAGCCGGCCGATGGCCGACTCCGGCTCGCCGGCCTCGCGGGCCGCCTCCACCACCCGGAGCACGTCGTGGGCCCCCTCGGCCCGGTCGCGGTACTGGCGGGGGACGTCGGCGCAGCCGTTGAGCAGGGTCAGGCTGAAGCTGCGCCAGTGGATGTCCAGGTCCCGCTGCGGGGCCACATCCAGCAGCCAGCGCGACGTCACCCACGTCCACGGGCACCCCGGGTGGAACCAGAAGTCCACTCTCATGTGCGTTCCCCTCTCTGCCCCCGCCGGTCGGTTCCGGCCGAGGGTAGCGATAGAGTGGCTGGTCCGCCCCGTCCGGGCGGAATCCGACCACCCCTGCCCGCCGTCCCACGGTCGCCCTTCACGGGCGTGGCGGCCGGGGTTTCGCCAACCGATGGGTGAGGAGATACGCGCGTGGCTGTCGTCACCATGAAGCAACTGCTGGAGGCCGGGGTCCACTTCGGTCATCAGACCCGGCGCTGGAACCCGAAGATGAAGCGCTTCATCTTCGGCGAGCGCAACGGCATCTACATCATCGACCTGAACCAGACCTTGGGTCGCATCGACACCGCGTACAGCTTCGTGCGCGACCTGGTCGCCGGTGGCGGGTCGATCCTGTTCGTCGGCACCAAGAAGCAGACCCAGGACGCCATCGCCTCGGCGGCTCAGCGCGTCGACATGCCCTACGTCAACGAGCGGTGGTTGGGCGGCATGCTCACCAACTTCCAGACCATCAGCGGCCGGGTCAAGAAGATGGCCGAGTACGAGCGCATGAAGGAGAGCGGCGACTTCGAGGCCATGCCGAAGAAAGAAGCCCTCATCCTCGGCCGTGAGCTGGAGAAGCTGCAGCGCAACCTGGGGGGCATCCGCAACCTGGCCCGCCTGCCCGATGCCATCTTCGTGATCGACACGAAGAAGGAGCACATCGCCGTCACCCAGGCCAACAAGCTCGGCATGCCGATCGTGGCCGTCGTTGACACCAACTGTGACCCCGACCTCATCCAGTACATCGTCCCCGGCAACGACGACGCCATCCGGGCTGGCACCCTCATGTGCCGGATCATCGCCGACGCCGTGGAGGAGGGCCGCATGATCGCGTCCCGCCGCAACGCCAAGGCCGCCGCCGCTGCGCCGGCGCCCACCGTCGACCCCGAGGCGGAGGCCCGCCGGGTCCACCAGCAGGCCGAGGCCCGACGCCAGGCTGCCCTGCAGGCCCAGGAGCGCGAGGCCAGGCTCGCCACCTCCCGCCGCCCCGCGGCCGACACGCCGTCAGCCGAAGCCCCTCCGGTCGACGCCACCCCCGCCACCGACGCCACCCCCGCCACCGACGCTGCTCCTCCCACCGAGGCGCCCCCGAGCGCCGATTCACCCACGGCCGACGTGCCGCTCAGCTCTGACGCCGTCGCGCCCGCCGGCGCCGACCCGGCCCAGTCCGGCCAGAGCGAGGGCTGAGGCATGGCCGACTTCTCAGCCAAAGACGTCCAGGCCCTCCGCCAGGCCATGGGCGTGGGCATGATGGACGCCAAGCGGGCGCTGACCGAGAACGACGGCGACATGGAGATGTCGCGACGGTGGCTCTTCGAGCACGGGCTGGCCAAGATGGGCGAGCGCTCCGATCGGGAGAACACCCAGGGCGCGGTCACCGTGGTCCGCGAGGGTCAGACGGCGGCGGTCGTGGCCCTGCGCTGCGAGACCGACTTCGTGGCCAAGTCGCCGGAGTTCACCGACCTGCTCGACGAGCTGGCCACCCTCGTGGTCGCCAAGGGTGAGGCGGCAGTGGCCGAGCGCCAGGAGGCGGTCGACGCCCTGCGGATCTCGTTGAAGGAGAACATCCAGATCGGCGATGTGCACCGCTTCGAGGCGGGGCCCGATTCGGTCCTCGACGCCTACGTGCACCTGCAGAACGGCCGGGGAGTCAACGGCATCCTCGTCGAGCTCACGGGAGGCGACGAGGCCAAGGCCCACGAGGTCGCCCTGCACATCGCCTTCGCTCGTCCGGAGTGGCTCAGCCGTGACGACGTGCCCGCCGCGCGGGTGGAGGACGAGCGGGAGCTGCTGGCCAACCTCACGCGCAACGAGGGCAAGCCCGAGGCAGCCATCCCCAAGATCGTCGAGGGCCGCCTGGGTCGGTTCTACAAGGAGCACTGCCTGCTGGAGCAGGCCTACGTGCGCGACACCAAGCTGAGCATCGCCCAGTTCCTGGGTGAGGCCACCGTCGCCCGGTTCGTCCAGGTCGTCGTGGGCGGGTGAGCGTTGGCCCCTGACGCACCGCGCTGGTCGCGGGTCGTGCTGAAGCTGTCGGGGGAGGCGTTCGCCGACCCCCAGACCGGTTTCGGCATCGACGGCCTGGTCGTCGCCCGCATCGCCGCCGAGGTGGCCGAGGTCCACCGTGACCTGGGCGTGGAGATGGCCATCGTCGTCGGGGGAGGCAACATCTGGCGGGGGATGGCCGGCGCCGGCGCCGGCATGGACCGGGCCCAGGCCGACACCATGGGCATGCTGGCCACCATCATCAACGCCCTGGCCCTCCAGGACGCCCTGGAGAAGCTGGGCCAGCCCACCCGGGTGATGACCGCCGTGCAGATGGCCCAGGTGGCCGAGCCCTACATCCGGCGCCGTGCCCAGCGCCACCTGGAGAGCGGGCGGGTCGTCATCATGGCCGGGGGCACGGGCAACCCGTTCTTCACCACCGACACCACCGCCGCCCTGCGTGCCGCCGAGATCGGGGCCACCGCGGTGCTCAAGGGCACCCACTCAGGCGTCGACGGGGTCTACACCGACGACCCCCGCACGAACCCCGACGCCACCAAGTTCACCGAGGTCCACTACATCGACGTCCTGAACCGGGGCCTCAAGGTGATGGACGCCACCGCCATCACCTTCTGCATGGACAACAAGCTGCCCATCGTCGTGTTCGACCTCATGGCGCCGGGCAACATCCGCCGCGCCATCCAGGGGGAGGCAATAGGTACGCTGGTCACATGACGTGCCTGGGCCCGAGCGGCCCCCTGAGCGGGAGATCGGGCCCGAGCGGCCCCCTGAGCGGGCGACTGCGCTCGAGCGAGCGATGATCGACGACATCCTCGTCGACACGGCCGACAAGATGACCAAGGCGGCGGCCCACACCCGGGCCGACTTCTCATCGATCCGTACGGGGCGGGCGACCCCGGCGCTGGTCGAGAAGCTCAAGGTCGAGTACTACGGCAGCGACGTGCAGCTCCAGCAACTTGCCGGCTTCAGCGTGCCCGAGGCCCGTGTGCTGGTGATCGCGCCCTACGACAAGGGCGCCATCAAGGCCATCGAGCGGGCGCTGCAGAACTCCGACCTGGGCATCACGCCGTCGAACGACGGGCAGGTGATCCGCCTGACGTTTCCCCAGCTCACCTCCGAGCGCCGCAAGGAACTGGTGAAAGTGGCCCGCCACAAGGCCGAGGACGGCCGGGTTGCCACCCGCAACCTGAGACGGTCGGCCCGCCACGAGTTGGAGGCGTTGGAGAAGAACGGCGAGATCTCCTCCGACGAGCTCGACCGGGCCGAGAAAGACCTGGAGAAGCTCACCCAAGAACACGTGGCCGACATCGACCACGCCCTGGCCCGCAAGGAGCAGGAGCTTCTCGAGGTCTGAGCAGCGCCGCCACGGGCGCCACCGCAACGTTCAGGACCGACAAGAACTTCGCACCCGACAACCGACGGAGAGAGGAGGGCCCGACGATGGACGACGGCTACACCGACGACCACACCGAGGCGCTCGACCTGCCGGGACCGGACGCTGACGCGCCCGGCGACATCCCCGGGGGCGCCGGGGCGCGCCGTGGCCCACGCCAGGCCGCCGAAGGGGTCAGGATCATCGGCGCTGAAGAGGCGGCAGCCGCCATCGAGGCCGGCCAGGTGGCCGGCCGCCGGCCCGGTGACGCCCCTCGTTTCGGTGACGTCCCCGAGCCGCCGACCGGGCCTCGACCCTCGCTGCGCTTCCCGGGCGCCGATCCCATGTCCGTGTCCATGCCGGCGGTGGCCGACCCTCCGCCCCGGCCCCCCGCCTCTCGGGAGGCGTCCCCCGAGGGCCAGTTCTGGCGGGAGGAGCCTGCCCCGGCGGCCGGCGCATCGCCCGCCGGACGCGATCCCGGCCGCTACGCTGATCCCACCATGGGAACCGGCCCCGGTGACACCGGCAGCCTCGTGGGTCCCGAAGACCAGGGCTTCGAGCGAGAAGGCCTCCCGGGCCCCGAGGAGCACCAGTTCTGGGACGCTCCTGCCGGAGAGGCCGATCCCGACGCCCCCCGGTTCGCCGCCTACCCTCCTCCCGACGAGGGCACCGGCTCGGTGCCGCTGCCGCACTGGACCGAGCCGCCCAGCGGCGAGGTGGCGCGCGTCCCGTCCGATCCCGACGCCCCCGCCGACGATGACCTGAGGGCGTGGTCGTCTCTGTCCACCGGGCCCCGCTGGCGCGACCAGCACACCGACTGGGACGAGGCGGACTTCGGCGACGAGATGCTCGACGACCCCGAGATCGGTGGCCTGCGCACCGGCGCCCTGGCCGACCCCGACGTCGACGACGAGTTCGACTTCCCCGAAGCCGAGCAGGCGCCGGCTCCCGCCCCCGGGCGCATGGCCGGCCGCCAGCGCCAGCCCCGGCGTCCCCCCCCCAGCCCCGCCGGCATGGGGCCCGGCTCCTCGGTCCCGCCCCGCGACGTGACCACCTCGGTGGTCACCGGGTTCGTGGCCCTGGTCGTGGTGCTGCTGGCGGCGGCCATCGGTCCCAAGGCCCTGCTGCTCCTCGTTGTGGTCGCCCTGGTCATGGCCGCCGCCGAGCTCTTCGGCGCCATGCGCACCGCCGGCCACCACCCGGCCACGCTCCTCGGCGTCACCGCCACCGCCGCCCTGTCGGGAGCGGTCTACTGGCGGGGCATCGACGGGTTCAACCTGGTCATGCCCCTGTTCGTCGTGTTCGCCCTTCTCTGGTATCTCACGGGCGTGGTCCGGGGCCGGCCACTGATGAACGTCTCCGTCACCGTGTTCGGGTTCTTCTACGTGGGCATCCTGGGGTCGTTCGCCGCCCTGTTGCTCAAAGCACCCCACAACGACGGCATCGGCCTGCTGGTGGGCGCCGTGCTCACCACTGCCGCCTACGACGCCGGGGCCTTCTTCGCCGGGCGGTTCGCCGGCAAGACCCCGCTGGCCCCCGACATCAGCCCGGGCAAGACCGTCGAGGGCATGATCGGCGCCTGTGTCGCCACCTTTGTGGCCGGCCTGGTCGTCGCCCAGATCGCCCCGTGGACCATCAAGCGGGGCATCGTCCTCGCCCTGGTCGTCATGGTCGTCGCCCCGCTGGGCGACCTCTGCGAGTCGATGCTCAAGCGTGACCTCGGGGTCAAGGACATGGGGGCGATCCTGCCCGGCCACGGCGGCGTCCTCGACCGCATCGACGCCCTGCTGTTCGTGGTGCCGGCCACCTGGTACCTCATCCGCATCCTGAACTTCGCCTAGGTCCTCGGTCCTCATGAGGACGGTCAGCCTGGTGGGCTCCACCGGGTCCATCGGCACCCAGGCCGTCGAGGTCATCGAGGCCGAGCCCGACCGCTACCGGGTGGTCGCCCTGGGGGCGTCGCGGTCGGTGGAGCTCCTGGCTGACCAGGCCCGACGCCTGCGACCCCTGCGCGTGGCGCTGGCCGACGCCTCCCGGGCCGCGGAGCTGGCCGACCTGGTGCCGCCCGGCACCGAGGTGCTGTCGGGGCCCGATGCCCTGGCCGCCATCGCCGTCGATGCCGACGTGGTGGTCAACGGTGTGGTGGGGTTCGCCGGCCTCCCCGTCACCCTGGCCGCCCTGCAGGCAGGCACCCGCCTGGCCCTGGCCAACAAGGAGTCGCTGATCGCCGGGGGCCCGGTGGTGCAACGGGCCCGGACCACCCCCGGAGCCGAGATCGTGCCCGTCGACTCCGAGCACTGCGCCGTCCACCAGTGCCTGGGGGCGGCCGGGGGCCCACCCGCGGCCGGCGACCTCCACCTGCGCCGGGTGGCCCGGATCGTCCTCACCGCCAGCGGGGGACCCTTCCGGGGCCGGTCGGCCGACGACCTGCGCCAGGTGACCCTCGACGACGCCCTGGCCCACCCCACCTGGACCATGGGACCCAAGGTCACCATCGACTCGTCCACCCTGATGAACAAGGGCCTCGAGGTGATCGAGGCCCACGAGCTGTTCGGCGTCGACTACGACCGCATCGAGGTGGTCGTCCATCCCCAGTCAATCGTGCACTCCATGGCCGAGTTCTCCGACGGCGCCACCCTGGCGCAGCTCTCCCAGCCCGACATGCGCCTGCCCATCAGCTACGCGCTGGCCTGGCCCGACCGCGGTGGCGTGGCCTTCGGCGCCATCGACTGGACGCAGGTGGGCCGGCTCGACTTCGAAGCGCCCGACCGCCAGGCCTTTCCGTGCCTCGACCTGGCCTATGACGCGGGCCGGGCCGGAGGTACGGCGCCGGCCTGGCTCAACGCCGCCAACGAGGTGGCCGTAGACGCCTTCAGGGAAGGGCTCATCCCGTGGTCCTCGATAGCCGACATCATCAAGGAGACTCTGGAGAGCCATGATGGGGCGTCGGCCGAAAACGTCGAAGCCGTCATCGAAGCCGACCGCCGCGCTCGCCAGCGGGCCAAGGAGACGGTACAACGGAGGATGACCACAGTCGGGTGAGTTCGAGGAGTCCGGGGGGGCCGACGACGACGGATCACGCACGACACCGGAAGGAACCCACCCCATGACCCAGACCCACGACAGCTCACCGCCGGACTTCTCGCCCGGCGCGTCACTGCAACCCGGTGGCGAGGCGCCCACCGGGACGTGGCGACAACTGACGCCGGTCGTGGGGTTGCTCGTCGCCGTCGTGGTGGCGGCGGTGGCCACCCAGACCTTCGGGGTGGTCGGGTTCGTGCTGGCCATCCTGGCCGTCGTGATGGCCCACGAGGGCGGCCATTTCATTGCCGCCAAGTTGTCGGGCATGAAGGTCACCGAGTTCTTCGTCGGTTTCGGCCCCCGACTGTGGTCGATGCGCAAGGGCGAGACCGAGTACGGCGTCAAGGCCATCCCGCTGGGCGGCTACGTGAAGATCATCGGGATGAGCAACCTCGAGCGCGACATCGACCCGGCCGACGAGTCCCGCACCTACCGCCAGCAGTCGTACCCCAAGCGGATGATCGTGGCCGCCGCCGGCATCGCCATGCACTTCGTCATCGCCGTCATCGTGCTCACCTTCGCCTGGACCGTGGTGGGCGTCCCCAACTACAACGCCACTACCACGACGGTGGGCGACATCAGCCGCCTGAGCAACGGCCAGAGCCCGGCTCAGAAGGCCGGCTTCCAGGTCGGCGACAAGATCGTGTCCTACGACGGCGTTCCCGTGCACGACTGGCTCGAGTTGCCCGCCTACATCCGGGCCCACCCCAACCAGGACATCACCTTCGTCGTCGAGCGTGACGGCCGGCCGGTGACCCTCACGGCCAAGCCCGAAGCGGTCACCCAGGGCGGGGAGACGACGGGCTACATCGGCATCGGCGCCAAGGTGCCGAGCGAGAAGGTCAACCCGGCGGTGGGCCTCGCCCGCGGCGTGCGTGACACGGGCGACATCGCCTGGCGGTCGATCCTCGCCCTGGGCTCGTTCTTCTCGCCTCACTCGCTCGGCAACT
>JBBWZS010000207.1:0-25489 GCA_039649175.1 Acidimicrobiaceae bacterium
GCCCATGATGCCACCGAGAGCCACGGACGGCGCGGCGGGTGCGACCGGCGCCGGCCGGGGGCCGGGCAGGACGCGCTCAAGACAGGGCCGCAACGTGCCGATACAAATCCGTTTTGGTCGCAATACACCCGAAAAAGATTGTCGGAAATGAGGTTTACTCTAGGTTGGAGCGCGAGATAGGTCCTGGTGATAGCCACTCAAACCGGAGGTTGCATCATGGGACTCGTCGTCGTGTTGCTGTTGATTGCTCTCGTCCTCGGAGGGATCGGATTGGCGGTCCACGCCCTGTGGTGGATGCTGCTCATTGCCGGCGCCCTGGTGATCGCCAGTGCCGTGTCCGGCATCGGAGGGCGCCGCCACACCATCTGACCGACGCCACCTCCGGCTTCTGGCGTGCGAAACAGGGCCTGAATCCAGGCGCTTCGCACGCCAGAAGGGCCGCGGGCGCTCGGGGTACCCTTCGGGCATGCGGGTCGTAGCCGGCATCGCCGGTGGCCGCCGGCTCCAGACCCCGACCGGGCGCCAGCTCCGGCCCACCAGCGAACGGGTCCGCGAGGCGATCTTCTCGTCGCTGTGGAGCATGGGGGTCCTTGACGGTGCCCGCGTGCTCGACCTGTACGCCGGCTCGGGCGCCTTGGGGATCGAAGCCCTGTCCCGGGGGGCCAGCGCCGCCACCTTCGTGGAGGCCGACCCGGTGGCGGCGGCGACGATCGAGGCCAACCTGGCCGGCACCGGCCTGACCGCATCCGACGGCCCGCAGCTCCCGACGGTGACGGTGGTGCGCGCCGACGTGACCCGGTTCCTCGACGGCCCGGGTGGGTGGTTCGATCTCGTCTTCGCCGACCCGCCCTACGCCTTCTCCGACTGGCCGTCGATCCTTGGGCGGCTGCCGGGCGACCTCGGGGTGCTCGAGTCGAGGCGTGAGATCGAACCCGGACCGGGGTGGATGGTCGTGAGATCGGCCCGCTACGGCGGTACGGTGGTGACCACGGTCAGGCGCACAGTGACAGACGAGAACAGTGAGACGCACCCGTGACCATCGCCGTGATCCCCGGCTCGTTCGACCCCGTCACCCTGGGGCACCTCGACATCGTCGAGCGGACGGCGCGCCAGTTCGACGAGGTGATCGTGGCGGCGGTGGCCAACCCGGCCAAGGGGACGGCGTTGTTCAGCGCCGACGACCGCCTGGCGATGCTCAGCGAGGTCACCGGGCACCTGGCCAACGTCCGTGTCGAGGTCTTCGGCGGCCTCCTGGCTGATTTCGCGCTGGCCCAGGGAGCCGGGGCCATCGTCAAGGGCCTGCGTGCCATCTCCGATTTCGACTACGAGCTGCAGATGGCGCAGATGAACTACCGGCTCTCGGGGGTAGAAACCCTGTTCATGCCCACCGCTCCCGAGCACTCCTTCCTGTCGTCCAGCATGGTGCGGGAGGTGGCCGGTTTCGGGGGTGAGGTGTCCTCGATGGTGCCGCCCGATGTGGCCCGCCGACTCAAGGAGCGCTATTCCTCATGACCTCCCGGCTCTCCCCATGACCACCTACGACCGGCCCTCCGAGCGGGGGGCCGACCAGATCGACACCGAGGTGCTGCTGCAGCGGGCGCTCGACCAGGTCAACGCCGCCCCCAAGATGCCCCTGTCGTCGACCGTCCGCCTGGAGAAGGACGACATGGTGGCCCTGCTCGACGAGGCCGTGGCCCGCCTGCCCGATGAGCTGCGCCAGGCCCGCTGGCTGCTGAAAGAGCGCGAGGAGCACCTGGCCAAGGTGCAGCGCGAGGCCGACGACATCCTCGCCGCCGCCCGGGAACGGGCCGAACGCATCGTCCAGCGCACCGAGCTGGTGCGAGAGGCCCAACGCCTCTCCCGGCGCATCCTCGAGGAGGCCAACGAGGAGTCACGGCGCATGAAGCACGAGGCCGAGGACTACTGCGACCAGAAGCTGGCCCGCTTCGAGATCGAGCTCGAGCGGGTGCTGAAGACGGTGCAGGGCGGGCGGGACAAGCTCAAGGTGGCGCCGCTGTCCACTCCTGCCCCGCAGAGCGTCGGTATCGCCGACGCTGCCCTCGACAGCGGGGAGGTCTTCTTCGACCAGGACCAGGGCTGAGGGCGTGCGATCGTTCACCGTCCCTGTCGCCGCCCTCGTCCACCGGCCCGGCGCCCGTCACCGGGAGCGGGTGAGCGGGTCCCTCAGCGGGTTGACCGTGGTGGGCACCCGGGTGCCCGAGGACGCCGAGGTGGTCGTCGACACCGTGCTGGCCTGGGTGACCGACGGGCTGCTGGCCACCGGGACGGTGTACGCCCCCTGGACCGGCGAGTGCCGGCGCTGCCTGGGCCCGGTGAGCGGTGAGCTGGCGGTTGAGTTCTGCGAGCTGTTCGAGGAGTCGCCGCGCGACGGCGAGAGCTACCAGCTGCGCCTGGACACCATCGATCTGGCTCCCCTGGTGCGGGAGGCGATCATGCTCGAGCTCCCTCTGGCCCCGGTCTGCTCCCCCGACTGCCAGGGGCTGTGCCCGACCTGCGGCGCCGACCTCAACGACGGACCGTGCGGATGCGCGCCGACCTCGGGCGATCCCCGGTGGGCGGCCCTCGACGTGCTCCGGGGTTCGGGAGGCCCCGGCGACGGTATCGGTGAGGCCGGACGGTCCGACTAGTCTTGGCTCACGCCGCTTCCGCGGTGTCGCCGACCGCCGGTCCGCGCGCGACCCCGTATGCCTGAAGGTGCACGCCCATGGCCGTTCCCAAGAAGAAGACGTCGAAATCCAAGAGCCGGAGCCGGCGGGCATCGGCCTGGACGCTCGGGCCCCCGGCGCGCAGCGAGTGCCCTCAGTGCCACAAGGCCAAGGTCCCCCACGTCGTGTGTCTCAACTGCGGCTGGTACGGCGGACGCCAGGCGCTCGACGTCGACTGACGCACCACCCGCACCCGACGGCGGCGAAGCCATGAGCGCAGGCCTGCCTATCGCCGTCGACGCCATGGGCACCGACCGGGGCCCGGCCGAGGTCGTGACCGCCGCCCGCCAGGCTCGCGACGACCACGGCATCGACGTGATCCTGGTCGGACGCCCGGAGGACGTGGGGGACACCGATGGCATCGAGGTGCTGGCCGCCTCCGACGTCATCGACATGGGGGACGACCCGGCCACGGCTGTGCGCCGCAAGCGCGATGCCTCGGTCGTGCGCTGCGCCGAGTTGGTCCGAGACGGTCGGGCGGCGGCCATGGTCAGCGCCGGCAACACGGGGGCAGCCATGGCCAGTGCACTGCTGCGCATCGGGCGCATCCGCGGCGTGGGCCGCCCTGCCATCGCCACCGTGCTGCCGGTGCCGGGGTTCACGCCCACGGTGCTGCTCGATTCGGGCGCCAACGCCGAGTGCACCCCGGCCTGGCTGGTGCAGTTCGCCCAGATGGGCGGTGTCTTCTTCGCCGAGCGCTTCGGTGTCGCCGACCCGCGGGTCGCCCTCCTGTCCATCGGCGAGGAGGCCACCAAGGGCACGCCCCTGGTGAAGGAGACCCACGCCCTGCTAGCCGCACCGGGGTGCCTGTCGGTCGGCACGTTCATCGGCAACGTCGAAGGCCGGGACGTGCTCAGCGACGCCGTCGACGTGGTGGTCACCGACGGGTTCACCGGCAACGTGGTGCTCAAGACCCTCGAGGGCGGGGTGGGCTTCGTGGTGCGGACCTTCCTCGCCGCCATGGGCTCCACCGAGGAGGCCCGCCGGGCCACCGACACCCTGCTGCCCGTCCTGGCCCCCATCTACACCGAGCTCGACCCCGACACCTACGGGGGCGCCATGCTCCTGGGCGTCAAGGGGGTCTGCATCATCAGCCACGGGTCCTCGTCGGCCCGGGCCCTGGTCAATGCCGTCCGGGTGGGCCGGGAGATGGCCGACGCCGGCCTGGTCGACCACCTCCGGGCCGCTGTGGGCTCGGTCGAGGCGGAACCGTCCGTTCCCTAGAGACGGTCGCCTTTCACAAGCGCACAAGCTCCACCGTCACTACACTCCCTTCGTCCTGCCCTGTCCGAGGAGCGTGATCGTGGCCCCTGAAACCGATTTGGAACGAGGTCCCATGGGTCGCCAGGCCGTTCTCGACCTCGTTCGCGACCGGCTGGCCGACATTTTGGAGATCGACCCGTCGGCCATCGGCGAGGGGGCGTCGTTCAGCGACGACCTCGACGCCGACTCGCTGGCCCTCATCGAGTTGGTCGAGGCCCTCGAGGAGGAGTTGGGGGAGCGCAATGCCGGTTTCCGCATCGACGACGAGGATCTGGAGGACCTGAAGACGGTGCGCGACGCAGTCGACTACGTCGTGGCACGCGTCGATGGGACGTCTTCGTCCTGAATGACGTTCCCGTAGGGGATGCGCTCGGAGCGCGACTGGGGCGCCCGTTCCGCGACCCCGAGTTGATCGAACGCGCCATGGCCCACCGCTCGTGGTGCGCGGAGACCGCCGGGGTCGAGTCCAACGAGCGCCTCGAGTTCCTCGGTGACGCCGTGCTCGGCCTGGTCGTCACCGACCACGTGTTCCGCACCTATCCCGCCCTGCCCGAGGGCCACCTGGCCCAGGTGCGGGCGGCAGTGGTGAACGCCGGGGCGCTGGCCGAGGTGGCCGAGGACCTGCGCCTGGGCCAGTTCCTGCTGCTCGGCAAGGGCGAGGACGCATCCGGAGGCAGGGAGAAGCCGTCGATCCTCGCCGACGCCATGGAGGCGGTGATCGGAGCGGTCTACCTCGACGGGGGATGGGAGGCCGCCGCCGACCTGGTGATGGGCCTGCTGGGCACCCGCATCACCGAGGCCGCGGCTGTCCCCGGTGGCCACGACTTCAAGACCCGGCTCCAGGAGCTGGCGGCCCACCGCTTCGACCAGCTCCCCCGCTACGACGTCTCGGGCGACGGCCCCGATCACGCCAAGCACTTCACCGCCACCGTCCACCTGGGCGGCCAGCCCGCGGGCTCGGGTGAGGGGCGTTCCAAGAAGCAGGCGGAACAGGCTGCGGCCCGGGCGGCATGGGACAGCTTGGCGGCCGCGGCCGCGGCGGCAGGGGCGGCGACCGCCGCCAACGGCGGCGCCACCACCACGTCCGCCACTGCCACGCCCGCCACCACCACGGCCGCCGCCAACACCAACACCACGGCCACCACCGCC
This sequence comes from Acidimicrobiaceae bacterium, assembly GCA_039649175.1. Lineage (GTDB taxonomy): Bacteria > Actinomycetota > Acidimicrobiia > Acidimicrobiales > AC-14 > DATAQC01. Next base: position 5,139 of record JBBWZS010000207.1, read on the forward strand.
GCCACCACCTCGGCGGCGACGCCCACCACCCCCATCGCTGGCGTCTCCGACGACCAGCCCGTCGGAGGCACCTGTGCCTGAGCTCCCCGAAGTCGAGACCGTCAAGCGCGACATGGAGCGCGAGGTCGTCGGCAAGCGCATCCGCTCCGTCGACGTCACGGGCATGCGTTCCATCCGTCGCCACCCCAACAAGAAGCACTTCATCTCCAAGTTGGAGGGGCGCAAGATCGGGGGGGTCAAGCGCCGCGGGAAGTACCTGCTCATCAAGCTCGACAGCCCCGACATCCTCGTCGCCCACCTGGGCATGAGCGGCCAGCTCCTGCGCTCCAAGGGCACCAAGGACCCCCTGAACAAGCACACCCACGTGGTGATCACCTTCACCCAGGGTGGCGCCCTGCGCTTCGTTGACCCCCGGACCTTCGGCGAGCTGTTCGTCACCGCCTCCGACGAGCTCGAGCACCAGGTGCCCGAGCTGGCCCACCTGGGGTTCGACCCTGTCGACGACATGATGTCGTGGACCCGCTTCGGCGAGCTGCTGCAGGCGCGCAAGGCCAAGCTCAAAACCCTGCTCATGGACCAGCGCTTCGCCGCCGGCATCGGCAACATCTACAGCGACGAGATGCTGTTCGCCGCCGGGCTGCGCTACGACCGGTCCTCGGACAGCCTCACGTCCCAGGAGGTGCGCCGGCTCACCCGGGCCATGGTCGAGACCCTGCAGGAGGCCATCAAGCACCGGGGGTCGTCGCTGGCCGACGAGCAGTACCGCGACCTGTTCGGTGAGCCCGGTGGCTACCAGGGCATGCTCAAGGTCTACGACCGCGAAGGCCAGACCTGCCGGCGTTGCCGCAGCACGATCGTGCGGGTCAAGGTGAACGGCCGCTCCTCGTTCCTCTGCCCCCAGTGCCAGGTCTGACCCGGAGCTGTGGCGCCGGGCGGGTCCACCGGTCTGAGGCGATCGGTCGGTAGCCTCGGTCGGTGTTTCTCCGGTCGCTGACCCTCAAGGGCTTCAAGTCGTTCGCCGAGCCCACCACACTCGAGTTCGAACCGGGTGTGACCGTCGTCGTCGGCCCCAACGGCAGTGGCAAGTCCAACGTGGTCGATGCCGTGGCCTGGGTGCTGGGCGCCCAGGGGCCACGCTCGGTGCGCTCGACCCGCATGGACGACGTGATCTTCGCCGGCAGCGGCCGCCGGTCGCCGTTGGGCCGGGCCGAGGTCTCGCTCACCATCGACAACTCGTCGGGCCTGCTGCCCATCGAGTTCAGCGAGGTCACCATCAGCCGCACCCTGTTCCGGTCGTCGGGCGAGAGCGAGTACGCCCTGAACGGGGTCCCCTGCCGGTTGCTCGACGTGCAGGAGCTGCTCTCCGACACCGGTGTGGGCCGCCAGCAGCACGTCATCGTGTCGCAGGGCCAGCTCGACGCCGTGCTCGACGCCCGGCCCGAGGACCGGCGCATGATCATCGAGGAGGCGGCCGGCATCCTCAAGTTCCGCCGCCGCAAGGAGAAGGCCCAGCGGCGACTGGAGGCCACCGAGGTCAGCCTCACCCGGCTGGGTGACCTCCTACGGGAGGTCCGTCGCCAGCTGCGCCCGCTCGAGCGCCAGGCCGAGGCCACCCGGCGCTACGGCGACCTCACCACCGAGCTGCGCGCGCTGCGCCTACACCTGGCCGGCCGCCAGGTGGCGGGGCTCCGGGCGCGCACCGCAGCGGCGGGCCGGGCTCTCGCCTCGCTGGCCACCGAGGAGGCTCAGGTCAAAGCCGAGCTGAGCGGCCTGGACGCATCCATCGCCGCGGCCGAGTCGGTGCTGGCCGCCGCCGGCGACGCCCGTCTCGACGAGCGGGCCGCCCGTCTCGAGGCCCTGTACGAGCGGGCCCGGGGACTGGTGGCGGTGCTGGCCGAGCGGCGGCGCTCGATCGATCGCGACCGGCAGGCCTCGGTCGACGCCGCCGTGGTCGCCTCGCTCGAGGCCGACGCCCACGGCCTGGCCGTCGAGCTGGCCGACGTCGACGCCGCCCTCGCCGCCCTGGGCGCCGAGTTCGACCACCTGGGCGGCGCCGAGGCCGACCTGGCCCGCGACCGGATCGCCCTGCAGCAGCGCCGCCTCACCAGCGACACCGCCGCCGCCGGCCGCATGGCCGAGGCCCGCGGCGAGTTGGCCGCCCTGCGATCGGCGGCTCACCGCGACCGGGCCGAGCGCACCCGACTCGAGAACCGCCTGGCTGCCCTCGAGGCCGAGCTCGAGGCCCTGAGCGCCCACGCTGCCACCCGGCGGTCCGACCTCGACGAGGCCACCCGCGTAAGGGCCCGCCTGGCTGCTGCCGTCGACGAGGCGGAGGCCGCCCGGCTCACCTCGGCCGCCGAGGCCGACGCCGCCCAGGCCGCCCGGCGCCACGCCGAGGGGGAGCAGGCGGTCTGGGCCGCTCGTGTCGACGCCCTCGCCCTCGCCCTCGACAACGCCCGCTCCGACGGGGGCGGCCTCCATGACGTGGGCGGGGTGATCGGCACCTTGGCCGAGCTCGTCAGCGTCGACCCCGGGTGGGAGGCGGCGTTCGAAGCGGCGGCCGGCGACGCCCTCGGCGCCATGGTCGTCGACGGGGTCGGCGCTGCTCGAGCGTGCCTGTCGGGCCGGACCCCCGGCGACGGTCCCCTCGCCCTGCTGGCTCTCGACGCCGCCTCGGCGCCGCCGGTACCCACCGTCGACGTCCCCGGCGAGCGGATCGGCGACCACGTGCGCTCGGCCCACGCCGGCGTGTCGGCGCTGATCGAGATGCTGCTGGCCACGGCGGTGGTCGTCGACGGGTGGGAGGAGGCCGTCGACCTGGTCGTCGCCCAGCCCGGTGCGGTGGTGGTGACGCGGGGTGGCGACCGGTTCTCGGCCAGCGGCTGGCGGGTCGGCAGCGGTGGGCCGGCGGCCACCGAGGCCGCCCTCGTCCAGGCGAGGGCTCGTGCCGGCGAGGCGACCGCCGCCGCCGAGCACGCCGCCGAGCGTCTGCGCGAGGCCAACCGGGTCCTGGCCTCCGACACCGCCCGCCGTGACCAGCGGGCCCGGGCCCTGGCCGACCACGACACCGAGCTGGCCGCCCTGGCCCAGGGCGTGGGCCGCCTCGACACTCAGGCCCGCGACGCCGCCATGGCCGCCGACGGCGTGCGCGTCGGCCTCGCCGACCAGGACGCGCGCCTCGTCCTGGCCGAGAGCCGCCTGGCCGACCTGGAAGCCGTCGTGCCCGTCCTCGAGGCCGAGGAAGCGGCGGGTGCCGAGGCGGCGGCCGCACTGGGCGCCGAACGCCGCCGGCTGCAGGAGCGGGCCGACGCGGTGGCGGCCATGGCCACCGAGCTGGAGATCCGCCGGGCGGGGCTCGCCCAGCGCCACCAGTACCTGGCCACCCGCCAGACCGAGGTGGAGAGCCGCCTGGCCCGGGCGGGCGCGGACCGCATCCAAGCCGAGGCTCGCCGAGCCCGCCTCGACGTGGCTGCGGTCGCCACCGAGCGCCTGGCCGGGGCCGTCCACCGCCGGCTGGCCGAGGTGACCGACCAGCTTGACGGCACCCGGGCCCGCCGCCAGGCCCAGGCCGAGCTGATGGGGGCCACGTCACGTCGCCTCGACGACCTGCGCCGGAGTCGCGCCGCGGCCGAGCGCCGACTGGAGGAGGTGCGGGAGCGAGGCCGGCGGGCCGAGCTCGAGGGCGCCGAGGCGAGGATGCGCCTGGAGGCGGCGGTGGAAGCGGTGCGCCACGAGCTCGACGTCGAGCCCGAGGTGGCCGAAGCCGCGCCCGTCCCCGACCTGTCCCCGGGCAGCAGCGCCGAGAGTCGCACCCGTGAGCTGGAGCGGGAGCTGCGCCTCCTCGGGCCCGTCAACCCGCTGGCCACCGAGGAGCTGGCCGCCCTCCAGGAGCGCTCCGCCTTCATCGAGGCCCAGCTCGACGACGTCAAGAACACCCGTCGGGAGCTGGGGCGGGTGATCCGGGCCGTCGACACCGAGATCGTCCAGCTCCTCGGCGCCGCCTACGCCGACGTGGCCGACAACTTCGAGCAGCTGTTCGAGACCCTCTTCCCCGGCGGCCAGGGCCGCCTCCGCCTCACCGAGGCGGGTGACATGCTCGAGACGGGCATCGAGATCGAGGCCCGTCCGGCGGGCAAGAACGTCCGGCGCCTGTCGCTGCTGTCGGGTGGTGAGCGCTCGTTGTGCGCCCTGGCCTTCCTGTTCGCCGTGTTCCGCAGCCGGCCCTCGCCGTTCTACCTGCTCGACGAGGTCGAGGCCGCCCTCGACGACGTCAACCTGCACCGGTTCCTCGCCCTCCTGGCCGAGTTCCGCCAGGAGGCCCAGCTGCTGGTGGTGAGCCACCAGAAGCGCACCATGGAGGCCGGCGACTGCCTGTACGGGGTCACCATGCAGCCGGGGGGATCGTCGCGGGTCGTCTCCCAGCGGGTGGGCGCCGTCCCCGCCTGAGCCCCGCCGTGCGATCGCCCGTCAGCGGTGCTGACGGGGCCATCGGGTCGGTAGGGTGAGCGGCCATGGAGATCGTCCTCGGCGCGCTGGCCGTGCTGCTCGTCACGGGGCTCGTCGCCGCTGTCGTTGCCTCCCGCGGCGTCCGCCGCCGGCGCGACGACACACTCGACCCGCCCACCGCCCCCCCGCTGACACCCAAGGCCTCGACGGCGTCGCCCGAGGCGCCGCCCAAGCCCCGACCGTCCCGGCGTCCCACCCCCGAGGAGCTCGACCGCCAGGCCGCCGAGGTGGTGGCCGAGGCCGAGGCCCTGCTGTCGGAGTCCCGTGCCCAAGAGGCCGCCGAGGTCGAGGTGCCGCCCGAAGAGGTCGCCCGACCGCGCTTCCGCGACCGCCTGGGCAAGGCCAGGGCGCTGTTCTCGGGCTACCTGGGCTCGGTCCGTTCCCGCACCAAGATCGACGAGGAGACGTGGGATGAGCTGGAGGAGGCCCTGGTGCGGGCCGACGTGGGGGTGGGCGCCACCGGGCTCCTGCTCGACGACCTGCGCACCCGGGTCAAGGCCGAAGCCATCTCGACCCCCGACGAGCTGGTCGAGGCCCTGAAGGCCGATCTCAAGAAGACTCTCACCGTCGCCGACCGCAGCCTGCGCTTCGAGCCGGGCTCGCCCAACGTGTGGCTGTTCGTCGGGGTCAACGGCGTGGGCAAGACCACCACCATCGGCAAGGTCGGCCGCCAGCAGCTGGTCGCCGGGCGCACGGTGATCATGGCTGCGGCCGACACGTTCCGGGCGGCGGCGGCCGAGCAGCTCGAGCTGTGGTCGAAGCGGGTGGGGGCCCAGCTGGTGCGGGGTACCGAGGGCGGCGACCCCGGGGCGGTGGTCTTCGACGCCGTGGAGCGGGCCGCGGCCAAGGGCACCGATCTGGTGCTGGCCGACACCGCCGGGCGCCTCCACACCAAGGTCAACCTCATGGAGGAGCTGAAAAAGGTCCGCCGGGTGGCCGAGAAGGGCACCGGACAGGTCACCGAGGTGCTGCTCGTCATCGACGCCACCACCGGTCAGAACGGCCTCGTCCAGGCCCGCCAGTTCACCGAGGCGGTCGAGGTCACCGGCGTGGTGCTGACCAAGCTCGACGGCACGGCCAAAGGCGGCATCGCCCTGGCCATCCAGACCGACCTGGGCATCCCCATCAAGCTCGTGGGCCTGGGCGAGACCGTCGACGACCTCGTCGACTTCGACCCCGACGAGTTCGTCGAGGCCCTCTTCTCGTAGCCGGTCCGCCAGCCAGATCCCCTGGGCGTTCTGGTCACGTTTCGGTCGGCCCTGACCAGCCCAAATGTGACCGGAACGGTCGAAGAGGTGTGGATTACGCAGCGGTGACCGCGAGCCGCGCCCTCAGCCGGGCGGCCAACGAGTCGGGGCGCCCGAGGTCGTCCTCGGTCACCCGCTCGACGTTCCACCCTGCGGCGCTCAGGCGGCGATCCCGGTCATGATCGGCCCGGCGATCGACGAGAGTGCTGTGGTGCACGTCACTGTCGATCTCGATTACCAACCTCTGATCCCGGTAGGCCAGATCGACCCGGCCGACCCAACCGTCGTGGTCACCGACGTCGACTTGGCGATCGGGCTCAGGAAGGCCTGCCTGTCGGATGACCTCGAGAGCCCGGACCTCCAGCCCGCTCTCCGGAGCGATGTAGTCGTCGGCCCTCTCTTCCAGGAGCTGTCGGACCACGGCGATCCCGGGCCGGCCACGTCGGCCGAGGAGCGCCACGGCCGACCGTACGGCATCGACGGTCACAAGCCTTCGGGCCAGGCAGTTGTCGAGTACCCGCTCAGCCCGTCGCGGGTGCAGCACACCGGCGAGATCGACCAGCGTCCGCGCCACGGTCGTGGTCTTGATGGCCTCGACCACCGTGAGGTGCTCGGGGGGCAACTGCCGGGAGCTGTGCACGTATGCCCCCGGGGTCCGATTCCGAAGTGCTCGCGTGGTGACCACTTCGATCACCCCCTGTCGGGAGAAGCCGGGTATCCCGAGGAGGGCGGCCGCCGATCGATGGGACGCGGCGGCAGACGGACCGGCAGCGAGAACGAGGGCATGCAACTGCTGCTCCCACGACCATGGGCATCCGGCCACCAGGTACACACCGCGGTAGGGAAGGAGCTTCCAGGCGCCCGTCTGCAGCCGGTGCAGGACAGCCGCATCGGTTCCCCCATGCTGACGGACCTGACTGATCGTGAACACCCCATGCTGCAGTTCTGCATGCTTTGCCGCCATGTCGTCAAGTTCCATGTCACTCAGTGAACCACCGGGATGTGACACCGACGCGTTCCGGTCACGTTTCGGGAGGGCTGGGCCGGCCGAAACGTGACCGGAACGATGGCGGCCCGTCGCCGGCGACACAGCCGGTACCCTGAAGGTCCCCATGTTCGATTCTCTTTCCGACCGTTTCGAGACCATCTTCCGGCGCCTCAGGGGCCGGGGGCGGATGGGTGAGGCGGAGGTCGACGAGGTCCTGCGGGAGATCCGCGTCGCCCTGCTCGAGGCCGACGTCAACTTCAAGGTCGTCAAGGGCCTGATCGCGCGCATCAAGGCGGACTGCCTGGAGGCCGACCTGTCGGCCAGCCTCACGCCCGCCCAGCAGGTCATCAAGATCGTCCACCAGGAGCTGATCACCAGCCTGGGCGGCGAGACGCTGAAAATCACCTACGCCTCCCGGCCGCCGACGGTGGTGATGCTGGCCGGTCTCCAGGGCTCGGGAAAGACGACGGCGGCGGGCAAGCTCGGCCGCTGGTTCAAGCAGCAGGGTCGCAACCCCATCCTCGTCGGCGCCGACCTCCAGCGCCCCGCCGCCGTCGAACAGCTCAAGGTGCTGGGTGGCCAGGCCGGCGTGCCGGTGTGGAGCGAGCCCACCGACCCCGTCTCCGTGGCCAAGGGCGCCATCGAGGAGGCTCGCCGCCTGGGTCGCGACGTGCTCATCGTCGACACCGCCGGGCGCCTGCACGTCGACGACGACCTCATGGACGAGGCCCGCCAGATGTCGGAGGCGCTGACGCCCGACTACACGTTCCTGGTGGTCGATGCCATGACCGGCCAGGACGCCGTCAACGTGGCCGAGTCGTTCCATGCCGTGCTGGCCATCGACGGGGTGATCCTGTCCAAGCTCGACGGCGACGCCCGAGGTGGGGCCGCCCTCTCGGTCAAAGAGGTCATCGGTCGCCCCATCGCTTTCGCGTCGGTGGGGGAGAAGCTGGCCGACTTCGAGCCCTTCCATCCCGACCGCATGGCCTCGCGCATCCTGGGCATGGGCGACATGCTCACGCTCATCGAGAAGGCCGAGCAGGCCTACGACCGCGACGAGGCCGATGTCGCCGCTGCCAAGCTCCAGTCGGGGAGCTTCAACCTCGAGGATTTCCTCGACCAGATGCAGCAGGTGAAGAAGATGGGGCCACTGCAGAACATCGTCGGTATGCTGCCTGGGATTCCCAAAGAGTTGCGCAAGGCCGAGATCGACGATCGGGAGATCGCTCGGGTCGAGGCGATCATCAAGTCGATGACCCTCGAGGAGCGCCGCACCCCGGAGATCATGAACGGCTCCCGGCGCCTCCGGGTGGCCAACGGCAGTGGTGTCACCACCAGCGAGGTCAACCAGCTCCTGAAGCAGTTCAAGGACATGCAGAAGATGATGAAGATGATGGGTCGAGCAGCAAAGGGCGGCAAAGGGCGGGCCCCCAGCCTCGGCCTCCCCGGCATGTGACCGGGTCCATTCGAGAGGAAGAAAGACAATGGCAGTAAAGCTCCGCCTCATGCGCATGGGGAAGAAGAAGCAGCCCACGTACCGACTGGTGGTGGCCGACGGGCGTTCGCCCCGTGACGGCCGCTTCATCGAGTCCATCGGCACCTACGAGCCGCGGTCCGACCCGTCGGTGATCAAGGTCGACAACGACAAGGCCGTGGCCTGGCTGCGCAAGGGCGCCCAACCCACCGAGCCCGTCGCCAAGATCCTGAAGATCTCCGGCGCCTGGGAGCAGTTCACCGGCACCCCCGCAGTGGCCGCCGCTCCCGCCGGCGCCGACGGCGGGGCTTCATGAGCGACGTCGACGAGACCGTCGACGACGACGACCAGACGGTCGACGACGAACTCGCCGATGACCTCGCTGACGATGACGACGAGGTCGATGGGAACCGGGCCGCCGGCGCAGTGGCCCAGACGGTGCTCGAGTACCTGGCCAAGTCGATCGTCGACGACCCCGACTCGGTGGTGGTGGAGGTCGACCAGGGTGGCGGCGGCCTGAGCCTGCGGCTGCACGTGGCCCCGTCCGACATGGGCCGGGTCATCGGCCGGCGGGGACGCGTGGCCCAGGCCATACGCACCGTCGTCCGCGCCGCGGGCGCCAAGGAAGGCATCGAGGCCGAGGTGGACATCGTCGACTGACCCGGCCCCGGCCTCCGGGCCGGAGCCTGCCGCCGACTCCGGTCCCGTCCTGCTCGAGGTGGGCCTGGTGGTCAAGCCCCACGGTGTGCGCGGCGACGTCATCGTCGACCTGTTCACCAACAGGCCCGAGACGCGCGTGGCGCCGGGGGCGGTGCTGGTCACCGACCGCGGGCCTCTCGAGGTCGTGTCCTCGCGCCCCCATCAGGGGCGGTGGATCGTGGTGTTCGCCGACGTGGTCGGACGCGACGGCGCCGAGGCGCTGCGGGGCACCAGGCTGTCGGCCGAGCCGCTCGACGAGGACGGCGCCCTGTGGGTCCACGAGCTCATCGGCGCCGAGGTCGTCGATGTCGACGGGGGTAGCCACGGGCCCGTGCTGGCGGTGGAGGCGAACCCGGCGTCGGATCTGCTCGTGCTGAGCGACGACCGCCTGGTGCCTCTGACCTTCGTCGTCGAGCGGCGTCCGGACGGGACCGTGGTGATCGACCCTCCGGACGGACTGCTCGACTAGTCACACTCGTCCATGGAGATCCACGTCTTCACCGTGCTGCCCCAACTGCTGGAGCCGGCCCTGACCGCCGGGTTGTTGGGCAAGGCCCGGGAGAGCGGGGTCGTGGACGTCGTGGTCCACGACCTGCGTGACCACGCCACCGACCGCCACCGCTCGGTCGATGACGCCCCCTTCGGCGGCGGGCCCGGCATGGTGCTCACTCCCGACCCCATCTTCCGCGCCGTCGAGGCCGTCGAGCCGCCCCGGCCGCTGTTCCTGCTCGGCCCCGGTGGACGCCGGTTCGACCAGGCCATGGCCGCCGACCTGGCCGCCGGGCCGGGGTTCTCCCTGTTGTGCGGGCGCTACGAGGGAGTCGACGAACGGGTGCGCGCCCACCTGGTCGACGACGAGTTGTCCATCGGCGACTACGTGCTGGCCGGCGGGGAGGCGGCGGCGTTCGTGGTCGTCGAGGCGGTGACCCGCCTGGTCCCGGGGGTGATGGGCAACGTGGCGTCGGGCGACGACGAGTCGTTCTCGTCGGGCCTGCTCGAGTACCCCCACTACACCCGGCCCGGTGACTTCCGGGGGTGGGTCGTCCCCGAGGTCCTGCGTTCGGGCGATCACCCCCGGGTGGCCCGGTGGCGACGGGCCCAGGCCCTGCGGCGCACGATCGACCGCCGCCCCGATCTCATCGCCGCCCGGGGTGGCCTCGACGCCGACGCCCGGCGCCTGCTCGACGAGTTCGGGCTCGGCCCCGCCGATCCGGCCCACGGCGGGCGGTCCTGAGGAGGGCGGCCCAGCGGTCGTGGCGGAGCCCCGGCCGGGGGTGGCCTATCCTGGGTCAGCCCCGTTCCCTCCGCAGGAGCCGATCGCGCCATGAATCCCACCGACCTCGTCGATCGCGCCGCGCTGCGTTCCGATGTGCCGACCTTCAGCCCGGGTGACACCGTCAAGGTGCACGTACGGGTGGTCGAGGGCACCAGGGAGCGGGTCCAGGTCTTCCAGGGGGCGGTCATCCGTCGCCAGGGCTCGGGTGCGCGCGAGACCTTCACCGTCCGCAAGGTGAGCTTCGGCGTGGGCGTGGAGCGCACGTTCCCGGTCCACTCGCCTGTTCTCGCCAAGATCGAGGTGGTCACGCGCGGCGATGTCCGCCGGGCCAAGCTCTATTACCTGCGTGACCGGATGGGCAAGGCGGCCAAGATCAAAGAGAAGCGCACCGCGCCCTGAGCAACGTCGCCCTGCCCGGTCCTCCCGACCCCGAGACCGTGGTCGACCAGGCCCTCGCGCCCGTCGGCCACCCGGAGTCGTCCGACGCCGCCTTCTCGCCCGCCGGCGACCATCCAGGGCACCGGCAGCGCCACCCCCTGCGGGAGCTGCCGCTCATGGTGGCGGTGGCCGTGCTCGTCGCCTTCGTCGTCAAGACCTTCGTCGCCCAGGTCTTCTACATCCCGTCGGGCTCGATGATCCCCCAGCTGGAGATCAACGACCGGGTCGTGGTGTCGAAGCTGGCCTACCGGTTGCACTCGCCCCGTCGGGGTGACGTAGTGGTGTTCGACGCCCCTGGTGGGCACGCGCCGGACGACTCCTCGGCGCCGGTGCGGGCGGTGAAGGCGGTCCTGGGCGCGGTGGGGCTGTCGGCGCCGTCAACCGAGGAGTACATCAAACGGGTCATCGCCCTGCCGCACGAGCGGGTCGAGGGACACGACGGGAAGGTGTTCGTCGACGGCCGTCAGTTGGTCGAGCCCTACCTCCCGCCCGGCGACGTGACGTCGGACTTCGGCCCCGTCGTCGTCGGTGCCGGCCAGCTGTGGGTGATGGGCGACAACCGGGACAACTCGGCGGACAGCCGTGTCTTCGGCACCATTCCGCAGTCCACCATCGTGGGCCGGGCCATGGCGCGCCTGTGGCCGCCGGGGAGGGCGGCGTTCCTCTAGCGCCCGGCGGCCCGTAGAGTGGGGTGATGAGCGCCGAGGACCTCGAGCGGTACGAGACCGAGATGGAGCTCCAGCTCTACAAGGAGTACCGCGACGTCCTGCCCCTGTTCTCCTACGTGGTGGAGACCGAGCGCCGGTTCTACCTGGCCAACACCGTCGAGATGCACGTGCGCGACGACGACCGTCGCGACCACCTCGAGTTGGAGCTGCGCGACGCCTGGGTGTGGGACATCTACCGGCCGGGCCCGGCTCGCTTCGTGAAGTCGGTGCGCGTCGTCACCTTCAAAGACGTCAACGTCGAGGAGATCCGCGCCGAGGAGTAGGAGGAGGCGTCAGTGACCCATGCCCGGCGGGCCCTGGGGGTGAGCGGAGAGGACGCCGCGGCGGCGTGGTACGAGGCCAACGGCTACCAGGTCGTGGCGCGGAACTGGCGGTGTCGCGACGGGGAGCTCGACCTCGTGGTCCGGCGGGGTCGCACCGTCGTGTTCTGCGAGGTGAAGACGCGGTCGTCCACTGCCTTCGGTGCTCCGGTGGAGGCGGTCACGCGCCCCAAACAGGTCCGCCTGCGGCGCCTGGCCGCTCGCTGGCTGGCCGAGTCGCCGCTGGCAACGGCCGAGATCCGCTTCGACGTGGCCTCGGTGCTGGCGGGGAGGCTGGAGGTGTTCGAGGGGGCGTTCTAGTGGTTCCTGTGTGGGGGCCCGCTCAGCCCGGCGCGCACTCCTCGTCCTCGATGGCGCGCAGCTGGTCGAGACGGGCCTGGTGGCGCCCGCCGTCGAAGTCGGTGGAGAGGAAGACACCCAGGATGACCAGGGCGTAGGCGTCGGCCAGGAGCCGGGCGCCGAGGGCCAGCACGTTGGCGTTGTTGTGCTGGCGGGACAGGCGGGCCGTCCACTCGTCGTGGCACAGGGCGGCGCGTGCCCCCCTGACCTTGTTGGCGGCGATGGCCTCGCCTTGGCCGCTCCCGCCGATGACCACCCCGCGGTCAACGTCGCCCGACACCACCGCCCGGGCGGCGGCGGCGCAGTACGAGGGGTAGTCGACGGACTCCTCCGAGTCGGTGCCGAGGTCGACGACGTCGTGGCCCTGCTCGACCAGCCATTCGGCGACCACCGACTTCAGGCGGTAGCCGGCGTGGTCGGATGCCACCGCGACTCTCACAGGAAGGCCCAGACCAGCAGGACGATCATCACGACGAAGGCGGCGCCGACGAAGGCGTAATCCGACTGGCGGCGGCGCTGGGGGCGGTACGGGTTGAATCCCACGCCCCGAGTATCGCCGCTTTCACTGGCGCGCGCCCGTGGAGCCGGGCGGTGACCGCACCGGACCTTTCGGTGTCCCACCCTGGCGGTACTCTCTGATCCAGCGCTCGAGTGGCCGGCGCTCACGGCCCTCCTCCCGGAAACCGCCCTCCGAGGAGTCGCGTTGATCGCCACCATCCCTTCGGCCACCCTGCTCGGCGTCGACGGCACGCCCGTGCTGATCGAAATCCACGTCTCGGCCGGGCTCCCGGGGTTCACCATCGTGGGCCTGCCCGACGCCGCGTGCCGCGAGTCGCGCGACCGGGTACGGGCGGCGCTGCTGTCGAGCGGGTCGGTCTGGCCTCTGCGCCGCGTCACCGTCAACCTGGCGCCGTCCGGCTCCCGCAAGGGTGGCGCCGGCCTCGATCTGCCCATCGCCGTGGCCCTGCTGGTGGCCGCCGGCGAGCTCGCTCCCGAGGCCGTGGCCGGGCTCGGCATGCTCGGGGAGCTGGGCCTCGATGGCTCCATCCGCCGGGTCCCCGGGGTCGTGCCCCTCGTCGAAGCCATCGAGGCCGAGAGTGTCGTCGTGCCCGTCGACTGTGGCCACGAGGCCGCCCTGGTGGGGCGCCATCAGGTGCGGGTGGCGTCGAATCTGGCCGAGCTGCTGGAGTGCCTCCGCGGGCAGGCACCGTGGCCCCCGCTCCCCGACCCTCCCTCTCCGCCGCCACCGGGCGGCGGCCTCGACCTGTCCGAGGTCCGGGGCCAGCACCTGGGTCGTACCGCGCTGGAGGTGTGCGCCGCCGGCGGACATCACCTGTTGTTGTGCGGGCCTCCCGGGTCGGGCAAGACCATGCTGGCCGTGCGCCTGCCCGGGCTGCTCCCTCCGCTCGACCGGGACGACGCCCTGGTTGCCACCCGCATCCATTCGGCGGCGGGGAGCCCGTTGCCCGGAGGCGGCCTGGTCGACCGAGCTCCCTTCCGGGCCCCCCACCACGGCGCGTCGGCCGTGGCCCTGATCGGTGGAGGCAGCGCCTGGATGCGCCCGGGTGAGATCTCGCTCGCCCACGGTGGGGTCCTGTTCCTCGACGAGCTCGGTGAGTTCCCGGCGCCGGTGCTCGACGCCCTGCGTCAGCCACTCGAGGAGGGGGTCGTCCGAGTGTCGCGAGCGCGGGCCAGCGTGAGCTTCCCGGCCCAGTTCCTCCTCGTCGGGGCCACCAATCCGTGCCCGTGCGGCGAAGGTGGCCCTCGGGGCGCCTGCCGTTGCAGCGACGGGGCGCGGGCCCGCTACCACCGGCGGCTGTCGGGCCCCCTGCTCGACCGCTTCGACCTGCGAGTGGTGGTCGGCCGGCCCGACGTGGGTGCCCTGCTCGGCGGTCCGGCCGGCGAGCCCACTTCGGTCGTGGCCGATCGGGTGGCGGCGGCCCGAGAGCGCGCCCGGGCGCGGGGCTCGACGGCCAACGCCCACCTTCCCGCCGACCGTCTCGACGAGCTGGCGCCTCTGACGCCCGTGGCCGAGCGCCTCCTCGAACACCGCCTGCGCAGTGGGTCCCTGAGCGCTCGTGGTCTGCACCGGGTCCGGCGCGTGGCCCGGACCGTCGCCGACCTGTCGGGGGCGCCGCACCTCGTCGATGACGAGCACGTGAGCCTGGCCCTCGGGTTGCGGGCCGACATCGTGGTCGGGGAGAACGCGGCGTGACCGGCGGCGGGCCCGAACGCAATGCCGGCCGCGTGCCCGAACCCAATGCCGGCGGCGTGCCCGACGGGTTGCCGGACGAGGCCTGGGTGGCGGCGCTGGCCGGTCTGCCGGCGATGGGGCCCAGCCGGTTGCGGGCGATCCTGGGTCAGTGGGCGCCGGTCGAGGCCTGGAGGCGGGTGGCCCGGGGCATCGCCGTGTCCCATCCCGCGGTCGCCGCCGCGTGCCGGGCCGATCGCGCCGCCGTGGCGACCGCCTGGTCACGGGCGGCGCTCGCCGTCGATGTGGCCGGGCAGTGGTCGGCGCATCAGCGGGCGGGAGTCGACGTCCTCATTCGTGGCTCGGCGGCGTTCCCCGCCGACCTGGCCGACGATCAGGAGGCCCCGGCGGTGCTGTTCTCCCGCGGTCGACCGGCCGCCCTGGCGGCGAGGCGGGCAGCCATCGTCGGCACCCGCACCTGCACCCGGTACGGCGCCGAGGTGGCCACCGAGCTGGGGCGCGACCTGGCCAACGCCGGGGTGGCGGTCGTGTCCGGCCTGGCTCTCGGCATCGACGGCGCCGCCCATGCCGGGGCGCTCGATGCCGGCGCCGCCGCCCCGATCGCGGTTGTCGGCTCGGGCCTCGACATCGTCTACCCCCGGGCCCACGCCCACCTGTGGGCCGACGTCAGCTCCCGCGGGCTGCTGCTCTCCGAGGCCCCCCTCGGGGCGAGGCCCGAGCCGTGGCGGTTCCCGGCCCGCAACCGGGTCATCGCCGCCCTGGCCGAGGTGGTGATCGTGGTCGAGTCCCACTCCCGAGGCGGGTCGCTGCACACCGTCGATGCGGCAATGGCGCGCGATGTGCCCGTCATGGCCGTCCCCGGCTCCGTCCGCAGCCCGGCGTCGGCGTTTCCCAACGCCTTGCTGGCCGACGGATGTGCGCCGGTGCGCGATGCCCTCGACGTCCTCGTCGCCCTCGGGCTCTCCTCGGTTCCTGCAGGTGGTCAGACCGATCTCCGCCCCACCCCCCAGGGCGACGCGGTTGCCGCCCTCGCCGCCGTCGGCTGGGAACCGGCGTCGCTCGACGACGTCATCACCCGGACCCGGCTCGATCCGGGACCGGCCAGCCTGGCTCTCGCCCGCCTGCAGAGCGACGGCTGGGTGACCTGTCGCGGGGGCTGGTGGGAACGGGTCACGAGCGACATCGACGGGCGGCGATCGTCGCCATGAGCGTCTCCAACCGTTCGTGCGGTCGACCGCTACGCTTGCGTGATGATGAACCGGCAGGTGGAGGCGGCCAGCCCCTGGTCGGCGCACCCCTCCGTCCGGCGGTCCTAGCCCGTGGTCGACACCGCTTCCACCGAAGGCGACGAGGGTGTCACCGAGCTCTGGGAGGAGTTCAAGTCCACCGGTTCGGTCGAGGCGCGCAACCGTCTCGTCCTGCACTACTCACCCCTGGTGAAGTACGTCGCCGGCCGGGTCTCGTCGGGACTGCCGCACAACGTCGACCCCGCCGACCTGGTGAGCTACGGCATGTTCGGGCTCATCGACGCCATCGACAAGTTCGACCTGGGCCGGGGCTTCAAGTTCGAGACCTACGCCATCAGCCGGGTACGGGGATCCATCATCGACGAGCTCCGCTCGATCGACTGGGTGCCGCGGTCGGTCCGGGCCAAGGCTCGCACCGTCGAGCGGACCTACGCCAAGCTCGAGAACGAGCTTCGGCGCACACCGACCGACGCCGAGGTGGCTTCGGCCATGGGCATCTCCGAGGACGAGCTCCAGACCCTCTTCGCCCGGATCTCGTTCTTCGGCATCGTCGCTCTGGAAGAGACGCTGGCTGTCGGTCCCGACCGCAGCGACGCCGTCACCGTGGGGGACACCATCCCCGATGCGGGTATGGGGCCCGTCGCCGCGTTCGAGGAGGAGGAGACCAGGCAGATGCTGGTCGCCGCCATCAACCGCCTGCCCGAGCGCGAGAAGGTGGTGCTGGCCCTCTACTACTACGAGAACCTGACCCTCAACCAGATCGGGCAGGTCCTCGGCATCACCGAGAGCCGCGTGTGCCAGATCCATACCAAGGCAGTGCTGCAACTGCGGTCCAAGCTCGGTCGCTCCGAGCGCGAATCGGCCTGATCGGCCCGCCGGTACCGGCCCCACCCGCCTCGCTGGCGGGCTGAACAAAAAGGCTCGCCGACCCCTGGTCAGGTGACTGGGCCGGGGCTACACTCCGTTCGGCCGGTGGCACCCGGCCGCCTTCCCCCCTCGCTCGGCCCCGTCGATCCCACGCGCCCTGGCGGGCGCCCGGAGGCGGCGGGCCGTCGCCGTGCTGACGGCACTTCCCCGACAGCGCTTCCCCGTGGTCGTCGTCGTCGTCCCGGGGGTTTTCCATGCGCCGTGTGGCCGCCGTTGTGGCCGTCGCCGTGGTCCTCGTCGGGTCTGCGCATGCCGCAGCCGACCCTGCGTTCCCGAGCCCTCCAGCCCCGGGAGCGGTGAGCTACCGCCCCCCGGTGGCGGGGCCCATCGTCGATCCCTTCCGACCCCCCCCGCACACGGGTGCGGCCGGGAACCGGGGAGTCGACTACCAGACGACCCCAGGAACCCCCGTCGATGCGGCAGCCGACGGCGAGGTCGTGTTCGCCGGCGCCGTGGGCGGGACCCTCCACGTGGTCGTGCTCCACGCCGACGGTGTGCGCACCAGCTATTCGTTCCTGCAGTCGATCGCCGTGCACCGTGGCGACCGGGTCACCCAGGGCCAGGTGGTGGGCACGTCAGGCGACCGCCTCCACTTCGGAGCCAGGGTGGGCGACACCTACGTCGACCCCACCGGGCTCTTCGTCACCGGGCCGCCCCAGGTGCATCTCGTGCCCGACGACGAGCGCCGCCCCGCCAGCGAGGCCCACGAGAGGTCGGGCCTGTTGGCCGGCCTGCAGGGGCTGGCGGGGTCGGTCATGGGGTCGACGGCCGACGCCGTGGCCTGGGCCCGTGACCACGCGGGCACCGCCACCGCCGACGCGACCCGCCTCGCCCTCGACAGCCTCGATCGCCAGATCGCAGGCCTCCACGGGGTGCTGTCCTCTGCCTATGAGAACAACCCCTGGCTGGTGTTGGCCCGCCGGGCGCAGGTCATCGCCGACTGGTACGCCCAGCGTGACCACTGCACCTCGGCCCAGGTGGCACCGCCGCCGCTGCGACCCGGTGAACACCTGGCCGTCGAGGTGGCCGGCTTCGACTCGTGGAGCGAGAAGGCCAGCGATGACCCGAAGAAGAAGAAGAAGAAGGTCAGCATCGAGAACCTCGACACCCAGGCGCTCGGCTATGGCAAAGAGGATGTCGTCCGGTTCTCCTACGCCGGGGACACCACCGGCGAGAACGACTACAGCAAACCGGTCACCGGTCAGGACATCCGCATCTCGGCCCGGCGGCTGCGCGAGCTACTCGAGCGCCTGGGCCGGGAGCACCCCGGGGTGCCCGTCGACATCCTGGCCCACTCCGAGGGCGGCATCGTGGCTCGGGAGGCACTGGCCCTGGAAGCCGACGCCGGCGACCACGACCTCCCTCCCATCAACGCGCTGGTGATGTTCGGCGTCCCGAACACCGGCGCCGACCTGGCGACCGCCGCGGTCATGCTCGGTCAGAGCGCCTCGGGTTCGGTGGCCGAGGACCTGGTGGGGGTGGCCATGCCCGGCAAGGCCGCCATCAACGGGCCGGCGATCCATCAACTCTCCGAGACGTCGACCCTCCTGGCCCGCCTGAACAACACCCCGCTGCCGCCCGGGGTGCACGTCACGTCTATCGGCGCCCGCACCGATCCCATCGTCGCCGCCCTGCACACCCGGTTGCCGGGTGCCGACAACATCGTCGTCGACAGCGGCGGGGGCTTCTCCACCCACAACGAGCTCCCCGGTTCCGCCCAGGCCCGGCGCGAGGCGAGCCTGGCCATCCACGGCCTCCCACCCACGTGCCAGACCCTCGCCGACATGCTGGTCGACTCAGCGGTGACGCACGTGATCAGTTCGGCCGAAGATGCCGTCGCCGCTCGTGCCTGGGTGACCGGGTACTGGGTCGACGCCATGCTGCCCCCTCATCCACCCATCCCGGTGTTCTACAAGCACGCCGCCTCGACGCCCGGAGGTACACCATGAGCATCGTCCCGCCTGTCCCTGCCCGTCTCCGCGCCGTCGCCGCCGGCATGTCGCTCGTCACGAGCCTCGGCCTGGCCGGGTGCGGCCACGGTTCGGGTCGCCCCAGCTCCGGCCCGCCGCCGTCCGGCCCGGCCCCGTCCGGGCCGACCACCGGGTCGTTGGCCACCAGCTGGCAGTGGGCCGCCCCCCGTCCCTCCTACGTCGGCATGCCCGGCACCGACGACGCCGGGGTCGCCGTCACCTTCGGGCACTCCCATGTGGTGCTCCTCGACGGGTCCGGCAAGGTGCGCTGGAGCGTCGACCAGGCCCGGGTCCGCGACGTCGCCCCCAGGCTCACCGCCGACGCCGTGCTGGTCGCCACCGAGGACGGGATGGTGGCCCTCGACCGGGCCACCGGGGCCCTGCGGTGGACGGCATCCATCGGGGAGCGGGCGAACGCGCCGGTCGTGGCCGCCGGGGTGGCGGTGGTGAGCACCTGGGAGGGTTCGCTGGTCGGCGTCAACGTTGCCGACGGGTCGGTCAAGTGGCACACCCCGCTTCCCGGGCCGGCGTTGGGCCCGGCCGCCGTCTCCGGCGATGCCGCGGTGGTGTCGTGGGAGGCCGACCACGGTGACGGCGCCGGCGTGATCGCCGTCGACGCCGCCACCGGACGCCAGCGTTGGGCGACGGCAGTGCCCCCCGACGGTGTGAGCGCGCCAGCGGTGGTGGCCGCACCGGGTACGGGGCCGTCGATGGTGGTGGTGGCGGCCGGCGACATCGCCGCCCACGCCCTCAGCGCCGACACGGGCGCCGAGCGGTGGCGGGTCGACATCGGTGGTGCAGGGTCGCCCGAGGACGCTCCCCTCGACGCCGGCGGGGGTGCGGTCCTGGTCGCCGACCGCCTCGGTGGCATGGCCCTGCTCGACGCCGTCGACGGGCGGTCGCGGTGGCAGGTGACCAGCGACGGCGCCGCCGTGCGGGGCGGGCCGGCGGGTCCGGGCCCCGGAGGCGGCTACGCCCTCCCCCTCGAGGACGGCAGGCTGCTCCTCGCCGGTCCTGGCCGCGCCACCACGATGGCCGACCCTGCCGGCCGGGTCAGCGGGGTGGCGACCGGGCCCGGCGGCACCCTGGTGGTGGGTGTGAGGGAGGCGGCCGACAACACGCTCACGGCGTCAACCGGCTGGTAGGCCGAGCCGTCGGGTCGGCGTGGCGCGCTACACTCCAAGGGCTCCGAGCACGAGGCGCGGGGCCACCCACGCCTGTTCGTAACCCACGGTCGCTCGCTGTCTGAGCGCAGCGCGCAGGCGAGACCAACCGATGGGGAGGAGAGCCATGGCCGTAGTGACCATGAAGCAGCTACTGGAGGCCGGGATGCATTTCGGCCACCAGACCCGGCGCTGGAACCCGAAGATGAAGCGCTTCATCTTCGGCGAGCGCAACGGCATCTACATCATCGACCTCAACCAGACGTTGGGGCGTATCGACACCGCCTACAGCTTCGTGCGCGACCTGGTGGCCGGAGGCGGGTCGATCCTGTTCGTGGGCACCAAGAAGCAGACCCAGGACGCCATCGCCTCCGCAGCCCAGCGCGTGGGCATGCCCTACGTCAACGAGCGGTGGTTGGGCGGGATGCTCACCAACTTCCAGACCATCAGCGCCAGGGTCAAGAAGATGGCTGAGTACGAGCGGATGAAGGAGAGCGGCGACTTCGAGGCCATGCCCAAGAAGGAGGCGCTGATCCTCAGCCGTGAGCTGGAGAAGCTGCAGCGCAACCTGGGCGGCATCCGCGGCCTGAACCGCATGCCCGACGCGGTGTTCATCATCGACACCAAGAAGGAGCACATCGCCGTCACCGAGGCCAACAAGCTCGGGATGCCGATCGTGGCCGTCGTCGACACCAACTGCGACCCCGACCTCATCCAGTACGTCATCCCCGGCAACGACGACGCCATCCGGGCCGGCACGCTGATGTGCCGGGTCATCTCCGACGCGGTCGAGGAGGGCAAGTTCATCGCCTCCCGC
>JBBWZS010000048.1:0-16135 GCA_039649175.1 Acidimicrobiaceae bacterium
CCTCGACCAGCTCCATCTCCATGCCGAAGGTCTGCGACTCCTCGACGGTGATGACGCCGTCCTTGCCCACCTTGTCGATGGCCTCGGAGATCATGTCGCCGATCTCGCGGTCGGCGGCGGAGATGGCGGCGACCTGCGACACCTGCTCCTTGGACTCGATGTCGACGGAGACGTCCTTGATGGCGAGCACGGCCGTGGCCACGGCGTTCTCGATGCCCTTCTTCAGCACCATGGGGTTGGCGCCGGCGGCCACGTTGCGCAGGCCCTCACGGACCATGGCCCAGGCCAGCACGGTTGCGGTGGTGGTGCCGTCACCGGCGACGTCGTCGGTCTTCTTGGCGACCTCTTTGACCAGCTCGGCGCCGATGCGCTCGTAGGGGTCTTCGAGCTCGATCTCCTTGGCGATGGAGACACCGTCGTTGGTGATGGTGGGGGCTCCCCACTTCTTGTCGAGCACGACGTTGCGACCCTTCGGGCCGAGCGTTACTCGTACGGCGTCGGCCAGTTGGTTCATCCCGCGCTCGAGGGCACGGCGGGCGGACTCGTCGAAGGCGATCAGTTTGGGCATACGGTTGCTCCTCTGTCCCGGTCCCGGCTCGTGGGGCGCCGGCTCGTTAGCACTCTCATCCTGTGACTGCTAAACGATACCCCAAGATAGGGGTCCCGGTGCAAGGGGGGTGCCCTTACCCGCCTGCCACCGCCGGAATGATCGAGATGGTCTTGCCGTCGTCGACCGGGGTGGCCAGGCCGTCGAGGAAGCGCACGTCCTCGTCGGCCACGAACACGTTGACGAACCGGCGCAACTGGCCGCCGTCGTCGAACAGCCGGCCGTGGAACCCGGGATGGGCCGTCTCCAGGGCGCCGAGGACCTCACCCACCGTCGATCCCTCGACGGTGACCTCCGACGCTCCTCCCGACAATGACCGCAACTGAGTGGGAACACGCACTCGAACACCCATCTAGAAACCTCCCGCCTCGACGTCGACGGCGTCTGCAAACGCCTCCAGGGTGGGGGCGATGGTGGCCGTCGGCCCCACCGTAGGCGCGACCGCGTCGATCGTCTTCAGCCCGTTGCCCGTGATGTAGGCCACGACCCGCTCATCGGGCCGCACGATGCCCTTGGCCGCCAGCTGGCCGAGGGTGGCCACGGTGACGCCGGCAGCGGTCTCGCCGAAGATCCCCTCGGTACGAGCCAGCAGCTTGATGCCGTCGACGATCTGGTCGTCGGTGACCGACTCGATGGCCCCGCCGCTGGAGCGCACGGCGTCGAGGGCGTAGACCCCGTCGGCCGGGTTCCCGATGGCCAGGGACTTGGCGATCGTCTTGGGCTTGACCGGGCGGACGTAGTGGTCGCCGGCGGCGAAGGCGGTGGCCACCGGTGAGCATCCCTCGGCCTGGGCACCCGAGACCCGGACGTGGGGCTCCTCGTCGAGCAGGCCCACGGTGTGCAGCTCGGAGAAGCCCTTGGCGATCTTGGTCAGCTGCGACCCCGACGCCACCGGCACCACCACGTGGTCGGGAGTCGTCCACCCGAGCTGCTCGGCGGTCTCGAAGGCGAGGGTCTTGGACCCCTCGGCGTAGTAGGTGCGCAGGTTGACGTTGACGAACGCCCAGCTGGGGTGCTCCGACGCCAGCTCGGCACAGAGACGGTTGACGTCGTCGTAGCTGCCGTTCACCGCCACCAGGCTGTCGCCGTACACCGCGCTGGTGACCACCTTGGCCGGCTCCAGGTCGGCAGGGATGAACACGAAGTGGCGCATCCCGGCGCGCGCCGCGTGGGCGGCCACCGAGTTGGCCAGGTTGCCGGTGGATGCGCACGCCGCCACCTTGAACCCGAGCTCACGGGCCCGGGCCAGGGCCACGGCCACGACCCGGTCCTTGAACGACCCGGTGGGGTTCACCGTGTCGTTCTTGAGCCACAGCTCACCCAGGCCCAGCTCGGCGGCCAGGCGGTCGGCTCGCACGAGGGGGGTGAACCCCGCCCCCAGGTCGACGGCGCCGTCGTTGTGGGCCGGCAGCAGGCTGGCGTAGCGCCAGATGGTGGTGGGCCCGGCGGCGATGCTGGCGCGGCTCGTGGCCGCCGCCACCGCGTCGTAGTCGTAGGTGACCTCCAGCGGCCCGAAGCAGTACTCGCACACGTGGAGCGCCTCGGCCGGGTAGGCGCGGCCGCACTCCCGGCATTGCAGTCCTTCGACGAACAACAACGTCCCTCCTCATCGCTCCGGGCATTGGCACCTGGTCGCCACCCGCGTCTTGTCGGGGGCCAACTGGTTGTCGCGGCGTCGACGGGCTCCGGTCCCTCAACCGCTCTGGATGATCCCAGCAGTATACGGCGCCGAGCCTGGCTTCCAGACCCATATGTCCTGTGACGGCAACGAGGTGGTGGACAATGGCGGCCGTGCTGGGTCACGGCCTTCGGGTCTTTCACGGGTCGCAGTTCGAGGCTCAGGCCCTCGTCGAGGCCAAGGACGGTCGGTTCGTGTCGCTCTGCCTGCCGGCGCGCGACGAAGCCGAGACGGTCGGCGCCATCGTCGAGGCCGTGCGCAGGGAGCTGGTCGAGGCGGTGCCCCTGGTCGACGAGGTGCTGGTGGTCGACGACGGCTCGGTCGACGCCACCGCCAGGGTGGCGGCCGAGGCGGGGGCCACAGTGGTGGCCGCATCCGACGTGCTGCCCGGCTGCGGGCCCGGCCGGGGGAAGGGTGAGGCCCTCTGGAAGGGCCTTGGCGCGGCCAAGGGCGACCTGCTGGCGTTCTGCGACGCCGACCTGAGGGACTTCGATGTGGCCTTCGTCACCGGCGTCCTGGGGCCGCTCCTCGCCGATCCCGGTGTCGGCTTCGTCAAGGCCTTCTACGACCGGCCCCTCGAGGGGGTGTCGGGCACGGGTGGCCGGGTGACCGAGCTGCTGGCCCGGCCCCTGCTCGCCCTGCTGTTCCCCCACCTGGTCGAGGTGGCCCAGCCGCTGGCCGGCGAGTTCGCCGGCCGCCGGGAGGTGCTCGAGCAGGTGCCGTTCGTGCAGGGCTACGGCGTCGACCTGGGGCTGCTGGTCGACATCAGCGCCCGGTTCGGTGTCGACGCCGTGGCTCAGGTCGACCTCGGGAGCCGCACCCACCGCAACCGCCCTCTCGATGAGCTCGGTCCCCAGGCGCTGGCCGTGCTGCGGACCGCCCTCGACCGGGCCGGTGTCGACGTGGCGTCGCACGACCCGCCCGAGCTGGTCCGGCCCGGTCGACAGGCCCTCGTCGTGGAGTGGTCGCAGCGGCCGCCCATCGTCGAGGTGGCCGCCTACCGCCACCCCGACTGACCCACCCGGAGATGCCTTCCCCTCGGAGGCCGCCTCCCGCTCACCGGCCACCGAGGTGGTCGGCCACGACGCCCTCGACACAGCCCACGGTGTCGGCCATGGCCCGTTCGGTGCCGAAGCGCTCGACCAGCGACACCACGTGCACACCGGCACCGGCCCAGCTCGACGGGACGGCCGCCTCGTCCACCTCGCCGGCCACCACCAGCACCGGGATGCCGGCGCCGGAGCCCAGCCCCACCACGCCGCCGACGGTCTTGCCCGACAACGACTCGGCGTCGAGGTGGCCCTCGCCGGTGACCACCAGGTCGGCCTTCTCCACCCGCTCGGCCAGGTCGAGCTCGGTCGCCACCAGGTCGAAGCCGGCCACCAGCTCGGCCCCCACCGCGGCCAGCCCGCCGGCCAGCCCACCGGCCGCGCCCGACCCGACGAGGTCGCGCACGTCGACACCGAAGTCCCGCTCGTACACCTGGGCCAGGCGCTCGAGGCGCCGCCGCAGCAGGGCCACCTGCGCGGGCGTGGCTCCCTTCTGGGGGGCGAAGTGCTCGGCGGCATCGACGAACCTGGTGGTGACGTCACAGGCCACGACGACCTCGGTCGCCAGCCGCACGGGCGGTCCCGCCTGGGTCGAGCCCCGCCCCGCGCCCCCGGCATGCACGAGCCGGGCGGCACGCAGGGCCGACACCGCGCCCAGCCCTCCGTCGGTCGTGGCCGACCCCCCGAGGCCGACCACCACGCGCCGCGCCCCGCCGGCGATGGCGGCGGCGATCAGCTCGCCGGTGCCGTAGGTGGTCGCCCGCAACGCGTCGTTGCCCTCGGCTCCACCCGCCAGCTCGAGGCCCGATGCCCGGGCCATCTCGACCACCGCCCGCTGGGAGCCGTCGAGTCGCCATTCGGCCTCGACGGGCCGGCCGAGGGGCCCGCGCACGGTGGTCGACCGGGAGTCGCCCCCGAGGGCTTCGAGGGTCCCTTCCCCGCCGTCGGCCAGGGGCGCCTCGTCGCACGTCCAGCCGGTCGACCCGGCGGCACGGGAGACGGCTTTGGCCAGCTCAGCGGCGGTGGCCGTGCCCCGGAACTTGTCGAACGCGGCCACCACCAGCCGTTGGGTGACGGTGGTCATGTCCGTTATGGTGGCGCATTCCTGACGACGCCCTCCCGATCGTCATCGCGTCCAACCGGGGGCCGCTGTCTTTTTCGAAGGGACCCGACGGTGCCCTCGACGCGCGTCGGGGCGCCGGCGGCCTGGTGTCGAGCCTCGGCCCCCTCGCCCGCGAGGCCGACGCCCTGTGGGTCGCGTCGGCCATCAGCGACGCCGACCGCGAGGCGGCGGCCAAGGGGGTCCTCGACGAGGAGGGCTTCCGCATCCGGTTGCTGGCCATCGACCCCGACGCCTACCGGATGGCCTACGACGTGGTCTCCAACGGCACGCTGTGGTTCCTGCATCACGGGCTGTACGACCTGCCCCGGCGGCCCCGGCTCGACCGGCGGTGGCGAGAGGCCTGGGCCGCCTACCGGGAGATGAACCGGGCCTTCGCCCGGGTCATCATCGACGAGGCTCCGGAGGCGGCGGTGGTGCTCGTGCAGGACTACCACCTCGCCCTGGTGGGCACGTGGCTGGCCCAGGAACGACCCGACCTGCAGGCCATGCACTTCACCCACATCCCCTTCTGCGAGCCCGGGGCCCTGCGGGTGCTGCCCTCGGAGGTGGCCGAGGAGCTGCTGGTGGGCATGAGCAGCCACACCTCGTGTGGCTTCCACGCCCGTCGCTGGGCGACCAACTTCGAGGACTGCTGCATCTCGGTGCTGGGCATGAAGCCGGCCACGTTCGTGTCACCCATGACGCCCGACCCCGACGACATCGGCGGCGTCGCCGCCTCCGAGGCCTGCGACGCCGAGGTGGCCGACCTCGACGAGGCGCTCGGTGATCGCAAGCTCATCGTGCGCGTCGACCGCATCGAGCTGTCCAAGAACCTGCTGCGGGGCTTCCTCGCCTATGACGACCTGTTGCGGACCCGTCCCGAGTGGCGCGGCCAGGTGGTGTTCGCCGCCTTCATCTACCCGTCGCGCGAGGGCCTGCCGGAGTACCTCTCGTATCGCCAGGAGGTCGAGAGCCTGGCCCGTCACATCAACGAGACGTGGGCCACACCGGAGTGGACGCCCGTCACCGTCGACACCACCGACAACTTCCCCCGTTCGGTCGCCGCCCTTCGCCGCTACGACGTCCTGCTCGTCAACCCCGTACGCGACGGTTTGAACCTGGTCGCCAAGGAGGGCCCCCTCGTCAACCAGCGTGACGGCGTGCTGGCGCTGAGCCGCGAGGCGGGGGCCTGGGAGGAGATGGGCGCCGCCGCCCTCGAGGTCAACCCCTTCGACATCGCCGGAACCTCCGACGTGCTGGCCACGGCCCTGGCCATGTCGGCCGAGGAACGGGCCGCCCATGCCGCTGTGGTGTACCGGGCGGCCACCGCCCGTAGGCCGCGGGACTGGCTCGACGACCAGTTGCAGGGTGCGGCGGGCGCCGACGGACTGGTGTCCCCGGCCCAACCGTCGTAGTCGGTCGGCGGGCCTACGAGTCGCCCGGCTCGGAGGGGTCCGGGAGGAGGCGGCGGAGGAGGCGCACGACTTCGTCGGGGCCGTCGACGACCACGTCGGCCCGATCCAGCAGCTCCTGTGGCGACTCGTCGCTGCGCACCGCCACCCGCATCACGGTCACGCCGCCGTCGGCCAGGTCGTCGAGGGCGTCGAAGGCGGTGAGGTCGCCGTGGTCGTCGCCGAGGAAGCAGGCCGCTCCCAGGCCCTCGGCGGCCTCGGCCACCACCGTGCCCTTCGACGCGGTGACGGCGGGACGCAACTCGAATGACTGTCGCCCCGGGCTCACCACCAGGCCGGTCTCCTCGGCCTGCTCGTTGACCCATTCCTCGGCGGCGCCGGCCAGCTCGGGAGCGGTGCGGAAATGGAGCGTGACCGACAGCCCCTTGGGCTCGACGACCAGGCCGTCCGGGGCGGTGTCACGGGCACGGTCGGTCACCTCGGTGACGACGGACTGCCAGCGCCGGGCCTCCTCGGCCACGTGGACCCCGTCGTCGTCGACCCGTTCGAGACCGTAGAGCCCGGACAGGATCAGGCCCCGGCCCCCCAGGTGGTCCTGGAGGAACCGGGCCGGGCGCCCCGAGATCACCGCCACGCGGGCGTACACCTCGGCCAGGGACGAGAGGACCTCGACGGCGCCGTCGACGGGCTTGGCCTGGTCGGCGGCGTCGATGATCTCGGCCAGCGTGCCGTCGAAGTCGCAGAACACACCACTGCGGCCGGGCTCGTCGCGAAAGGCGGCGATCAGGTCGTCGTCGACGTCGGAGGTAGCCATCGCAGGACCATACCCGCGGTGGTTCCGACCGGGCCGGTGCCCGGTAGCTTGGCGGGAGTGCGGAGACTGGGTGCCGTGGCGCTCGGCGCCGCCTGCCTGCTGGGAGGGCTGAGCGCCTGTGATCGCGACACCGTGCGGGTGTCGTTCCGCCCGGCGGTCGGGGCGACGTACCACTACGAGGTGCGGGTCCATTCGGTGACGACCACCCGCCTGGTCGGCGGCGAACCGGAGCGAGCCGTCGACGACATCGTGCTGCAGGCGGACGAGACGGTCGTCAGCGCCACCGAGGGTGGCGAGGCACGCGTCGAGGTCCGACTGCGTCAGGCGGGGGAGCCCGACCGTAGGTTCGTGGTGCGCCTCGACCGGGCCGCCCAACTGGCGGGCGTGGATGCCGTCGAGGGCCTGCCCCCCTCGGTGGTCGGTCCTGACGCCCTGCCCCAGATCCTCCCCGGCGCCCCGGGGGCGCCACCCGACCGCCCGCTGGCTCCGGGGGAGCGCTGGACCATCGACGCCCCCGCCGGGTTGCCCGGCGACGGCGGGGCCCGCCTGGTGGGCTCGGGTCGCCTGGTCGACCTGGGCGTGATCGACGGGCGCAAGGTGGCGTCGACCCGAGCCACCACCCGGCTCCCCGTCACCAGCACGGCGGCGGTGCGCGGCAACGCCGTCGCCCTGGACGGCACCGAGACCACCGACGGCACCGCCACCCGCGACCTGGCCGACGGAGCGGTCGAGCGGGCCACCACCGTGACCCGGGGCGAGTTCGGGCTCGTCGTGGCGCCGGCGGGCGACGACCGGGGCGCCAAGGTCACCGGCACCCTCGCCATCGAGGTGCGGTCGGACACCCGCCGGCTGCGGTGACCGCTCAGCCGGTGGTGGTGGTGACCCGGAACGCCGTGGTCGGCGTGGTGGCCGACGTCCCGGCGACGGTCGTGGACGTGGCCGAGGTGTTGAGGTCGGGGCCCACCAGCACGACGATGTCGGCACCCTTGGTGTCGGTCACCGGGATGTCGGCGGCCAGGGGCTTGACCGACGTGGCCGGCAGGCCCAGGGCCTGGGCCACGAACAGCGACTCGAGATCGAAGCCCGGCGCGAACTCGACGATCGACGCGGTGATCTGGCCGGTGGCGTTGGCCGGGGCCAGCGAGTTGTAGCCGGCGGCGGTGAGACGGTCACCGACCTTGGACCCCAGCCCGGACACGCCACTGCCGTTGGCGGGCAGGACCTTGATGGCGGCGGGCTGACGGATGGCCCGCGTGCTCGGCGTGGTGGTGGTCGCACCCTTGCCCTTGGCCGCTTTGGTGGTGGTGGTCCTGGTGCCCGCCGACACCGACGTGGGTGCCGTCCCTCCGCTCTGGGACTTGTTGAGGATGAAGATGCCGAGCACGAGGACGACGACGAGCAGGATGATGCCGCGTGCGCTGTTGCCGACCAGCGAGTCGCTCGGTGCCCGCCGCCCGTTGTCGGGACCCTGGCTCAACGGGCTGGTGGCTGACTGGCGGGCCACCCCTCCAACCGGGCCCGGCGCCGCTGGCTCTGCGAGCGACGGAGGCGATGGACCACGAGGGGATCGTAGGCGGCAGCCTCCGACGAGCCCGACAGCGCCCGCAGCAACTCGTAGTAACGGGTGGGCGAGAGGTCGAGCTGGGAACGGATGGCCGCCTCCTTGGTCGTGGAGGTGACGGCGTCAGGCTCGGCGACCGTCGGCCCGGTGACGTCCGACGTGACCCACCACGACCGCTCGAAATCGAGGATCGCACGCTCTCGATCCGACAGTCCCATTGGAGGCAGACTTGCCGCGCCAGCCATCGAGGTCAAGCATCCTCCTCGCACGGGTACAGTCTGGCGCGGGGGCGGGCCCGCCCGCCGGTGTGGCGCAGTCCGGTAGCGCAGGCGACTTGTAATCGCCAGGTCGTCGGTTCGAATCCGACCACCGGCTCGGAGCAGACAGACGGATCGTTGGCTCCCGGGGGTAGTCGGGGGGCAGAGCCCCCGAGTGTCAGGCCACGGCGGGGGCCATCTCCACGGCGTCGCGAGCCTGGAGGTGGGCCTCGAGCTTGCGCTTGATGCGCTGCAGCGCGTTGTCGATCGACTTGGGATGACGCTCCAGGGCCTCGCCGATGTCCTGGTAGGACCGGCCTTCGAGGTAGAGGTCGAGCACGGCGACTTCGAGCTGCGACAGCATCTGGGCCATGCACGTCCGCATCTCGTCCATCCCCTCCGACGACACCACCATGTCGGCGGGATCGGGCACGTGATGGGTGTCGAGGAGGTCTTCCACGCTGCGATCGTCGTACCCGTCGGGCGACCGGAACCCCGACAGCGACACGTACTGGTTGAGTGGCTGGTGCTTGTGGCGGGTGGCCGACTTGATGGCTGTCATGATCTGGCGGGTCACACACAGCTCGGCGAAGGCCCGGAACGACGACTCGCGCTCCGGGCGGTAGTCACGCACCGCTTTGTACAGGCCGATCAGGCCTTCCTGCTCGATGTCGTCGCGGTCGGCGCCGACGAGGAAGTACGACCGTGCCTTGGCCCTCGTGAAGCGGCGGTAGCGCTCGAAGAGGAGCTCGAGCGCCTCGAGGTGACCCTGTCGGAACAGCACGACCAAGTCGTCATCGCTGAACTCGACGTGGACGGCCCCGAGATGGTGCGACATGAACGCTCCTGGTGCAACGATCGCGGTGCACTGACGGTGAACGGTAGATGATCTTTGACTAGAGCTAAGCTGAACTGTTGTAGCCACCGGCGGTGACGTTGTCAACGGCAGAGGCGCCCGGGCCCATGCGTGCCCTGCTGCCGGATCGGACGGGCTAGCTGCTCGGAGCGCGGCGCCGGCTGATCTCGAAGAGGGCCAGCGCCCCCGCCGCGCTCACGTTGAGCGACGGCAGCCGGCCCCGCAAGGGGATGGCGACCATGAGGTCGCAGCGCTGGCGGACCAGGCGTGACAGGCCCCGCCCCTCGGCGCCCAGCACCACGACGACGGCCTGGTCGGCGAGGGTGAGGTCGAACAGGCTCTGGTCGGCCCCGGCATCGAGGCCGATGACCCACAGCCCCAGTTCGCGGGCCCGGGCCAGGGCCGCCGGCAGTCCGCCCACGACGGCGATGGGCACGTGCTCGACGGCGCCGGCGGCAGCCTTGGTCACCGCCGCGGTCACGTGGGCGGCCCGGTGGCGGGGCAGGACCACGCCGGTGACGCCGGCGCCTTCGGCCGTGCGCAGCAGGGCACCGAGGTTCTGGGGGTCGGTCACCCCGTCGAGGGCGAGCAGGAAGGGCGCGCCGGCCCCCGGTCCCGGTCCGGGCCCGCCGGCGCCGATGGCGTCCTTCGCCCGGCACAGGTCGTCGAGGTCGGCCTCGGGCAGCGGCCGGGCGTGGGCCAGCACGCCCTGGGGAGCCTCGGTGCGGGCCTCGGCGGACAGGCGGGCGCCGCTCACCCGTCTCAGTGGCACCCGCCGGGCCGCCGCCAGCTCGATGATGCGGTCGATCACCGGCGCCGACCGCTGTTCGGCCTCGGCCGCCACCCACACGTCGATCACCGCCCGTCGCCCGGCGGCCAGCAGCTCGGCCACGGCCTGGCGGCCTTCGACCACGTCGCCCCCCGCCCCGCGGTCGGCCGGTGCCACGCGCGCCGTTCGCCCAGGCGCGCGCGAACTGCGGTGAGAGCCGGGCCGGGACCTGCTCATCGGGGACCGCCGGCTGGAACGGGGCGCAAGGACTGGAGCCGGGGCGTCCGGCGAGATCTAGAGCAGCGCCTCGTCGAGCTTGCTCTCGGCCTCTTCCTCGTCGACGCCGATGGCGAAGGTCAGCTCGGACACGAGGATCTGGCGGGCCTTGGTGAGCATGCGTTTCTCACCGGCCGACAACCCCTTGTCCTTCTCCCGGATGGAGAGGTTCCGGACGACCTCGGCCACCTGGTAGATGTCGCCCGACTTCAGCTTCTCGACGTGGTTCTTGAACCGCCGGGACCAGTTGGTCGGCATCCGGGCCTCCTTCTTGCGGAGGACGGCGAACACCTCCTCGACCTCTTCGTCGTTGATGACCTCACGCAGGCCCACCTCGTCGGTGTTGTCGGCCGGCACCATCAAGGTGAGATCGCCGTAGGCCAGCTTGAGCACCAGGTACTCGCGATCGGTGCCGAAGGCATCGCGACGCTCCCGTCGCTCGATCACTGCTGCTCCGTGGTGGGGATAGACGACCTTGTCGCCAACGTCGAAAGGCATGCCTCTCCCAGGGGACGTACAAAAAGGGGACTCCCCCAGAGTGCCAGGAAAGTGACAGGACGACAACTTGGGCGTTTTGGCTCAGCCGTAACGGTCGAGGATGCTGGTCTCGGCCAGTCGCCTGAGCGCTTCCTCGATGGCCTTGGCCCGGCTGGCGCCGACGCCCTCCACCTCGTCCAGGTCGGCAACCGACGCCCGCAGGATCCGGTGCAACGAGCCGAAGTGCCCGGCGATGTTGTCGACCACCGATTCGGGCAGGCGGGGCACCCGGGCCAGGAGGCGGAACCCGCGCGGCGCCACCGACAGGTCGAGGTCGGCGGCGTCGCCGGGGAGGTGCAGCACCTCGGCCACCGACTTCAGCTCCAGGATCTCGTCGGTGGACAGCTCGCTCAGCGCGTCGATGGCGTCGGTGAGCTGCCAGTCGTCGGCCGTGCGCAGGTAGTCCTTGATGATCAGCCGGCGGTCGTCGTCGACGCCGCCCATCAGCTCCTCGAGCTGGAGGCGAACCAGCCGCCCGTCGGTGCCGAGCTCGACGATGTAGCCGCGCACCTCCTCGGCGATGCGCTTCACCATCTCGATGCGCTGCACCACGGTGACCACGTCACGCACGGTCACCAGGTCTTCGACTTCGAGGGCGGCGAGCGACCCGGAGACATGGTCGAGGCGGTTCTTGTAGCGCTCGAGGGTGGCCAGGGCCTGGTTGGCCCGGTTCAGGATGCGGGGCCCGGGCTCGATGGGGTGCTTGGTCTCGCCGTAGTAGACGGCGATCAATGACATGTCTTCGGACACCGACACCACCGACACCCCGTGGAGGGAGCGGGCCACCCGCTCGGCGGTGCGGTGGCGCGTGCCGGTCTCGGAGGTGGGCACGCTGGGGTTGGGCACCAGGTGGACGTTGGCCCGGGCGATGCGGCTGGCGTCGGAGGCCAGGATGATGGCGCCGTCCATCTTGGCCAGCTCCGACAGGCGCTGGGGGCTGAACTCGGCGTCGAACAAGAAACCGCCCGAACAGATGGCCAGGACCTCGGGCCCGTCGCCGACGACGATGAGCGCACCCATGTTGGCCTGCAGGATGCGATCGAGGCCCTCCCGCAACGGCTGGCCGGGCGCCACCGTGGCGAGCGCATCGTTCAGCCCCAGGTGTCGGCGGGCGGGCACCTCGAAATCGTAGTTCCTCCTAGGACAGGCTCAGGGCGGCCACCGCGTCGCCCAGGGTGGCGGCGCGGATGACGGTGATGCCCGCGGGCGGCTCCGGGGCCGAAGCCGGCACCACCGCCTGCCGGAAGCCGAGCCTGGCCGCCTCGGCCAGCCTTCGTTCGAGTTGGCCCACCTGGCGGAGCTCGCCGCCGAGGCCGACCTCGCCACACGCCACGATGTCGGCCCCGATGGGGACGTCGGCGTGCGCCGATGCCACGGCCAGGGCCAGGGCCAGGTCGGCGCCCGGCTCGGTCACCCTGACGCCGCCGACGGCCAGGGCGTAGACGTCGCAGCGCGCGATGTCGAGGTGAGCCCGTTTCTCCAGCACCGCCAGCAGGAGAGCCAGGCGACCGCTGTCGACACCCTCGGCCGAGCGCCGGGGGAACGCCAGCTGGGTGGACGCCACCAGGGCCTGGACCTCGACGAGGAGCGGCCGGCGACCCTCCATGGCCGGAACCACCGCGGAACCCGGGACCCCGGGCCGGCGGTCGGCCAGGAAGAACGCCCCGGCGTCGGGGACTCCCACCAGGCCGGTGGCCGCCATCTCGAACAGGCCGAGCTCGTCGGTGGAGCCGAAGCGGTGCTTCACCGCCCGCAGGAGTCGCAGGGCGTGGTGGCGGTCGCCCTCGAACGACAGCACCGTGTCGACGGTGTGCTCGAGCACCCGCGGCCCGGCCAGGCTGCCGTCCTTGGTGACGTGGCCCACCAGCACCGTGGCCATGGCCCGGCGCTTGGCCAGCTGCACCAGGCGGTGGGCGCAGTGGCGGACCTGGGCCACCGAGCCGGGTGCGGAGTCGAGGTCGGCGTCGAAGGTGGTCTGGATGGAGTCGATGACCACGAGCGAGGGCTCGACCTCCTCGATGAGGGTGAGGAGCCGCCCGAGCTCGGTCTCGGACACCAGCCACAACCCGCCCGCACCGCCCACGCCCAGCCGTTCGGCCCGCAGGCGCACCTGCTGGGCCGACTCCTCGGCGGTGACCAGCAGGCACCGGGCCCCGGTGGCGGCGACGGAGGCCAGGGCCTGGAGGAGGAGCGTGGACTTGCCCACGCCGGGCTCGCCGCCGACGAGGGTGACAGAACCCGGCACCAGGCCGCCGCCCACCACCCGGTCGAGCTCCGCGATGCCCGTGGGCCGGGGGGCCCAGCCGTCGGACACCACCTCGGCCATGGGCACGGCCTGAGCCGCCGGCCCCTCCCATGCGTCTCTCGGCCCCACTCCTCCACCGCCCACGGCCCCGGCCGCCCCGACCCGGACCGTCTCCACCTCCTCGACCAGGCTGTTCCACGCCCCACACGCCGTGCACCGCCCCGACCAGCGGGCGCTGCCCGCCCCGCACTCCTGGCAGCGATGGACCGTGCGTACCTTGCTCATGGGTCGCTGCGCTCCGCCGCTGCGCTTCGGTGCTCGCTCGTGCTCATGGGTCGCTGCGCTCCGCCGCTGCGCTTCGGTGCTCGCTCGTGGTCATAGACGGCCAAGCCTAGGGACGGGGTGTGACGCCGACGTGGACCTCAGGCGGCTCGGCGGTAGCGGCGGACGGCCATGGGCCCGAACACGACCAGGACGCCGACTGTCCATGCCAGCCCGCCCAGCACCAGCGGCAGGGCGTCGGGACCCTTCCCCGATCCCAGCGAACAGGCTCGGACCGCGTTGATCACCACCGACAACGGTTGGTTGTTGGCGAAGCCCTGCAGCCACCCGGGCATGGTCCTGACCGGGACGAAGGCCGACGAGGCGAACACCAGGGGGGCGAGGAGGGGGAAGCCGGCGGCCTGGGCCGCCTCGGCGTTGGGCACCGACAGGCCGATGAGGGCGAAGATGGCCGACAGGGCGCAGCCGAACGCCAGCAGGACGAGCAGGCCGGCGATGAACTCGACGGGGTTGGTGTGGATGCGGAACCCGACGGCGAACCCCACGATGCACATGAGGGCCACCACGAACACGTTGCGCACCAGATCGGCCACGATCCGGCCGGTGAGCACCGCCGATCGGGCCATCGGCAACGACCGGAACCGCTCGATCAGTCCCTTCTGGAGGTCGTCGGCCAGGCCGATGCCGGTGCCCATGGCGCCGAACGCCACCGTCTGGGCGAAGATGCCCGGCATCAGGTAGTCGACATAGCGCACACCCGGCGGCAGTCCTGCTATGGCCCCGCCGAACGCGTAGCGGAACAGCAGCACGAAGATCACCGGCTGGATGGTGGAGAACACCAGCAGCTGGGGCAGGCGGACGATGGTGAGCAGGTTGCGCCCGGCCACGGTCACGGCGTCGCCCACGGCCCGGTTCAGGGGGCTGGGAGACCCGACGGTGGTGTCGGCGGGCTCGGTGGTCAGCGTCATGATCCTCCATGGTGTTCGGTGGGGGACTGACCGTCGCCGTTGGCGGCAACCGGCTCGGCGTGATGGCCGGTGAGGCTCAGGAACACGTCGTCGAGGCTCGGTTCTCTCAGGGCCACCGCCACCGGGCTGAGGTCGTCGGCGTCGAGGGCGCTGAGGACCTGGCGCAGCGCCCGAGGTCCGTCGGAGACCTCGAGGCGTACGGTCATGCCCTCCCGGCCGGCGTCGTTGGTGGCGAACGGGGCCACGATCTCCCGGGCCTTCACGGCGTCGGCCTCCTCGTTGAAGCCGACCTCGACGACGGTGGCCCCCAGGCCCGCCTTGAGCTCGGCCGCCGTGCCCTGGGCGATCACCTTTCCACCGTCGACGACGGCGATGCGGTGGGCCAGGCGGTCGGCCTCCTCCAGGTACTGGGTGGTGAGCAGCAGCGTCGTTCCCTCGGCCACCAGCTCGGCGATCACGCCCCACAGGTCGGTGCGACCCCGGGGGTCGAGGCCGGTGGTGGGCTCGTCGAGAAAGAGCACCTGCGGGCGGTGGACGAGGGCCGCACCCAGGTCGAGTCGCCGGCGCATGCCGCCCGAGAAGGTCTTCACCGGGCGGTCGGCGGCGGCGACGAGGTCGAAGCGCTCGAGCAGCTCGTCGGCCCTGGCCGCCAGCGACTTCTTGGGAAGCTGGGTGAGCCGGCCGATCATGCGCAGGTTCTCGCGGGCGGTGAGGTTCTCGTCGACCGCCGCGTACTGGCCGGCCAGGCCGATGCGGGCCCGCACCGTCTCGGCGTCGCGCACGACGTCGAGGCCGAGCACACTGGCCCGCCCCTCGGTGGGCGGGATGATGGTGGTGAGGATGCGCACGGCGGTGGTCTTGCCCGCTCCGTTAGGCCCCAGCAGTCCGAAGACGCTCCCGGCGGGCACGTCGAAATCGATGCCGCCCAGGGCGACGACCGAGCCGAAGCGCTTGGTCAACCCCTCGACACGAATGGCCGAATCACTCATGGTCCGCAGCCTTTCACGGCCGACGGCCGGCCCGGCCGGATTTTCCCTTCCGTGTCGAGTTGCGTACCTCCCAGGTACTCAAGTCGACGCGGAAGCCGTCATCGGCGGCGCCGTCGCAGCACCAGCCACGTCGTACCACCGCCGGCGACGGCCAGCAGGACGAGGGCGATGATGGCGAGGGGCAGGACGTTGAGGCCCTTCGACGTGGCCTGGATGGGCACGCTCCCGCCCATCGGAGGGCGCCACACCAGGCGACCGCCGGCCTTCTCGGTGGCGTTGGCGTGGACCGAGCCGGGGAGTCGGGCTTCGAAGGAGATCCGGACGACCTTGTCGAGGTCGGTCCCGAACTCCTTGCGCAGGCCGTCGAGGTCGAGGGGCAGGCCGCCGTTGAGCTTGGAGAGGAGGTCGGCGTCGGCCAGCCCGGTGAGCCCGCCGGACAGGTCGACGGTGCCCGACAGGCTGGTGCGGTTGCGCAACAGCGAGCGGGAGGAACCGATCTTGAGATCGCGGAAGGGACCGCCCGGCCCGCTGAGCTGGGCCAGCGCGGTCACGGCCTCGTCGGTGTCGGCCACCGGGCGCGATGCCCGCACCCAGGTGAGGCCGTCGCCTTCGCGCCGGGGCCCGTCGATCTTCCAGCCGGCCTGGCGCAGGTCGTCGACGCGCAGGGCGGCAGCGAGGTCGCCGACGGTCTTCAGGGCGTCGGCGTCGAGGCCCAGCCCGGCCCGCACGGTGC
>JBBWZS010000003.1:0-7375 GCA_039649175.1 Acidimicrobiaceae bacterium
GCTCGTGGTGGCGATGATGGACGAACTGCGCGAGCTCCACCTCGGCATCCCGCGCCCCGACCCGGACGCACCGCGTGCGAGCGATCAGCTGCGCGCCGCCTACGAGACGGCGCTGCGTGACCAGACGAGCAGCGAAGCCCCCGAGAGATGATCGGCCCCGCCCTACGGATGGGTTTGAGGAGGAACAGCAGGGATCGGCGCGGCCGGCTGGAGATCAGACCCGTCGGTCCCCAAAGAGGTGGGCACGCCCGGCTGACTCGACCATCTGCCAGACTCCACCATCGCTCCTGAAGAATCGGGTCCACCCGGCCTCCTCGGACCGGCCACCGTCGTGGACGCCCGCACCGGCCGCAAGCTCAACAACGCGCTGACCCTCACCTTCAAGACGTCGCCCGAGGACACGATCGCCGTCGGCACCCAGGTGGGCTCGGCTTGGGTTCTCCTCGGCTTCAAGAACACCGGCGACGCCGGCCGCTTCACCGTGAAGGGCCCGGCCGGCGAGCTGGCGCTCGACTGCCGAGCGAGACAGACGACGGTGACGACTGCCGGTGGTGAACCGGTCGGCACCGTCGAGCGCGTCGACGACGACGGTGAGCTGCGCGACGCGGGCGGCTCGGTCCTGGCCCGGCTGGCGGGGCTGCCCAAAGAGCACAGCCGTGATCCGGCCTGCCGCTATCCCTTGAGCGACGGCACCGCCGCCGACCTCGGCACGCTCACCCTGCTGACGACGGCGGCGGTCGGGTTCGACCTCGTCGGCGAGCTGGTGGACACGGCGGTGTTCTGGGGGAAGGCGGCGCCGCTGAAGGTCCCCACCCTCGGCGCCCGTCTCGACCTCCACCGTGCCGTGGGGAGCACGCTCGGCAACCTGCTCCTGTGCACGTGCGTCACCATCGCCCTCGGCCCCCAGGCCTTCATCCGGCGCGAGTAGGGCAACCGAAAGCGCTGGTTACTCGGCCCAGGTGACGAACGTGAACTTCTTGGCACCCTTGTAGTCGCGCTCGAACACGATGGGTCGCCCGTTCGGCGCGTGACGGACCGCCGTGCCCAGATCGTCGGATTCGTCGATCGAGGAGCCGCTGGCGGCAAGCTTGGTGGCGCCCACTGTGGTGGTGGTGTCGCTGTGGGAGTAGATCGTCTCCAACTCGTCGTAGTCGTGCTTGTTCGGGTGCTGGTTGGTGCCGGGGGCGTTGGTGTAGTCCATGCAGGTGCCGAGATTGGCGTTGTTGACGTTCTCGTCCTGGTGGTCGAGGCCGATGGTGTGGCCCACCTCCTGGCACATCACCAGGTTCCGCCACGCCGTCGTGTTGTAGGCGCGGGTGTTGAAGTAGGAGTCGTTCATCTTCACCGAACCCTTGGTGATGTGCGAGCCGGTGACCCACACCGAGCCCAGCCCCAGCCAGGCCGTGGAGCCGTAGGTGGCATTGCACACCTTCACCAGCCCGGTGACGGGTGCACAGCGCTTGTCGCCCGCCGTCCCGGCGGCGATGGTCATGTCGAGGACCGCCGACTTGGACCAGTCGGCCGCTGTCGTGACCAGATAGGGCTTCCAGGCGGCTGACAGGTCGTTCCTGAGGGTGAGGGTGAACGGGTTCGAGGTGCGGGCCCAGTGGTAGCCGTTCCACGAGTGGTTGGCTCCCGCCGCCGGCGCCAGTGCCTGGGTGCCCAGCACGACCATGGCGACGGCAGCGAGCCGTCGGAGAGAGACCACCTTCATGCCAGGCTCCTTTGCCGGGGTCATCCTCGAAGTTCACCACGAGCGCCGGCGTCGCCCACGACCGTGCCCGCCCCGGCGATCCGTGGTTCGAGAAGAACCCCAGGCTACCCCCGCCCGTCCGCCACCCGGTTCCTCGCCCTCCCTCGAGCTCGTCGCCGAGGAAACAAGAGCGAAAGCCACCGTTAGTAAACCAGAAATGTTCAGGACCCCGGGCGGAAAACGACCCTGGCTAGTTTCCCCAGTGTTCACCCACCTTGACCGAGGAGTGGCATTGAAGAAACTGACCCGTTCGCGCGCGTTCGTCGTACTCGCCGTCGCCGGGATGCTGATCGCGTCCGCCTGCGGCAGCAAGTCCAAGACGACATCCGCGCCCGCCAATACTGACAGCCAACCCGGCGTGAGCGGCGACACCATCAAGGTCGGCATCCTCCACTCCTTGTCGGGCACCATGGCCATCAGCGAGGTATCGGTGAAAGACGCCGAGATCCTCGCCATCAACGAGCTCAACGCCAGTGGTGGGGTCCTGGGCAAAAAGGTCGTCCCCGTGGTCGAAGACGGAGCGTCGGACTGGCCGACCTTCGCCGAAAAGGCCCAGAAGCTCATCTCCGTCGACAACGTGGCGGCCACCTTCGGGGGATGGACCTCGGCCAGCCGCAAGGCCATGCTGCCGGTCTTCGAACGCAACAAGGCGCTCCTCTACTACCCGGTGCAGTACGAGGGACTGGAGGCGTCGCCGTACATCTTCTACACCGGCGCCACTACCAACCAGCAGATCATCCCCGGCCTCGACTACCTCAAGAGCCAGGGCAAGACCAAGCTGTTCCTCCTCGGCAGCGACTACGTGTTCCCCCGTACCGCCAACAAGGAGATCAAGGCCTACGCCAAGGCCAACGGCATGGACATCGTGGGTGAGGAGTACACCCCCCTCGGGGCCACCGAGTACACGACCATCATCAACAAGATCAAAGAAGCCAAGCCCCAGGCCGTGTTCAACACCCTGAACGGCGACAGCAACGTGGCCTTCTTCAAGCAGCTGAAGGATGCCGGCGTCAGCTCGTCAGACTTGCCTGTGCTCTCGGTCAGCGTGGCCGAGGAGGAGGTGCGGGGCATCGGGCCGGAGAACGTCGCCGGCCACCTGACGGCCTGGAACTACTACCAGACGACCGACACCCCGGCCAACAACACCTTCGTCGCCGACTACAAGAAGGCGACCGGGCAGAACCGGGTCACCGACGACCCGGTCGAGGCCGGCTACCTCCAGGTCAAGCTGTGGGCGGCGGAGGTGACCAAGGCGGCGTCGACCAACCCCGAGAAGGTCAAGGCCGCCGCCGGCGGGATCACCTTCGACGCCCCCGAGGGTCCGGTCA
Source organism: Acidimicrobiaceae bacterium (assembly GCA_039649175.1). GTDB lineage: Bacteria > Actinomycetota > Acidimicrobiia > Acidimicrobiales > AC-14 > DATAQC01. The sequence goes on from JBBWZS010000003.1 coordinate 3,082, forward strand.
CCGTCAACGGTGAGAACCACCACATCTCCAAGACGGCCCGCATCGGCGTCATCCAGCCCGACGGGCTCATCAAGGAGGTGTGGAACTCGGGAGGGCCGATCCAACCCGACCCCTTCCTCAAGTCCTATCCCTGGGCCACGGGCCTGTCCTAGTCCGTCTCGGTAGCAGCGTTCGGAGCCGGCGATGCACGTCGTCCTTTCCCAACTGTTCGCCGGCGTCAGCGTCGGCTCCATCCTGCTGCTCATCGCCCTGGGCCTGGTGTTCACCTTCGGGCAGATGAACGTCATCAACATGGCCCACGGCGAGTTCATCATGGCCGGCGCCTACACCTCCTACGTGCTCCAGGGCGCCTTCGGGACAACCGTCGGGCAGTCCTTGATCCTGTCGGTGCTGGTGGCCTTCGTCGTGGCCGGGCTGATGGGGGTGGTGCTCGAGGCCACGCTCATCCGCCGCCTCTACGGGCGCCCGCTCGACACCCTGCTGGTGACGTGGGGAGTGAGCCTCATCCTCCAACAGCTCGCCCGGGACATCTTCGGCGCCCCCAACGTCGACGTCAGGGCACCCGAGTGGTTGCGGGGCGGCCCCACGCTGATCGGCGTCAGCCTCCCCTGGTCGCGGCTGTTCATCATCGGCCTCGTCTTCGCCGCCGTGGCCACCATCTGGGTGTTCCTCAACCGGCTCCCCGAGGGACGGCGCATGCGGGCCGTCACCCAGAACCGCCAACTGGCCTCCTGTAGCGGCGTGGCCACCGACCGCGTCGATCGCACCACGTTCTTCATCGGCTCGGGACTGGCCGGCATCGCCGGCGTGGCCCTGACCCTCCTGGGCCCGATCGGGCCCACCCTCGGCACCAACTACGTGGTCGACGCCTTCCTGGTGGTCGTCGTCGGCGGCCTCGGCCAGCTCCGCGGCGCAGTCATCGCCGCCCTCGCCCTGGGCATCCTCAACTCCTTCGTCGAGTACGGGACCCAGGCCAGCTTCGCCAAGGTCGTGGTGTTCATCGCCATCGTGGCCTTCCTCCAGGTCCGACCCCAGGGACTCGTCGTGCTGCGGACGCGCTCGCTCACATGAGAACGAGCCTGCTCGACAGCCGGGTCCCATCCATCGGCCAGTCCCGCCGGGAGGCGATCGGACGACGCGTGGTCTTCGCCGTCGTGGCCGCCCTGGTGCTGGTGGCGCCCCTGTTGTTGTCGGACTTCCGCCTCAACCTGCTGGCCAAGTACCTGTGCTTCGCCATCCTGGCCGTCGGCATCGACCTGGCGTGGGGCTACGGCGGGATGCTCACCCTCGGCCAGGGCGCGTTCTTCGGCCTCGGCGGATACGCCATGGCCATGCACCTCAAGCTGGCCGAGGTGGGTGCGGGCCAGGTGCCCGACTTCATGTCCTGGAGCGGCGTGGAGCGCCTCCCGCTGCTCTGGAAGCCGTTCGCCTACCCGTGGTTCGCCATCCCCGCCGCCGTGCTCATCCCCATGGGCGTGGCCGCCCTGCTCGGCTCCCTGGTGTTCCGCCGCCGGGTGCGCGGCGCCTACTTCGCCATCCTCACCCAGGCCTTGGCCGCCGCCTTCGTCATCCTGCTCATCGGCCAGCAAGGCCTCACCGGCGGCACCAACGGCCTCACCAACGTGCACACCCTCTTCGGCTACGACCTCAACGACCCCGCCAACCGAAGGCTGCTGTACGTGATCACCGCAGTCGCGCTCGGGGTGGTGTTCCTCCTGACCCGACAGCTGGTCCACAGCCGGTTCGGCCGGCTCCTGATGGCGGTGCGCGACGGCGAGGGGCGGGTGCGGTTCCTCGGGTACAACCCCACCACGGTCAAGGTCGTGGCCTTCTCGCTGGCGGCGGGCATGGGTGGGCTGGCCGGGGCCCTGTTCGTCCCCGTCGTCGGCATCATCTCGCCGGCCATGCTGGGCGTGGTGGCCTCGCTGGAGATGGTGATCTGGGTCGCCGTCGGCGGACGGGGCACCCTCGTCGGCGCCGTCGTCGGGGCCGTGCTCGTCAACTACGCCCACACCACGCTCTCGGAGCGGATCCCCGCCGGGTGGCTCTACGTCCAGGGCGCCCTGTTCATCGTCGTCATCGCCTTCGCTCCCGGCGGCTTGGCCAGCCTGCGCGAGGTGCCGGGCAAGCTCCGGCGGCGTGCCCCGCAGCCGGCGCCCGGCGGCGCCGCCGAACTGGAGGCGGCATGACCGTGACCGAGGCGGCCACGCCCGCCGCGGCCCTTCCGCCGCCGTTGCTCGAGGTGAAGGGCCTCCAGGTCACCTTCGACGGGTTCCGGGCCATCGACGGTCTCGACTTCTCCGTGGCCGAAGGCGAGCTCCGCTTCCTGATCGGCCCCAACGGCGCGGGCAAGACGACCCTCATCGATTCGGTCACCGGGCTCACCCGCCCGGCGTCGGGCACGGTGCGCTTCGGTGAGCACCAACTCGTCGGCCGGCGCGAGCACGACATCGTCCGCCTCGGGGTGGGCCGGACGTTCCAGACCCCGACGGTGTTCGACCGCCTCACCGTCGTCGAGAACATCGACCTGGCCGCCAGCCTGCGCCGCCGGGGCCGGTCGTTCCTCCGTCGTCGCCAGGGCATCGACGCCCCGGTGTCCGAGGCGCTCGAGACCGTCGACCTGGCCGCCCAGGCCGAGCGCCCGGCGGGCGAGCTGTCCCACGGGCAGAAGCAGTGGCTGGAGATCGGCATGCTCCTCGTCCAGGACCCGCGCCTGCTCCTGCTCGACGAACCCGTCGCCGGCATGAGCCGCGATGAGCGCACCCGCACCGGCGAGCTGCTCCAGTTGGTAGCCCGCACCCGCACGGTGGTGGTGGTCGAGCACGACATGGACTTCCTGCGGCGCTTCGCCAGCCGGGTGACGGTGATGCACGAGGGCAAGGTGCTCTGCGAGGGGAACGTGGCCGAGGTCCAGGCCAACGCCACCGTGCAGGAGGTCTATCTGGGCCGGCCCTCGGTGGAGCGCGGCGTCGAGGCAACCGCCTCGACGACGGCCTGATGGGCAGGTTCGCCTGATGCTGCAGGTGGAATCGCTCGACTCGGGCTACGGCCGCACCCAGGTGCTGTTCGGCATCTCCCTCACCGTCCCCGACGACGGCCTGGCGTGCCTGATGGGACGCAACGGGGTGGGCAAGACGACCCTGCTCAACACCATCATGGGCGTCCTGCGCCCGACGCGCGGCAAGGTCGTGTTCGACGGCCGCGACATCACCCACCTGAGCCCCCACCAGCGGGTGCGGGCCGGGCTGGCCTACGTGCCCCAGGGCCGGGAGGGGTTCCCCCACCTCACCGTGGCCGAGAACCTCACCGTGGTCGCCGAGGCCACGGGCAGGCCCGACAAGGCCGCCGTCGACGCCGCCCTCGACCTGTTCCCGCGGCTGCGCCCGATCCTCGGTCGCCGGGCCGGGTTCCTGTCCGGGGGCCAACAGCAGCAACTGGCCATCGCCCGGGCCCTGGTCCGCAAGCCCCGACTGCTCCTTCTCGACGAGCCCACCGAGGGGATCCAGCCGTCGATCATCATCGAGATCGAACAGGCCATCACCCAACTCAGTGCCGCCGAGGGGCTGTCGATCCTGCTCGTCGAGCAGTTCGTGGAGTTCGCCCTGCGCCTGGCCGACCGCTACGTGGTGCTCGACGCCGGCGAGGTGGTGGCATCGGGCGACACCGCCACCATGGAGGACGGCGCCGTGCGGCGACTCCTCGCCGTCTAGCCGTGCCGCCGACGACGCACCCGGCAGGGGACGCTAGGTTGCGACGGTGCGGCTGAGCCCCCACGAGCAGGAGCGCCTGCTGATCCATGTGGCCGCCGGGCTGGCCCGCGAGCGCCGGGCGCGCGGCCTCGAGCTCAACCACCCCGAGGCCGTGGCCATCCTCACGTCTTTCGTGTTGGAGGGTGCCCGCGACGGTCGGGGCGTGGCCGACCTGATGGCGGCGGGGCGGTCGGTGCTGGGCCGCGACGACGTCATGGAGGGCGTGCCCGAGATGATCGACGAGGTCCAGGTGGAGGCCACCTTCCCCGACGGCACCAAGCTGGTCACCATCCACCAGCCCATCACGTGATCCCGGGCGAGATCCGCGTCGGCACCGACCCGGTCGTCATCAACGCCGGCAGGCCGGTGACCACGCTGCGGGTGGTGAACACCGGCGACCGGCCCGTGCAGGTCGGCTCCCACTACCACTTCGCCGAGGCCAACCCTGCCCTCGACTTCGACCGGGCCGAGGCCCACGGCATGCGCCTGGCCGTCCCGTCGGGCACCGCCATGCGCTTCGAGCCGGGCGTCGACCGCGACGTGGA
>JBBWZS010000026.1:0-4019 GCA_039649175.1 Acidimicrobiaceae bacterium
TCAAGGGCAGTGCCGAGGCCCGGCGGCTGCGGACGACCGGGAAGGTGCCCGGCGTGCTCTACGGCCACGGGATCGATCCCCTGCCCCTGGCCGTCGGGAGCCGTGAGCTGCGGGCCGCCCTGACGTCGGACTCGGGGCTCAACGCCCTCATATCGCTCGACGTGGGCGGGACCCGCCACCTGGCCATGGCCCGCCAGCTCCAGCGCCACCCGGTCCGGCGCACCGTCGACCACGTCGACTTCGTGGTCGTGCGGCGCGACGAGGTCGTCTCGGCCGAGGTCAACATCCACCTGGTCGGCGAGGCCCTCGAGGTCGACCGGGCCGACGGCCTGGTCGAGCAGCAGCTGTTCAGCCTGGTGGTCCACGCCACCCCGGGCAACATCCCGAACGTCATCGAGGTCGACATCTCCGACCTGTCCATCGGAGAGGCCATCCGGGTGGGCGACCTCAAGCTGCCCGAAGGCGTCACGACCGACGTCGACCCCGAGGACACAGTCGTCGCCGGCCAGGCGTCGCGGACGGCCACCGAGGTCGAAGAGGGCACGGCCGAGGCAGCCGCAGCCGCAGCCGAGGAGTCCGACGGCGGCGCCGGCTCCGAGGCGTCAGAAGGCTAGTTCTGCTGCAGCGCGAACGGACGGGCGAGTCCGCCCACCTGCTCGCCATCGGACTGGGCAATCCGGGCGAAGAGTACGAGCACACCCGCCACAACCTGGGGGCGGACGTCATCTCGCTTCTCGCCTCGCGGCACAACGCACCGCTCAAGCGGGGCAAGGAGCGGGCCCTCGTGGCCGAGGCCCGCATCGACGGGAAGCTCCTGGCCCTGGCCTTTCCCCAGACGTTCGTCAACCTGTCCGGTGAGTCGGCCGCCCGCCTGGTCCGCCGCTACGGCGTCGAGGGCGACCTGAGCCGGGTCGTCGTGGTCCACGACGAGCTCGACCTGCCCGCCGGTCGGATCAAGATCAAAGAAGGCGGGGGCACGGCCGGCCACAACGGGCTGGAGTCGGTCCGGGCCCACCTGCGCTCGGGCGCCTTCGTCCGGGTGCGCATCGGCATCGGCAAGCCGCCCGGTCGCCAGGCCGGCGCCGATTTCGTCCTCAAGCCCGCCCGCAAGGCCGAACAGGTCGAGCTCGACGTGGCCGTGGTCGAGGCGGCGGAGGCGGTCGAGACCATCTTCACCGACGGTGTCGCCGTGGCCATGAACCGCTTCAACTGACGGTCGCCGGCGGGCAGTCGGTGTGGCCCCGACGGAGGGGGCCGGCGGTCACCGGCCGGCCGTCGTGGCGGATTCCCCGCATGAGGGCGATGGCCCGCAGCGCGGTGCCCGCCCCCAGGGCCCGGTAGGCCTCGAACCGCTGGTCCGTGTAGAGCTGGTCGGCGGTCCCGTCGGTGGGGAAGGTGGGGTGGGTCTCGCGCCAGGACCGTACGTCGGCCGGGACGTCGGCCACGACGCCCAGCTTGGAGAACACGATATGGCCCGGGTCGTCCTCGTGACCGGGGTAGCAGAACGTCCCCACGACGCAGTCCTTGGCGTTGAAGTCGCCCCCCTTCGGCGGGGCCATCTGTGTCGGGTCGATGTCGATATGCACGCCGAGCTCGGTCCGGGCGATGGACACCGCGTCGGCCACCGTGGTGAACCGGTCGACGCGGTCGCCGGCGGCGTCGAAGCAGTAGATGTCCCGGCACCCTCGGCGGATCAGCTCCACCAGGCCCAGGTTCTCGTAGTGGCCACCGTCGGTGACGTACACGAACCGCGACGTGGCCCGGTAGAGCCCGAACAGCTCGCGGAAGATCAACGACGGGCGGGGCAGCCAGGGGTAGCCACCGAAGTCGGACGTCGCCGGCGACGCAGCGACCAGCGCCCGCTCGAGGGCCCGGCGCCGGCGCTCGGTCTCCATGCGGGCCCCCTGGACGTCGGCCTCGCGGTCGGGCCCGTCCTCGGGGCGGGCGACGACGACCGCCTCGGCAGCCTCCGCCTCTGCCAGACGGGCCCGGGCCTCGACCACCGCAGCCGACGGTTCCGCGGGCGGCACCTCGGGAACGGGCTGGTCCTGGGCCCACGCCACCAGCCGCGTCGGGTTGGGGAGCCACACGCCGAGGCGCACGTTCGTCAGGGCCAGGAGGAACCGGTAGGCCGGCTTGGTCATCTTGCCCATCTCCGGTGAGACCGCGGCGCCGGACGCGGCCATGGCCGCGGGCACGGTGAAGTCCCGGGCGTAGTGCGGCCCGAGGAGCGTGCCCAGCGTGGACGTCGGGATGGTGCCCAGGATGCCGGCGTCGACCTGCTGGCGGGAGAAGGTGAAGGTCGACACGGCCCGACCCGGGGCCAGCAGCCCGTAGGTGGTCAGGTTGACGGCGGCGCAGACGACCAGGCGGGGCGTGTCGAGCAGGTCGCCGAGCACGACTCTGTCGTCGAAGGGGATCTCCTCGGCCACCGTCCCGCGGCGCGCGTCGCACCGGCGGCGGAGCACGAACGCCGTCTGCAGGCGACGCTTGTAATAGGGCTGCAGGCACCAGCGGTTGGCGTCGCCCACGCCCTGGACGAGCACGAGGACGGCGAGAACCAGCAGCCAGGTACCGAACGGCGCAGGGCCCAGCCCGGGACGGACCATGGAGCCCATGGCCAGGGCCAGGAACGTCGCCCCCAGGGCGAGCGGGCCGATCACGCCACCGACGATCGTCATGAGGAGCCGGAGGATCCCGTCGCCCGCCTTGGCCGCGCCCGCCTTCACCCGCCGGGCCACGTTGCCGACGCCGAACGAGGGGCCCGAGACCGTGTCCCCGGCGGGACGGGTGGGCCCCGACCGGCGCAGCACCGCCACCATGGTCAGCAGCGACGACACCACCCCTCCGATCGCCGTACCCGCGGGAAGCCGGTCGAGGGCACTGGCGTGGTAGGTCGAGTCCGTGAAGAGGCGGGCCGCCAGCAACGGCAGGACGTAGAGCAGCGTGCCGGCGAGCAGGGCCAGGACCAGCAGCCGGAACGACCAGGCCTCCACGCGGCGGGCGGGACGCTCGGCCGGCCGCACCAGCAGGTCGACCATCCCGAGGGCGACGGCCAGGCCGGCCGCGACGGTGACGGGCCAGACAGCCCAGTCGAAGCTGTCGAAGTGGACGGCCCGCTTCGTGGGCCGGCCGGCGACATCGGCGGACCGGCCCGGGCAGGCGACCGCGGTCCCCTGCCCGACGGGCACCGTGGTCGTGGTCGACACCCCCTGGATCTGGCGGCAGTCGAAGTCGAGGTTGGGCCCCACCAGCCAGCCGTAGGGGCGGGCCAGGACGAACAGGACCACCACGATGAAGGCGACGTTGACCGCGAGCCCCCGGACGAGCCGCCAGAGGGCGATGGCCGTTCCGCCCAGCCCGGGGAACAGGTACGTCGTCCGGTTGCGCAGGTACTGCTCCTCGACCGAGCCGGGAGCGAACGGTGGCACGGTCCCGATGGCGCCCTGATCGGTGAAGGCTCCGGTGATGGCGTGGGCGCCGGCGATGTACGAACCGCCGGACACCGACGCCAGGACGTCGGTCCGGTTCAGCTCACCGGAGGACTGCAGTTCCTGAAGGGCGCCGAGGTTGTACGCCGCGGAGCGGATCCCGCCGCCGGAGAAGCAGACGCCGGTGAGCCCGGAGGGGGAGGCCCGCGCCGGCGGGGGCACCTCCGGCGCCGACGGCGGGTCGCCCTGGATCCAGCAGGTGAGCCGCTGCCAGGCCGACGCGACCGGGGCCGGCTCCTGGCTGTGGGCCCACTGGAGGGCACCGGCCACCGGGCCGGCCCCGGCCGGCGGGCGTCCGGTCGCCCCGGCGGCCCAGGCCACCAGGGCGCACAGCCCGAAGAAGGCGGGGACGGCGATCAGTCCGAACTTGGCGGCGGTGGCGTAGCGCAGCCACCGTTCGGCCCCGTGGTCGCCGCGGAGCAGCGCGAAGGCCTCGGTGTTCTCCAGGAGGTCCGCCGCCGCCGCGGCATAGGTCAGCCACGCCAGCCGCTGTCCGACCACCCGGTAGCGAACGAGCATCCGGGTGGG
>JBBWZS010000107.1:0-24914 GCA_039649175.1 Acidimicrobiaceae bacterium
GCGCGCTCATGCTGTCGGGCGAGACCGCAGTCGGCCACGATCCTGCCGGCGCGGTGCGCACCATGGCGCGGGTGGCGACCCGTGCCGAGCAGGAGTTCGACTACGGGCGCTGGGGTCGCGAGCTCGGTCGCCAGCAGACCGACGAGGCCGCCGGGGCGCCGGTCCGCGACCGGATCACCGCCGCCATCTCCGCCGCCGCCTGGCGCGCCGCCGGAGACGCCGAGGTGGCGGGGATCATCGCCTGCACGGAGACCGGGGACACGGCCCGAGCCATCTCCCGGTTCCGCCCGACTGTCCCGGTCCTCGCCGCCACACCATCGTTGGCCACCGCCCGCCAGCTCTCCATCGCATGGGGCATAGCCGCCATGCTCGTCGGCCGTCATTCGACGACCGACGAGATCGTGTGGTTCGCCGTGCAGGCCGCGGTCAGGACGGGCGTCCTGCGCACGGGTGACCTGGTGGCAGTGCTCGTGGGCTCGCCGACCGAGCCCGATGCCGTCACCGACACCCTGCGCCTGGTCCGCGTGCACTGAGCAGCCAGGTCGGGGCGGGCCGCCAGCACTGGGAGGCGGCTAAGACTGGGGAGGCGGCACCGGCGGGCCTGGGTCCTCGGGCTGCGTCCGCTGGGGGGACGAGGCCACCCCCGTCGAGCGTGAGAACCCGCCGATGCCCACCCGTCGGGCCCACTGGCGTGGCCGCTCCGCCCCCACCTCGGCGCGGTCGGCCAGATCAGCCAGGCTGTCCGCCGCCGGCACCGCCCGGTTCTCGCCGACCCGCAGGGAGAGGTAGGTGACGGCGCCGATCGGGATGGGGATCCAGAAGTTGAACAGGCGCCAGGCGGCGACACCGAGCAGGGCCACACCCCGGGGCGTGCCGAACCCCACCAGGGTGGGGATGAGCACCCCCTCGATGATCCCGAGGCCCCCGGGGGTGATGGGGATGGCGCCGAGGACATTGGCCAGGCCGAAGGCCACGAGGAGGTCGTCGATCGGCACCCGGTGGCCGAAGGCGGCGAGGAAGACCCCCAGCGAAGCCAGGTCGAGGAGCCAGTTGGCCACCGCCCAGCCGATGGCCCGGATGAGCAGGTGCCAGTCGCGACCGAGAGCGCGCAGGCGTGACGCCAGCTGGTGCACCAGCCCCTGGGCGGCGTCCTCGCGGAGGAAGGGCAGGCGGGTGACGATCGACCGCAGGACGGTGGCGGTCCGCTCCTCGCCGAGAGTGAGCGAGGCCACCGCCGCCGAGAACGCGGCCAGGAGCAATGTGCCCACCACCGCAGCGGTGGTGTAGAGCGGCTCGAAGCCGTGGAAGGGGATGGACACCAACAAGCCGATCCACAACAACAGGTTGAGCACCACGGCCGAGCCGATGCCCTGGGCGCCCAGGGCGAACGCGGCGTTGGGCCCGCTCACTCCCGCCCGGACGAACAGGTCGTAGCCGAGGCCGGCGCCGACGGCACTGCCCCCCGGCACCACATGGCTGACGCCGAGGGTGGACAGGTGGATGCGCATCACCGTGGTGAGCGGTGGTCGGGTCGCCCGTGGGAGCAGCGACCGGGTCAGCTGCCCGTAACACAGCAGCGCCGCCGCCTCCAACACGATGCCGGCGACCACCCATGCCGGCTGGATCCGCCCCAGGAGGTGAAGGGCCTCCCGCGTGCCGGCGAGCTGGGGGAGCACCAGCTCCTCGACGACCACCGCCAGCACGAGGAAGGTGACGACGCGCCGTACCCGTCGACGGGCGACATGGGCCGTGGACCGGTGTCTCCGGGATGGCTCGTTCGTTGCCACGACACCCCTTCTCTAGCCGCTGCCCCGGCCCTACGCGCCACAACACGGCTGCGGCCATCGATACCTCAACGAGTGCGAATGTGTCACTGTAGGATCAGTGAGCGCTGCCCCTGCCGGAGTCGGTCATCTCCACGAGCAGGCGGCTCTGCGGCTGGCCGCCGCCGACCAGCGCTACACCGTCGGTCGCCGGGCGTTGGTGGACGTGTTGAGCAGGTCGCCGCGGCCACTGACGACACCCGAGATCCTCGATCTCGCTCCCGGCGGGGTGCCGCAGAGCTCGGCCTACCGCAACCTCACGGTGCTCATCGACGCCGGTGTGGTGCGTCGCCTGGCCGGGGCCGACGACCTCGGACGCTTCGAGCTGTCCGAGGAGCTCACCGGCGAGCACCATCACCATCTGGTCTGCGTCGCCTGCGGCACCGTCGTCGACGTCACGGCCTCGCCGTTGTTGGAGCGGGCGTTGTCCGACGCCGGCCAGGTCGTGGCCGACGAGACGGGCTTCGTCATCACCGATCACCGCATCGACCTGGTGGGGTGTTGCCCCGACTGCACGGCCCTGCCGTCGGCCGGCTCGGGCTAGGCCGACGCAGAGGCGTCGTTGCTCGCCGCTTTGGCCAGGAGGCGTCGTTCCTCGAGCAGGCCCACCACCAGGTCGCGCATGGAGAAGACCCCGACGAGCTCATCGTCGTCGTCGACCACGATGAGGTGGCGGAACCCCCGCTCACGCATCATGCCCGCGGCATCGACCACTTCGAGCGTCGGTGGCGCCTTCATCATCCTGCCGCTCACGAAATCGCTCACCGTGAAGCCCTCGCCGTCCTTGGCCTGGGCGATGGCCCGCAGCGCGTCGCGGTCGGTGATGATCCCGGTGGGCTTGCCGTCGGTGAGCACGACCGCCGATCCGACTCCTCGCTCCATCATCGACACCGCCGCTTCACGCAGGCTGTCGCCCGCCTCGACGGTGAGCACTGCCCGAGTTGTCAGCGGTCCGATCTCCATGTGCGACCTCCAGGTGGCGCTGGCGACCGAGCCTCATCGGCCCGCTCGACGCGAGGGCCGCACTCTACCCATCGCCACGGCGCGAGGCCGTCCCGCCCGTGGAGGACGGGGCAGGAGCGTACCCGGTTGTGAAAGTGAACACAATCACAACATGGGCTATCGTAGGAAAATGGCACTAGTACACCGCGTGCTGTATCCCCAGCCGATCCTCTCCCTCGACGAGTTCCTGGCCCGGGGCGGGGGCAAGGGCCTCAAGGCCGCCTCCCAGGTGGAGCCGGCGGCACTCATCGAGACCGTGACCGCGTCCGGCCTCCGGGGACGGGGGGGAGCGGGCTTCCCCACCGGCGTGAAGTGGAAGACGGTGTCGGACAACCAGTTGCCCGGGGTGCCCTCCACCGTCGTGGTCAACGCCGCCGAGGGGGAGCCGGGAACCCTGAAGGACAGGTCGATCCTGCGACGCAACCCCTACGTGGTGGTGGAGGGCGCCCTCATCGCCGCGCGCGCCGTCGGGGCCGACCTGGTCATCTTCGCCATGAAGCGATCGTTCGGCGGTGAGGTCGACCGGGTGCAGGCGGCGGTGGAGGAGGCCGACGTGGCGGGCTGGACCGAGGGCACCGAGGTGGTGGTGTTCGAGGGTCCCGACGAGTACCTCTACGGCGAGGAGAGCGCCCTGCTCGACACCATCGACGGCGGGTGGCCCTTCCCCCGGATCGTGCCCACCTTCCGCCGGGGCATCGGCGCCAGCAAGGCGGCCGTGGCCAAGATGGACCCGGATGCCCCGGTGGCGCCGGCGCTGGTGAACAACACCGAGACCCTGGCCAACGTGGCGCGCATCGTCGCCCGGGGCCCGGCCTGGTTCCGCACCATGGGCACCAAGGAGTCGCCGGGCACGATGGTGTGCACCATCACCGGCCAGACCCAGCACCATGGCGTGGGCGAGGTGCAGATGGGCACCCCCCTCCGGGAGATCATCGAGGAGATCGGCGGCGGGCCCCGTCCCGGGCGCACCATCAAAGCCGTCGTGTCCGGTGTGGCCAACGGCATCATCCCCGGCGACCTGCTCGACACCCCGCTCACCTACGAGGCCCTGCGCGCCATCGGCAGCGGCGTCGGCTCGGGCGGGTTCATCGTGTTCGACGACACCGCCGACATGCCCGCGGTGGCCGCCGGCGTGGCCCGCTTCCTGGCTGTGGAGTCCTGCGGGCAGTGCCTGCCGTGCAAGCTCGACGGGCTGAAGCTGGCCGAGGCGCTGCCCAGGATCAGCCGGTCGGAGGGTGCCCGCAACGACTACGACGTCGTCCGCAAGCGCCTCGTCACCGTGGCCGACCGGGCCCGGTGCTTCCTGGCCAGCCAGCAGCAGGTTGTGCTCGGCAGCATCGTCGAGCACTTCGGCGACGAGTTCGAGGCCCATCTGGCCGGGCGCCGGCCGACGGCCGAGCCCGAGCTGATCGCCGAGCTGGTCGACATCCGGGGCGGCCGGGCGGTGTGGGACGAGCGCCACCGTCAGAAGCAGCCGGACTGGACCTACAACAAGACCGACTCGGGCACCGTTCCCGTCGAGATGTACGCCGGCGTGGTCCCCCACTGGGGACCCTGAGCGGCACCGTCCCCCACCGGGGACCCTGAGCGCCGACTAGCTTCACCGCCGTGAGTCCCGGCCCTCTCCGGGACGTCCTCGCTCTGTGCGTCGGGCTGGTGAGCGGCGTCCTGTCCGGCGCCATCGGCGTGGGCGGCGCCATCATCACCACCCCCGGGGTGCGGTTGCTCGGCGCCTCCGCGTTCCTCGCCGTGGGGACGACGCTGCCGCCCATCGTGCTGAGTGCCGCCGCCGGGACCAGCCGCTACGTGCGCGAGGACCTGGTCGACTGGGGAGTGCTGGCGGCGACCGCACCCGTGGGAGTGGTGGCGGTCGTGGGCGGGTCGCTGTCGTCGCACCACGTGCCGGGCAACGGGCACCTGCTCATGGTCTTCACCGCCGTGCTCCTGGTGGTGAGCGCCGTCCGCATGGGGCGGCCGTCGGCCACGTCCGGCTCGGCCCCGGCTGCGAGTGATGCACCGCCCTTCGCGCCCCGGCCGCGGACCTACTCGCTGCTGGCGGGGGCCGGCGTCGGCGCCGCCGCCGGCCTTTTGTCCGGCCTGCTCGGCATCGGCGGAGGCGCCCTCCTGGTGCCGGCCTTCTCCGAGATCATGGGCTTGCCGTTGAAGACCTCGATCGCCACCTCGCTGGCCTGCGTCGGCATCCTCGCCGTGCCCGGCACGATCACCCATGCCGTGCTGGGCGACGTCGACTGGCGCCTGGCCCTGTTCCTCACTCTCGGCGTGCTGCCCGGCGCCCGGCTGGGCGCACATGTGACCATCAGCGCCCGGAACCGCCGCGTGCAGCTGGCGGTGGCCATCCTCCTCGGCGCCATCGGCCTGTTCTACGGCCTCGGTGAGCTCGCCGCCCTGTAGGGAGGGCTGCCTGCCTCAGACCCCTCTCACCGTGCCGTCGGCGCGGATGACAAAACTGGTCTTGACCCGCGGCGTGTTGCAGTCGGTGACGAACACCTTGTACTTCGTGTTGGCCGGGACGGTGAACTGCGTCGAGGTCGGGGCGCCCGGGCAGGTGAAGGTCAGGGGGGGGAACACCTGGGTATTGGCGGTCGTGTCCATGACCAAGACGGTTCGGACCCCGTCGCCGTCGCGCACGGTGCAGACGTCAGCGGCACCCCCGCCGCTGGTGCCGGGCGTGCAGGTGAGGCTCGTGGCGGGGGAGGTGGGGAGGGTCACGGTGACGTTCTCGTGGGGCGTACCGCACACGCTGATTGAAACGGCGGCGTAGTTGGCGTCACCGCTGTAGCTGGCGACGAAGCGGATGGTGCCGGGCGTGGCCGGGGCGGGATCCGGGGCCGTGGACGCGGTGGCCGACGGAGGGGTGGTGGCCGGGTTGGACGGCGTGAGCGCGACCGGGCCGAACACGGTGCTGGGGCCCGAGCACGGGGTGGCGCCCGGGCCGTCGAAGAAGCGGGTGAAGGTCACCGTGCCGGTGGGCACCAGTCCTCCAGGCACTCCGGTGACGGTGGCCGTGTCGAGCACCGGGTCGCCGGTGACGGCGGCGCCGCTGGCCGGCGTGACCTGGGTCGCGACCGTGGCCGGAGGTTGCCAACCGACGGTGTTGTCCGGGTGGGTCGATGCCAGGCTGGGGTTCCCACTGAGGTCGGCTGCCGCCCCGGCGGGGACGGAGATGACCACGTTGCCGGCTGTCGTCATCCCCGAGACGGCCACGTTGTAGGTGGTAGGGCCTCCTGTGACGGTGGCGACGAGCGTGCCGCCGGCGGTGCTCCCCGTGAAGCTGACGTCGGCGCCGGTGAAACCGCTCACCGGCTCGGAGAAGGTGGCCGAGAAGTTCACGGGTGACACGGCGGTCGGATCGGCCTGGCCGACAGCCTGGGAGATGGCGACCGACGGTGGCGTCGTGTCGGACGCGGTCAGGGTGACGCACCACCCGCCGGCGATGGTGCCGCTGTCGGGAGCGTTGTCACTGACCACGTACAGGCTCCACTTCCCGTTCGGGTTGCTGCCGTCGAAGGCGGAAAGGGTGGTGGCAGTCGAGGGCGCCGGGGCCGGCGCCGGGAAGACGTCGATTGCACCTTCGGGGTCGTAGTCGACAGGCCGGGACCTGATCGTCGAGCCCGCCAGGGCCCAGGGTGCGTTCTGCGGGAGCTGGTTGGCGGCGGCATCGTCGAAGGTGACGGTCACGTTGCTGGCACCGTCGGGCCCCGAAGAAGCGCCCGGGCCGGCGTCGGAGAGCAGCACCAGGTTCTGGCCCGCGGGCCCGACCAACAGCACGTCGATGTCGTCGGGGAACCTGTGGCTGACGTTCTTGAGGGTGACGGTGATGTCGCCCAGGTTGGCGGCCACACCGCTCACGGTGATGTTCGACGGGTAGGGCGTAGCCGGGTTGGGCAGGGGGTTGACAGCGATGGCCCCGGTGTTGCAGTACTGGTTGTCGGTGACGACGGTGGCGTTGTCCACCCGCTGGTTCACCGAGTCGCTGCTGGTGGCGAAAGACACCGTGCCGTTGTAGGTGGCGGTGATCACGTGATTGCCCTCGGCGAGGGCGGAGGTGGTGAAGGCGGCCTGACCGGAGCTGTTCACGGCGACGTTGGCGGCGAGGGTGGTCACCCCTTCCCTGAAAGTCACCGTGCCGGCGGTGACGGGACCGGTCGAGGTCACCGTGGCCGTGAAGGTGACGGTCTGGCCGGTGGTCGACGGGTTGGGGTTCGACGCCACCGAGGTGGACGTGGCCACTGCCGAGCTGGTGGTGATGTCCAGGCTCCAGCCACCGGAGATCGTGTCGGACACGTCATTGCCGCAGGCGTCGTCGACGACGTAGAGGGACCAGGTGCCATTCGGGTCGAGGCCGTTGAAGGCGGCGAGAGTGGTGTTGATCGACGACGGCGCCGGGGCCGGCGACGGGAAGGTGTCGGCGGTGGTCTCGGCGTAGTTCGTCGGTTTCGCGGTGACCGTGGAGTTCGGGGCGCCGAGCGGGTTGTTCTGCGGAAGATTCGACGCCGCCCCGTCGTCGAAGGTGAAGGTCACGTTGGTCAGCGGCGAGGTGGGCCCCTGGCCGGCATCGGAGAGCAGGAGGAGGTTGCTCGTGGCTCCGGCGGGGCTCACCAGCAGCACCTCGAGGTCGCCGCCGTAGTCGCTGTTCACGTTGTGGAGGGTGACGTTCAGGTCGGAGATGGTGCCGGTCTGGCCGGAGACGGAGATGGTCGAGGGGTAGGGCGTCGCCTGCCCGACGACCCCCGCGCACACGGCGGCGGGGACAGTGATCGGCCCCGTGTTGCTGACGACGGTGGCTCCTGCCGGCGTCACCGTGGCCACCAGCGCAGCCACGACGCATGCGAGCAGGGCCACCAACCCCACATGGAAGCGCCGATCAACAGGAAACGATGCAGACTTCATATCCCCAGTCCTTTGATCCAACGTCCATCCGATGAAGGGTACCGGTACCGGGCGCGGCGAGCCCGTCGGCGAGGACGAGGTCCGGCTAGACGGCGGTGGGCGGGGCCCGTCTACCGCTTCGGGGGCAGGGAGGCGGCGTACGCGGTGCCCAGGTGCACCCACGTGGCCAGGTCGGTGTCGGTGTCGACGTCTTCGCTGTCGACCCGCAACCATCCCTGCATGGGTCGTCCCCGCATCTCGACGAGGCGGGCCGCCGTCGTGGCGACGAGGTTCTCCGAGGCCGCCGGGTCCACGCGAACCATCAGGCCGCCCTGGCCACTCGCCGCCACCGCCATGTGCCCGCCGACGAGAAAGGCCAGGCCCCCGAACATCTTCCGTTCGCTGACGTCGGCATCGCCGGGCAGCAGCTCGCGGACCCGGTCAGCGAGGCGTTCGTCATAGCCCATGGCGGCGCCGCCGGTCAGCCCAGGACGTCGCGTGTCGTCATCCGGGCCCAGGCGGCCAGCATCAGCACCGTCGCCCAGCAGGCCTGGATGACCAGGTTCTGGACGATGTTGCCCCACGTGACCGGGGTGCGCATCAGGTCGCCGAAGCTCAGCCAGGCGTGGGTGAACAGCAGCGGGTGGATGGCGTGCAGCTGGGGGATGGCGTCGAGGATCTGGCTCAGGATGGCCAGCGCGGCGGTGGCGGCGATGGCCCCCACCGGCGACTCGGTGAAGGTGGAGATGAGCACGCCGATGGCCGTCAACCCGATCATCGACGCACCGACCACCCCGGCTGCGGCCAGGGCCCGGAGCACACCCTGCCATGCGGTGATGGTGGTGCCCGACAGGGTGACGACCTCACCGACGGGGAACAACAGCCACCCGACGATCAACCCGGTGATGGCCACGGCCAGGGCCGCGATCAGGCAGAACACCACGGCGGTGACGAACTTCGACACGATGAGGCGCGTGCGCCCCACGGGGCGCACCAGCAGGTAGCGAAGCGTGCCCAGGCTGGCTTCACCGGCCACGGTGTCGCCGGCCACGACGGACACGGCGAGGGGGAGGAAGAAGGGGACGACGACGGTGAGCCCGGCCAGGGCCGCGAACACGCCGTTGTGCGACACCTGGTCGAGGAAGGTGGGGCCCTCGCCGCCCTCGGGCCCGCCGGCGAACCGCACCGCCAGCGAGAGCAACCCGGGGATGGCGGCCAACACGACCAACAACCAGCGGGTACGGATGCGGCCGAAGGTGAGGCCCAGCTCACTGAGCAACATCGAAGCCCTCCCCGGTGAGAGCCACGAACAGGTCTTCGAGCGTGGGCTGCACGCTGTGCAGGGCGCGGACCCTGACGCCGGCACGCACCAGCGCGCTGTTGATGTCCTCGGGAGCGGCACCCAGCAGCTCGGCGTGCAGGACGGTCGTGTTGGAGTGGGTGACCTCGTCGTCGGCCTGCTGGACGAGGCCGATGCCGGCGATGGACCGCAGGGTGGCCAGCGCCTCGATCGGGTCGGGCGTCTCCACCCGCAGCGTCGGGCGCTGCGCCTCGCGCAGCTCGGGCAGGGTGCCCTGGGCGACCGTGCGACCGTTGAACAGCACGACGGCGTGCGAGCAGACCTGTTCGATCTCCGACAGCAGGTGACTCGACAGGAACACGGTGGTGCCGTCGGCTGCCAGCTTGCGCACCAGGTTGCGGACCTCACGGGTCCCCTGGGGGTCGAGGCCGTTGGTGGGCTCGTCGAGGACCAGCAGCTCCACGGGGCGCACCAGGGCGGCGGCCAGGCCCAGGCGCTGCTTCATGCCCAATGAGTAGGCCTTGGTCCGCTTGGTGGCGGCCCCGGTGAGGCCGACCCGCTCCAGGGCGTCGTCGACCCGCTGGCGGCGCCCGGACCGGCCCGGGCCGGAACCCACGGCGTCGAGGCGCTCGAGGTTGGCCCGCCCCGACAGGAACGGGTAGAAGGCAGGCCCTTCGATGACGGCTCCCACCGAGGTGAGCACGTCGCTGTCCGACGGTGGCCGCCCCAGGATGCGGATGCGCCCGGCGGAGGGAAAGGCCAGGCCGAGGAGCATCCGGATGGTGGTGGTCTTGCCCGACCCGTTGGGGCCGAGGAACCCGTAGACCGAGCCCCGGGGCACGGCGAGGTCGAGGTCGTCGACCACCACCTGGTCACCGAAGCGCTTGGTGAGCCCCGTGGTCTCGATGGCGAGCGTGTCGCTGGCTACCGCCTCGGTCAATGGCCGGCGAGCGCGGCTTCGAGGGCCGCCTCGGGCACCGACCCGATGACCAGCCTGTGGTCGTTGGTGAGCAGCACGTTCACCAAGGTGGTGTGAACCAGGCGCCCCGACCCCCACGGCCCCTGGACGGCACTGCCGAGCTTGCCCAGCGTGTCGAGGCTCGAGTTGGCGGTGGCGTCGGATCCGAGGTCGATGATGGCCACCGCGTCCCACCCCTTGCCCACGATCGTGGGCCCGGCGTTGGTGTCGTTGGTGGCACCGGCCGACGGGTCGGTGGTCGCAGGCGCCGCCGGAGCCTTCTTGGCCGGGTGGTCACCACCACCCGAGGGCAGGAACAACTCGGCGGCAGAGTGGGCCTCGGTGACGGTGGACCCCGGCGGGGGCGTGAAGGCGAAGGTGGAGGCGGCCGGGACGGAGAAGTCGACCGAGCTGAAGCCCACGTCGAGGGCGGGTGTGCCCGAGTCACGGGACAGCACCTGGACCCGCAGGGGAACTCCGGTGGCCGAGTCGACGGCGATGATCACGTCGCCCACCAGGGTGGTGCCCGACTTCGGGGCCAGCACCAGCTCGTAGGCGGGACGGCCCGCCACCGTCACCGTGTCACGAACCACCACGCGGGTGGTGGGGTCGACGGAGCTGAGGAAATGGTCGGCGAGGGCCTGCGGCGTGGGGGGTCCCTCGGGTCCGGCAGCCTCGGGATTCTCGGCCTCGGGGGTGGCGCCGGCGGTGTCGTGGGCCTGTAGGGCCAGGTGGCGGACCTGCTGTCCGGTGCTGTCCCACACCCACAGGTCGTTGCCGCTGTGCACCACGTCGGTCTCGGCCAGCGTCGAGGGCAGGGCCAGCCGGGCGTCGCTCCCGTTCTCCCAGACCTTGATGGTGTGGGAGCCGGTGAGCAGGGTGGTGGCGATGCTGCCGCTGTTGCCGACGAACTGGCTGACGTCGGGCAGGCCCAGCCTGGAGTTGACGGTGACGTCGCCCGACAGGCCCGGCACGTTGGCCTGCTCGACCTTGACCACCAGGTCGCGGGCCGAGATCGGCGCCAGCGTGGGCGGCGAGTCGGCGCCGGCCAGGCTCGGCACCATGGCGTAGGCGCCGATGGCGGCGGCCGCGGCGAGCGGGGCGGCGAGCCAGCGGAGGCGGGTGGGAACGGTTGCAGGGCGCGATCGGGACGTCTCAGGCATGGGGACAGTCGACCACACCAACGATGAGAAGGTCCGAAGCGGCGGCTAAGAAGATCCTCAATTCTGTGCCTGGGGGCGGCCGAGGGGCCAGCATGGGCGGGTGAGGATCCTGGTCGTCGACGACGAACCGGCGTTGCAGGCGTCGCTGGGACGCATCCTGCGCCAGGCCGGCTACCAGGTCGACGCCGCTGTCGACGGCCGCCAGGCGCTCGCCGCGGTGGGGGAGTCGGCCCCCGACGCCGTGGTGCTCGATGTGATGATGCCCGGCCTCGACGGGCTGGAGGTGACCCGCCGGCTGCGGGGGATGGGTGACCAGACGCCGGTGCTCCTGCTCACCGCCCGCCAGGAGGTGTCCGATCGCGTGGCCGGCCTCGACGCCGGTGCCGACGACTACCTCACCAAGCCCTTCGCGGTGGAGGAGCTGCTGGCCCGCCTGCGGGCCCTGCTGCGACGGGCCGGCGCCGACGAGACCGTCGAGCTGCGGGTCGGCGACTTGGTGCTCGACCCGGTGGCCCACCAGGCCCGGCGGGGCGACCGGCTCCTCGACCTGACCCGTACCGAGTTCGCCCTGCTGGAGCTCTTCCTGGCCAATCCCGAGCGGGCCCTGACCCGCAGTGCCATCTACCAGGCGGTCTGGGGGTACGACTTCGGGCCGGCGTCGAACTCCCTCGACGTCTACGTGGGCTACCTGCGGCGCAAGACCGAGGCCGCGGGCGAGCCCCGGGTGCTGCACACCCTGCGGGGCGTGGGCTTCGTCCTGCGCCAACCACCGCCCGAGTCGTGAGCCTCAGGGGGGTGGGACCTGGTCCCCATCGGTTCCCCGCCGCGGAACGCGCCGGTCGCCGGCGCGGTTCGCGCCCGAGAAGCGGCGTCGAGCGGTGAGTTTCCGCACCCGGCTCACGCTGGTGGCGACGGGGGCGGTGGCGGCCAGCCTGGTCCTGGCCTCGATCATCGTCTACGTGGCCGTGGCGGCCAGCACCCGCTCCCAGGTCGACGACGGCCTCCGCCGCCAGGTGCTGCTCCTGGCCCGTCCGGCGCCGGGGTCGACCGACCTCATCCAGGGCGATGGCCAGGTGGTCACCGCCGACGGCCAGGTCACGCCGCTGCGCCCCGACAGCCTGACCCTGCCGTTCGTGACCGAGGCGCGGGGCATCGCCGCCGGTCGTGGAGGCACGGTGTTCCGCGACGTGCACGTCCTCGGGTCCCACCTGCGGGTGCTCATCGGTCCCCTCGGCCCGGGCCGCGCCGTCGAGCTGGGGGCGCCCCTCGACCGCGTCGACCAGCTCCTCCACCGCCTGGCCGTGGTGCTCATGATCGTCACCGCCGCCGGCGTCATCGTCGCCGCCGTGGCCGGGCGGTTGGTGGCCCAGGCCGCCCTGGGCCCGGTGCTGCGCCTCCGAGGGGCGGCGAGGGGCGTGGCCGCCGCCCGTCGTCCGGGCGCGCGGGTGCCGGTGGAGGGTGACGACGAGCTGGCCGACCTGGCCACCAGCTTCAACGACATGATCACCGCCCTGGAGCGGTCGCTGGCCGCCCAGCGCGCCCTGGTGGCCGACGCCTCCCACGAGCTGCGGACGCCTCTCACCAGCCTGGGGACCAACATCGAGTTCCTGCGGCGCGAGCCGGGCATGGAGGCCCACGCCCCCTTGCTGGGCGAGCTACGTGACGAGACCGCCGACCTGGGGGCCCTGGTCTCCGACCTCATCGAGCTGGCCCGCCACGAGGGCGACGAGGAGCCAGGCGTCGACGTCCGCCTCGACGAGCTCACGGCCACGGCGGTGGCCCGGGCCCAACGGCGGGCGCCGGAGCTGACCTTCGTCACCGACCTGCACCCGGTGACGGTGAGCGGCGTCGCCGGCCGCCTCGACCGGGCCATCACCAACGTGATCGACAACGCGGTGAAGTGGAGCCCGCCGCAGGGGGCCGTCGAGATCAGCGTGGCCGCCGGTGAGCTGGTCGTCCGTGACCACGGACCGGGCATCGCCGCCGCCGATCTGCCCAACGTGTTCAACCGCTTCTACCGTTCTGGTGACGCCCACCAGTTGCCCGGATCGGGCCTGGGGCTGGCCATCGTCCGCCAGGTGGCCGACGCCCACGGGGGCACGGTCACCGCCGAGCGGCCCCCTGACGGGGGCACCCGGATCCGCCTGTGGTTCCCGGAGTCACCCGCGCCCGGCACGTGATCCCGGGGGGTTCAGGTCAGCTGGCGACGCTGTGGAAGAAGCCGGCGCTGATGGCCGTGACCGGTCCCAGGCCGGCGACGGGGACGGGGGTGTGGCGGTCGACGGTGGTCGCGTCGCCCAGCTGGCCGACGCCGTTCCAACCGGCGGCGGCCACGGTTGCGTCGTCGCGCAGGAACAACGAGTGGTAGGCGCCGGCGGCGACGAGGCGGACCGGTCGGGTCCCGGTGGCCGCTCGGACGGGCAGGTGGCGATCATCGGTCGTCCCGTCGCCGAGCTGACCGTAGGCGTTCCACCCCCAGGCCCAGGCGGTGCCGTCGGCCTTGACGGCCATGCTGTGGAACAGCCCTGCTGACACTCCTACGACGCCTGCCAGCCCCGGTACCCGGACGGGTGCGTGACTGTCGGCGATCGACCCCGTGCCCAGCTCACCGACACCGTTGAGGCCCCACGCCCAGACGTCGCCGCTGTCGGTCGCCACCACGGTGTGCAGCCCGCCGGCGGCGATCGAGCGGACGCCACTGAGGCCGCTCACCTGCATGGGCCGGTGACGGTCGAGGGTCGTCCCGTCACCGAGCTGACCGTAGGAGTTCCACCCCCAGGCCCATACCGTCCCGTCAGCCTCGAGGGCCAGGCTGTGGAACGTACCCGCCGACACCGCCACCACGCCGCTGAGCCCGGGGACCTGGACGGGGGTCATGCGGTCCACGGTCGTCCCGTCGCCCAGTTGACCGACGCCGTTCCAACCCCATGCCCAGACCGTCCCGTCACTGCGCAGCGCCAGGCTGTGGGCACCGCCGGCGGCGACCTGGACGACATCGCTCAGGCCCTGGACGGGGACAAGGGCAGTGCGGTCCGTCGTGGTGGAGTCGCCTACCTGGCCGACGGCGTTCCAGCCGCTGGCCCGAACGGTGCCGTCGGCCTGCAGGGCGAGGCTGTGCAGGTACCCGGCCGACTCGGCGACCACCTTGTCCGACCCGGCTTGGGGACCAGGCGACGTGCGGGTGACGTCGGTGCCACCGTCGCCGAGCTGGCCGTAGCGGTCCCATCCCCACGACCACCCCGTCGATCGGGCGCCGGGGCCGGCCGCCTCGAAGGCGCCCATGTCGATGGTGGCGGCGCCGTCACCGTCACCGTCGACGACGCGGGGACGGCCGTCGAGATCGACCGGTGGTAGCGAGGGGGCGGTGTCGTTCCCGGCGTCGATGACCGGGGAAGCGGGCTGGAGGTGGTAGTCGGGGGCCACCGGCGACGGCTCGACGAACCTGGGATCGCTCGAGATGTTGGCGTTGGTCCCGACCACCGTGGCGCAGCCGGCCACCGGCTGGGCGTCACCGTTGTACACGTCGTTGTGCGAGAACTGCGGGATGGCCGGGGTCGTGTACCACCCGAGGTCCTCGCATTCGAGCACCGTCGCGCCGGCGGGGCCGGCCATGACGTTGTTGTCCACCACCACGTCGGGCTCGAACCCGAAGGACCACACCGCGCTCCCACCGGCCGACCGGTTGGCGGCGAACGTGTTGTTCACCACCGACGCCCCCTGGGTGGCCCGCACCGTGCCGTACATCCCGCCGCCCCGCTCGCTGGCCGAGTTGTCGACCACCAGGTTCTGGGTGAAGGCCACGTCGGTGGCGTTCATGATCACGCCACCGCCCTCGTTCAGAGCGGAGTTGCGCCGGATGGTGTTGTCGCGCACGACTGCCCCTGCGCCCGATATCGACATGCCGCCACCGGCTGAATCGCTGTTGTTCTCGATGAGGTTGCCCACCACCTCGGCCCGGGCGTCGCCCAGGAGGGACACGCCGCCACCCCGGCCGCCGGACGACCCCTGTATCTGGTGGTTGTCACTGACCGAGTTGTCCTGGATCAGCGCGGCTCCCCAGTAGACCTGGATGCCGACGCCGAAGGCGCCGAGATTGTGGGTGACGACGTTGCCGGTGATGGTCGGCGCCGAGTTCCCGATGTAGATGCCGCCGCCGATGGGTGAGCCTCCTCCGTTGCGGATAGTGAACCCCTCCAGCACCGACGACCGGCCTTCCCCGGACACGATGCTGACAACGGTGTCCTTGTCACCGCCGTCGATGACCGTGCTCGCCGGGCCTCCCACGCTGGTGACCTTCACTGCCTTGCCGTGGAAGTCGATGTTCTCCCGGTAGGTGCCGGCGGCGACGGTCACCATGCCACCGTTGGATGCGACCCGGTCGATGCCGGCCTGGATGGTCGGCTGGTCGGTGGGGACGTGGATCTCCGCGGGCGGCAGGGGATCGGGCGGAGCGGGCCCGGGTGCAGCGCCACGTGGACCGGGGGACTCGTAGGCCCCGATGTCGACGGCCCCCACGCCGTCGCCGTCACCGTCGGCGATCCGGGGCTGGCCGCTGAGGTCGGCCGACGGGAGAGCCGGTGCGGCGTTGTCACCGGCGTCGATGGCCGGCGACCCGGCGCTGAGGCGGTAGTCACCCGCCGACGCCGAGGCGTTCACCAAGTGGGGGTCGACGTTGATGTTGCCCGACAGGCCGGTCGGGTTGCCACAGCCGGCGTACGGCAAGCGGGTTCCGTCGAAGACGTCGTTGTGGGAGAACGTGGGCGTGGCGAACATGCCCCGCCGGGCGTTGCACGTGACCGCGCCGCCGGTCGGGCCGACGATGACATTGTCGGCGACCACCATCTCGCCCAGGTCCTGGTCGTCGAGGTACAGGGCTGAGCCTTCGGCCGCGGTGTTGGCCACCATGGTGTTGGCGATGAAGTAGGGCCCGCCGCCGGAGCGGTTGGAGGTCACGTAGACAGCGCCGCCCTGGTGTCCGGCGTGGTTGGCCACGAACAGGTTGTCCACGAACGTCACGTTGTTGTCGTTGATGAGGGACACGGCGCCACCGACCGACGGGACGGAGTTGTCTCGGATGACGTTGTCCTTCAGGGTGACGACGTTGTCGGCGTTGATCCCGATGGCGCCGCCCACGCTCCCCCACGAGTTGTGGTCGATGGTGTTCCCCACGACCTCGGCGGCCCCCGCGCCCTGGATGCCGATGCCGCCACCGCCGGAGCCACCGAAGAACCGGGGTGACTGGCCGTTTCCGGTGATGTGGTTGGCCTCGATGAGCGGCGACCCGAAGTAGACGTTGATCCCCCCACCCTCGCCCGAACCCAGGTTCGCGCTCACCACGTTGCCGGTGACGGTGGGCGAGGCATGGGAGATCTGCACCCCGGAGTCCTGGCCGTTGCGGACGGTGAAGCCCCGCAGGATCGACCCTCGGCCCTCCCCGGAGGTGAAGGTGACGACGGCTCCGGCGCCCTGGTCCCCGTCGAGGATCGTGGTGGCCGGGCCCTGGGCACTGGCCACCTCGACGGCCTTGCCGTGGAAGTCGATGTGCTCGTGGTACACACCGGGGGCGACGACCACCCGGGTGCCAGGGGAGCCGGCATCGATGCCGGCCTGGACGGTCGGTTGGTCGGTGGGAACATTGATGATCGCCGCTGCAGCTGCCGCTGCCGTTGCTGCCGGGGCGGTCGTCTGGAGGACGCCGGCGGCGAGGACCAGTCCCAGCGTGAGCGCGAAGCCCAGCGCTGATCGATGTCTCATCCTGGCCGTCACCGGGCCCCGGCCAGGGTGTGGGCCAGGCCACCCGACACCGTGAACGCCCCGCCGGGTACCAGGGTGGCGACGGGCCGGTTCCGATCGGTGGTCGTGCCGTCGCCCAGCTGGCCGTAGGCGTTCCAGCCCCACGCCAGCACTGCGCCGCCGGTGCCCACGGCCAGGCTGTGGTAGCCGCCGGCGGCTACCAACCGGACCCCGGCGAGGGGACCGGACACCACCGGGGTGTGGCGCTCGATGGTCGTGCCGTCACCCAGCTGGCCCACGCCGTTCCAGCCCCAGGCGCGCACCGTGCCGTCGTTGCGCGCCGCCAGGCTGTGGGTGGCGCCGGCGGCGACCGAGGTGACCGCGGTGAGGCCGGCGACGGTGACCGGCCGGTGGGCATCAACGGTGGTGCCGTTGCCCAATTGGCCGTAGGCGTTCCACCCCCACGATCGCACAGTGCCGTCGCCAAGGAGGGCGAGGCTGTGGTAGGTCCCGGCGGCCACGGTGCGGGCGCCGGTGAGGCCGGGCACCTGCACGGGCGCTGGGCGGAACGTCGTGGTGGCGTCGCCCAGCTCTCCGTCGGCGTTCCAGCCCCAGGCCCAGACGGTGCCGTCGTCACGCACGGCCAGGCTGTGGAAGGCGCCTGCAGCCACGGCGACCACGTGGCTGAGCCCGGGGACCTGCACGGGCAGGTGCTGATCGACGGTCGTGCCCGTGCCCAACTGGCCGACGGCGCCCCATCCCCACGCCCAGACGGTGCCGTCGTCGCGCAACGCCAGGGTGTGGGCGGCGCCGGCTGCCACCGCCCGCACGTTCGAGATCCCGGCGGCCTGGACCGGGGTGTGGCGCTCGACGGTGGTGCCGTCGCCCAACTGGCCGAGGGCGTTCCACCCCGATGACCACACGGTTCCGTCGTCCCGGCGAGTCACCGAGTGGTAGAAGCCGGCGGCGACCTCGGCGCTTCCCACCACCGTGCCGGGAGCGCCCGGTGCCGACGAGGTGGTCGTTGTGCCGTCGCCCAGCTCGCCCACCTGGTTCAGGCCCCAGGCCCGGGTCCGGGGCGGGGCCACGGTCGTGGGCGTGCTCGACGTCGTCGTCGAGGTGGACGTGGTGGACGTGGACGTGGTGGACGTCGAGGTGGATGTGGTGCTGGAGGTCGGGGTGGAGGTCGTGGTCGAGGAGGTGACGGGCAGGGCCGGCACCGGTGACGCCACGCCGGTGACGCGGCGGATGTGATGGGGCTCGCCGACGAGCAGGTTGCCGGAGGCGTCGACGACGAGGGTGGCGCCGCTGGGGTTCCCGGCGTTGAGCTCGACCTCGGCCGAGGTGGCCGGCCCCCCGTCGCCCCGGTACCCGGTGGTGCCGTTGCCGGCGACGGTGGTGATGACGCCGCGACCGTCGACCCGGCGGACCCGGGCGTTGTGGGCGTCGACGACGTAGAGGTTGTCGCTGCCGTCGACGGCCAGGCCACCCGGGAAGCCCACGTAGGCGCCGGTCGCCGACCCGCCGTCGCCGAGGGCGCCGTAGGTCCCGGTGCCGGCGACGGTGGTGATGACGCCGTCAGTACCGACCTTGCGGACCCGCAGGTGGTAGCCGTCGGCCACGAACAGGTTGCCCCGGGAGTCGACGGCGACACCCGACTGGTAGAAGAGGTCGAGGCTGGCGGCCGTCGCCGCAGCGCCGTCGCCGAGCGGGCCGGGCCCTCCTCCGGCGACGGTGGTGATGACGCCGTTGGTGTCCACCCGCCGCACGCGGTCGTTGCCGGCGTCGGCGAAGTAGATGTTGCCGACGGCGTCGAGTGCCATCCCCGACGGGTAGTTGATGCGGGCTGCAGTGGCCGGGCCGCCGTCGCCGGTGAAGCCGGTGGTGCCCGTACCGGCCACGATGGTTGCGCCCCCCCGGCTGTCGATGCGGCGGATCACCGAGGGCTCGGCCGAGTACAGGTTCCCGACCCGGTCGAAGGCGATGGCCCCGCCCACGTTGTAGTCGGCGGTCACGACGGTGGAGATGGTGCCCGAACCATCGACCCGCCGGATGCGGTCGTTGTCGATCTCAGCGACGAAGAGGTCACCGCCGGGGCCGAGGGCCAGGCGGGGCACCTCACCGATCTGGGCGGCGGTGGCAGGACCGCCGTCGCCCGAGAAGCTGGCGAAGCCGTTGCCGGCCACGGCCGAGACGGCCCCCGAGGGGGTCACCTTGTGCACCCGGTTGTCGGAGAACCCGGTCGCCGCTACGTACATGTTGCCGGCGGCGTCGAACACCATGCTCTGGGGGGAGCCCATGGGGGCCCCGCCCGGCGGCATCCCTTGGAACTGCCCGGCGAAGGTCGTGATCGTGCCCGCGGTGTCGACCCGGCGGACGGCGCTGGCCTGGTCCTGGGCCACGTACAGGTTGCCGGCGGCGTCGAGGTCGACCCGTCCCGGCTGGTACACGGCGGCCGCCGTCGCCGGGCCGCCGTCGCCGGTCAGGCCTGTCGCCCCGGTGCCGGCGACCGTGCTGATGATGCCGGCAGGGTCGACCTTGCGCACCCGGTTGTTGAACGAGTCGGCCACGAACACGTCCCCGGCCCCGTCGACGGCGACGCCGGCCGGACGCTGCAACTGGGCCTGGGTGGCAGGGCCACCGTCGCCTCCGTAGCCCTCGGTCCCGTTGCCGGCGATGGTGGTGATGATCCCGGAGGGGTCCACCTTGCGCACCCGGTGGTTGAAGTAGTCGGCGATGAAGAGGTTGCCGGCGGCATCGACGGCCACATCGGTCGGGCTGTTGAGGTTCGCCTGGGTGGCCGGCCCACCGTCGCCGGCGAAGTGCCCGTACTCGATCTTGCCGGCCACGGTCGTGACCGTGCCCGAGGTGTCGATCCTGCGGATCTCGCCGTTGTAGGTGTCGGCCACGTAGAGGTTGCCGGCGGCGTCGAGGTCGATGCCCTCGGGGTTGTCGAAACCGGCGGCCATGGCCGGCCCACCGTCACCGCGCGCCCCGGGCGCTCCGGTCCCGGCGACCACCCGCTCGACACCGGTGGTGAGGTCGATGACTCGGATCATGTGGCCCCGGGCGTCGGAGACGAACAGCGAGCTGCCCCGCAGGGCCAGGCCGTTGGGCTCCTGGGACACGCCGGTGGCCGGACCCTCTCCTGCCGATCCGGCGATGGTAGTGATGTCGCCTACCGCGGCCGCGACAGGGGCGGCCGCCGCGGCCAGCAGCCCGGCGGCGAGGACGACCGAGAGGGTGAGGGCGACCGCGCCACGGCCCGGGCGGATTGCCACGCTGCTGGAGGCCATGTCCGGATCGATTCGTGTGGGGGTCAGGGCAGGTGGAGGGTGTCGAGGGACTTCTGGAAGTCGGTGGCGGCGCGGGAGCTTCCGGCCGTCTCGACGGTCGCCACCCACAGCACCGTGCCTCGGGGGAACATCACCGCCCGCCCGTGGTGGGTGCCCACGGTGACGGCCATGGTGACGGCCTGGCCGGCAGGCAGGTCGAGACGGGCCACTGACGAGGCATCGATCGACACGCCGGCAGGCCCGGCCAACCGGCCCCGCGTGACGTTGGCCGTCACCTTCTGGATGTCGAGCTCGACGCCGGTGTCGATGCGAGCCACCTCGATGGTGGCGCCCGAGGGCCCCGAGGCGGCGATGACGTCGGCGGCGGGATGGGCGACGGTGTGCCACGCGGCGGGCACGGTGATCGATGCCCCTCCACCGGACAGGACCACCGGCGGGCC
Source organism: Acidimicrobiaceae bacterium (assembly GCA_039649175.1). Lineage (GTDB taxonomy): Bacteria > Actinomycetota > Acidimicrobiia > Acidimicrobiales > AC-14 > DATAQC01. Next base: position 20,606 of record JBBWZS010000107.1, read on the forward strand.
GTGGGAGGCGGCCACGGCGGCGACCACCAGCATGCCGTTGAAGCAGGCGTGAGCGGCGACCGATGCCACCAGCCCCCGCCGCCAGTACAACCAACCCAGCACCAGGCCCAGGGCGACGTAGTAGCGGAACTGGGCGAACCGCAGGTGGGCCACGCTGAACGCCGCCGAGCTCACCACCAGGGCCGCCCATTTGCCCCGCGGCCGCAGAGCCTCGGCCAGGAAGCCCCGGAACACCAGCTCCTCCACGACGGGCGCCACCACGGCGATGAGCAGTGCACCCACGACGAAGGCGGCGACGCTCTGGTTGGTGATGGCGGCGGCGACGGGGTCGAGCACGGGGTGGCCGGTCACCACGAAGGCGACGGCCACGAGGATGATGGCGGCGCCGGCGCCCACCACCGCCCCCTCCGCCGCGCCGGTGAGGGCGTGGCCCGAGCTGATGACCGGGCGCACGCCCAACCGGGCCGACCCGGCCATGACCACCATGGCCACGATCGAGTAGAAGACCAGCCCCGACAGGAGCGACAGGCGGATGGCGGGGCCGGCCTCGAGCTTGTGGGAGGCGATGAGGACGAGCACGACGACCTGCTGGATGATGTTCAGGACCACGGTGCCGACCACTGTCCACACCGCTTTGGAGCCGGCCTTGGCGGCGGGCCGGCGCTCGCCGGTCGTCGACGGCGAGCCGGCGTCGAAACGGCTCTCGCCCCACCCGGCGTCGACCTGGGGGGCGTCGGTGTTCTTCGCCCCGCAGGCCGGGCAGCGCGGCGATCCGGTGTTCACATAGCCGCAGGCGCAGGCGCGGGGGATGATGTCGTCCCAGCCCTGACCGGCGTCGCCGTCGTCGTGGCGAACCTCTTCTGAGGGGGGCACAAGCGTTGTCGCTCCGCCCCCGCGACCTCCGTGCCTGGCCATGACCCTCCTCGAGGACCGCCCCGGCACCTTCGGGTGAAGTCGCCGTCTCTTGGCGTTATCGGCCGCCTCCGGCCCCCCCTTGAGCGAATTCGACGCTCCGGGGAACGAGGTCAGACCGCCCGGAACGCCAGGGTGACGTTGTGGCCGCCGAAGCCGAAGCTGTTGGACAACGCCACCACCGCGCTCGTGGGCCGGGCCTGGCCGCCGACCACGTCGATGCCGAACGAGGGGTCGGGCGAGTCGAGGTTGATGGTCGGGGGGATCACGCCGTGGCGCAGGACCTGGATGCAGGCGATGGCCTCCACCGCACCCGCCGCCCCCAGCAGGTGGCCGGTCATCGACTTGGTCGACGACACGGGCACGTGGCATCCGAGCACCTCCCGGGCGGCCAGGGCCTCGGTGCGGTCGTTCAGCTGGGTCGAGGTGCCGTGGGCATTGAGGTAGCCGACGTCGTCGGGCCCGAGGTCGGCGTCGTCGAGGGCGGCCCGCATGGCCGCCATGGCGCCCGCTCCTGCCGGGTCCGGCGCCGTGAGGTGATGCGCGTCGGAGCTCGACCCGTGCCCCGCCAGCTCGGCCAACACGGTGGCGCCCCGGGCCAGGGCGTGGCCGCGCTCCTCCAGCACCAGAGCGCCTCCGCCCTCCCCGACCACGAACCCGTCACGGTCGAGGTCGAAGGGCCGCGACGCGCCGGTCGGGTCGTCGTTGCGCGACGACAGCGCCTTCATCTGGGCGAAGGCGGCGATGCACAGCGGCATGATGACGGCGTCGGAGCCGCCGGCGATGGCGGCGTCGACCCGGCCCAGGCGGATGAGGTCGGCAGCGGTGGCCACGGCCGTGGCCGAGGCCGCGCAGGCCGTCACCGTGCACGACGTGGGCCCGGTGGCGCCCGTCTCGATGGCGATCTGGCCGGCGACCATGTTGGGGATCATCATGGGGACGAGGAATGGGCTGACCCGGCCAGGGCCCCGGGCGGCCAGCGTCCCCGCCTGCTCGACCAGGGTGCCCACGCCGCCCAGGCCCGAGCCGAAGACCACACCCACCCGTAGGGGGGCGGCGGCGACGTCCAGCCCGCTCTGGGCCACGGCCTGGCGTGCCGCCACCAGGCCGAGGTGGGCGAAGCGGTCCATACGGCGGGCGTCGCGGGAGTCGAAGTGATCAGCGGCGTCGAAGCCCACCACCTCGGCGGCGATGCGCACCGAAAGGCCGGTGGGGTCGAAGGACCGTATGGGCCCCACCCCGGACCGCCCCGCCACCATGGCGTCCCAGGTCGCATCCACGGATGCCCCCAGGGGGGTGATGGCGCCCATGCCGGTCACCACGATCCGCCGTCGGTCGCTCATGGTCCTCCCGTTCGAGTGGGTGTGACTGACCTCCGAGCATGGCAGCGAGGGCCGGCGACGACCAACCGGAGGGAGGACGGGACCAGGAAATTTCTTTACCACCCGCCGGTGTTGACTATCTCGAGATGGCAATGACCGAGAGATTCGACGAGGCCGATTGGCGGGAGTCCGGGGCATGTCGCACGGCGCCCACGGCCGTGTTCTTTCCCGACACCGACAGTGAGGCCGGACCGGCCAAGGCCATCTGCGCCGTCTGCCCGGTCCGCGAGGAGTGCCTGTCGTTCGCGCTGGCCAACCGCGAGGAGCAGGGCGTGTGGGGCGGCCTCACCGAGACTGAGCGCCGGCGGACCCGCCGCCGCCGGGCCGAGGCTGCCCGCGCTGCCGCCCGTCGCGCCGCCTGAGATCCGGCCGCCCGACATCCGGCCGCCCGACATCGGGAACCTCCGAGTTCCGACCGACCTCCGCCCCCGGGCCCGACGATGAGTGACCTCACCCTCGCCGGCGAGGAGGCGGGTGACGACCCCGTCGCCCTGTTCCGCCGATGGCTTGAAGCCGCCCAGCGGGCCCTCGACGTGGGCGCCGAGACCATGGTCCTGGCCACGGCGACGCCCGACGGCCGGCCTTCGGCGCGGGCGGTCCTGCTGCGGGGCCTCGACGAGCGGGGACTGGTGGCCTACACCGACACCCGCAGCCGCAAGGGGACGGAGCTGGCCGCCAACGCCTGGGGGGCGCTGGTGTTCGTGTGGCCGCCGCTCGAGCGCCAGGTCCGGGTCGAGGGCCCGGTGGTCCCGGTGCCCGACGCCGAAGCCGACGCCTATTTCGCCGGCCGGCCCAGGGGTCATCGCCTGGCCGCCTGGGCGTCCCACCAGAGCCAGCCTCTCGCCAGCCGAGGCGAGATCGAGCACCGTATCGTGGAGCTCACCGAGCGCCACCACGGCGACGACGTCCCCCGGCCGCCGTGGTGGGGCGGGTACCGCCTCGTCCCCGCCGAGTGGGAGTTCTGGGCGGGCCGGGAGAACCGGGTCCACGACCGGGTCGTGTACCGGCGGGGCCCCGACGCTTCCTGGGAGCGCCTCCGGCTGTCCCCCTGAGCCCCGGACCTCCACCCGCCAGGTGCTAACTTCGGCCTTCGCGGCCTCGCGCGGACCGGGAGACGTCGCCCAGACCCATGCCGTCGAGACAAGCTGCTTCCACCCGACCCAGGCCGGCCGACGCGGACGCGGCCGACGGCCGGGCCACGGGCCCGTGGTGGTACGGCGCCCTGGCCTTTGCCATCCTGGCCGTGGTGTTGTGGGTCGTCGTGGGTGCGTCGGCGGCGTGGTTGCCGTGGTCCCACCCCCGCACCCACCTCTTCGCCGGTAGCCCGTGGCTGGAAGGCTGGGTCCACTTCGATTCGGGTTGGTACCGCGACATCGCCAACCACGGCTATTCGTACGTCCCCGGGCGCCAGTCGTCGGTGGCCTTCTTTCCCGCCTACCCACTGGCCATGCGCGCCGGGGGGGCGTTGGTGGGGAGCACGCTGCTGGCCGGGATCATGATCACCCTCGCCTGTGGCGGCGCGGTGGCGGCCATGGTCTGGACATGGTTCCGCGACCGCCTCTCACCCCCGGCGGCGTGGACGGCCCTGGCCCTGTTCCTGGTGTACCCCTACGCCTTCTATCTCTTCGGTGCCGTCTACGCCGACGCGCTGTACATCGCCGCCCTCCTGGCCGCGTTCGTGCTCCTGGAGGCAGACCATCTCTGGCTGGCCGGATTGGCCGGCGCGCTGGCCACCGCCGCTCGTCCCGTCGGACTGGTCGTGGTGGTCGGCCTGGTCGTGCGGGCCCTGGAGCGGCGAGGGGTGTTCCCCCGGGGCCGGGTCGACGGCGGCATCGGCAGAGGGAACGGTGACGCAGCCTCCGAGCCCGCTCCCGGGACGCCGTCGCCGCCCCTCGTCGACCTGCGCCGGATCGCCTGGGCCGACAGCCCCATCCTGGTCTCGGTGGCCGGACTGGCGGCCTACTCGCTGTACCTCGGCCACCGCTTCGGCCACTACTTCCTGTTCGCCGACGTGG